>NZ_JAMQGP010000001.1:683642-1025463 GCF_023703465.1 Echinimonas agarilytica | reverse complement strand
TCCCCGCTTTGACAAATGTCGCTAACCTCATCAAAGGCCGCTTGTGGGGAATTCTAAATGCGATGAGGCATCAAGTCTCAAATGGTTTAGCGGAGGCCCTCAACAGTCGCATAAGAACCATCAGAGTTCGAGCTCATGGCTTTCGTTCAAAAGAGCGATACAAGAACGCCATCATGTTTCATTTTGGAGGGTTAGATTTGGCGCCAACCCACCACAATTAATGAAGGGCCATAAACAACCAGTAAAATATACAGCAACAGATTCAAAGCGTGTTCAGCAATCGTTACATCGGTTAAAAAACGCTTTTTTTCAGTGTGTTACAGAAAAAATTAAGGAAGTTAGAGCAAAAAGGTTCTGCAAACACGTTTTGGGACACAAGTGAGTTACAAAAAAAGCGAGCACCACTCCCGCAGTACTCGCTTCTCTCTGATTTTAGCCTGACGTCAGTTTCTATCCTCAATTGACGTCAAAAACTGACTCTCTGATCCCCACCATCACCTACTCATATTCACTCATTGGCACACACGCACAGAACAAATTACGGTCGCCATATACATCGTCAATACGATTCACTGTAGGCCAGAATTTATTCTGAGCCACACTCGGTAATGGGTACACGGCTGTTTCGCGGCTATAACTGTGCGGCCATTCGCCCATCACATTTTGCTGCGTGTGCGGTGCATTCACCAATGGGTTGTCTTCTAAGCTCCACTCGCCTTTCTCAACTTTCGCAATTTCTTGGCGAATAGCAATGAGGGTGTCGGCAAAACGGTCAAGTTCAACCTTTGCTTCACTTTCAGTGGGCTCCACCATTAACGTGCCCGCCACTGGGAAGCTCATGGTTGGAGAATGGAAGCCGTAGTCGATTAAACGTTTGGCAATGTCCATTTCTGTAATGCCCGACGCTTCTTTGAGTGGGCGAATGTCTAAAATACATTCATGCGCGACTCGGTCATTGCGGCCGGTGTACAACACTGGAAAGTGTTCTTTTAAACGCTGCGTGAGGTAGTTGGCATTTAAAATAGCCACCTCTGTGGCGTGCTTTAAGCCTTGGCTGCCCATCATGGCAATGTATGCCCATGAAATTGGCAAAATGCTGGCCGAGCCATACGGAGCGGCAGAAACAGCGCCGTTGTCTTTGGCTTCGCCGTCCATATCAACCACGGCGTGGCCTGCCACAAACGGGGCAAGGTGTTGTTTCACACCAATTGGGCCCATGCCCGGCCCACCACCGCCATGCGGAATACAAAACGTTTTGTGCAAGTTGAGGTGCGATACGTCTGCCCCAATAAAGCCCGGCGACGTTAAACCCACTTGGGCGTTCATGTTGGCACCGTCGAGGTAAACCTGACCGCCGTTGGCATGAACAATGTCACACACTTCGCGAATGGTTTCTTCGTATACACCGTGGGTAGACGGGTAGGTCACCATGAGGCACGACAATTGGTCGGCCATGCTTTCGGCTTTTTCACGTAAATCATTGAGGTCGATATTGCCGTCTGTATCACATGCAACCACCACAACTTTCATGCTGGCCATTTGTGCCGACGCTGGGTTTGTACCGTGTGCTGATTGCGGAATGAGGCAAATGTTGCGGTGTGCATCTCCACGGCTTTCGTGGTATTTACGAATGGCTAACAAGCCTGCGTACTCGCCCTGTGCGCCTGAGTTTGGCTGCATGAGCAAGGCGTCGTACCCAGTAATGTTGATAAGCCAATCACTCAGCTCGGTCATCATTGCGGTGTAGCCTTTGGCCTGCTCGCGTGGGCAGAATGGGTGTAATTGGCCAAATTCTGGCCAAGTTACAGGAATCATTTCTGCCGTGGCGTTGAGTTTCATGGTGCATGAGCCCAATGAAATCATCGAGTGGTTTAACGATAAGTCTTTGTTCTCAAGACGCTTGATGTAGCGCAGCATCTCGGTTTCTGAGTGGTAGCGATTGAACACCGGATGAGTTAGAAATTCGGTATCGCGTTGCAAGTTTGCTGGGATCACGCCGGCTGCGTCGATCACTTGCTGGTCAAGCACCTGCACAGATGCATTGTGGCTTTCGCCAAGCAACAGATCGAACAGTTCATTCACGTTGGTCGCGGTGGTGGTTTCATCCAGACTGATCCCCACATGACCCGACACATCAAGGCGTAAATTAATGCCACGTGCTTGTGCGGCTTCTATCACGGCAGATTTGTCGTCTACTGCGACCAATACGGTGTCGAACCAACTGCTGTTGGCGAGTTTCAAGCCGCCTTGCTGCAAACCCAACGCCAAAATACTGGTGAGGCGATGAATGCGGTTTGCAATGGTTTTAAGCCCTTGTGGGCCGTGGTAAATGGCGTAAAACGCCGCCATATTGGCCAAGAGCACTTGTGCCGTACAAATGTTGGAGTTGGCTTTTTCGCGGCGAATGTGTTGCTCGCGCGTTTGCATGGCCATGCGCAATGCGACGTTACCGGAAGTGTCTTTAGACACCCCAATAATGCGACCCGGCAATGAACGTTTGTAGGCGTCACGCGTTGCAAAGAACGCTGCATGTGGCCCGCCATAGCCCATGGGTACACCAAAGCGTTGCGCAGAGCCGAGTACTACATCGGCCCCCATTTGGCCTGGAGCTTTGAGCAATACCAAGCTCATAATGTCGGCGGCGACGGCCACAATGCCTTTTTTGGCTTGTACGGCAGCAATCACTTCGGCAAGATCGTTCACCTCACCTGTGGTGCCTGGGTATTGCAGTAATGCACCAAATACATCGTGCTCACCGGCGGTGTTCCACGCGCCCACAATCACATCAAAACCAAAGGCTTCAGCGCGGGTTTTCACCACGTCGATGGTTTGCGGATGAACATGGTCGGCCACAAAATAGGTGTTTGATTTTTTGTTTTTAGACACACGCTTAGCCAGCGCCATGGCTTCGGCTGCGGCGGTTGATTCGTCGAGCAGTGACGCCGATGCGAGATCTAATCCGGTGAGATCCAGTGTCATTTGCTGGAAGTTCAACAGCATTTCTAAGCGGCCTTGGGCAATCTCTGGCTGGTATGGCGTGTAGGCCGTATACCAACCTGGATTTTCCAATACGTTCCGCAAAATCACATGCGGCGTGAACGTGTTGGAATAGCCCATACCAATGTGTGAACGGAACACTTGATTCTGCTGAGCGAGTGACTTGAGGTAAGCCAAGGTTTCTACTTCGGTACGCGCACCACCCATTTGCAAAGGTGCTGGCAAGCGAATATCAGCAGGTACAGTCTGAGTAATGAGTTCATCCAATGAACTTACACCCATAGTCTCCAACATAGCCGACTGCTCTGAAGCGTCTGGCCCTATGTGGCGGCGAATAAAATCCTGCTTTTGTTCTAGTACAGAAAGCGAAACGTTCGTCATGTTACAACCCGTCAAACAGCGTTCACAGATCCCTTTAGCGAGGGATAAAAATGCAAAAACCCCAACCAAATGATTGGGGCTACTTAATGATTTGGTCGAGCGACTTATTCGTCGTCGATTACTTCTTGGTATGCGTCGGCATCAAGGACGTCATCAAGCTCAGCTAAATCAGTTGGCTTAATGCGGAAGAACCACCCGTCACCGAAGGCATCGCTGTTCACAAGCTCTGGAGAATCGTCCAAGCTTTCGTTTACAGCCATGATTTCACCCGACAACGGTGAGTAAACATCCGAAGCAGCTTTCACTGACTCGGCAACGGCAATGTCGTCACCAGCGCTGACTTCTTCGCCCACTTCAGGCAATTCAACGTAAACCATATCACCGAGCAACTCTTGTGCATGTTCGGTAATGCCAATGGTGTATGTGCCGTCTTCTTCTTTGCGAATCCACTCGTGAGAAGCGGTGTATTTCAGCTCTGCAGGAATGCTACTCATGGTTCTTATCCTTTAATCTAGTACTCAATGTGTGTGCTCAGACACGATTTTATCGTCAATGTATTATTCAAATCACGCAGGTGTTTAAACAGCTTTGCCATTACGCACGAATACGGGTTTAACCTGTTTTACTGTAACCCACTTTTTGCGCATTTCCACTTGAACTGTGTCACCGGTATTGGCTGGCACGCGAGCCATTGCAACCGAGTAGCCCAAGGTGGGAGAGAAAGTGCCGCTGGTGATCACACCGCAGGCGTCTTGATCGTCGCCTAAACGCACGGCTTGGCCTGCACGAAGCACGCCTTTTTGTTCCATGATGAGGCCGACCAATACGTCGGTGCCCTCTGCGCGTTGCTGCTCTAATACTGAGCGGCCAACAAAATCACGCGAGGCGGGTTCCCATGCAATAGTCCAGCCCATATTGGCGGCGAGTGGCGAAATTGTTTCGTCCATATCTTGGCCGTATAAATTCATGCCCGCTTCTAACCTCAAGGTGTCACGCGCGCCCAACCCAGCAGGTTTAACGCCAGCAGCCAATAATGCATTCCACAGTGTTCCGGCTTTGTCGGTAGGAACGATAATTTCGTAACCGGCTTCGCCGGTGTAGCCTGTGGTGGCAATGAATAAGTCGTCGGCCTGTATACCAAAAAACACCTTCATGCCGTCAATGGCAGCATTTTGCTCGGCACTGAACACTTCAGCGGCTTTTGCTTTGGCGTTGGGGCCTTGAACGGCAATCATGGCCAGATCGTCACGCTCAGTGAGAGTGGTGTCAAAATCGGCGGCAATTTTCTGCATCCAATTTAAATCTTTTTCACGGGTGGCGGAGTTTACAACCACGCGGTAGTCATCTTCAGTAAAGAAGTAGACGATAAGGTCGTCAATCACGCCGCCTTGTTCATTCAACATACCTGAATAGAGGGCTTTGCCTTTTACTTTGAGCTTGGCGACGTCGTTGGCGAGTAAACGTTGGAGGTAGGCTTGAGCCTGTGGCCCTTTCACATCGACAATGGTCATGTGAGACACGTCAAACATTCCTGCGTCTTGACGCACAACATGGTGTTCTTCAAGCTGAGAGCCATAATGCAGTGGCATGTCCCAACCGTGAAAGTCGACCATTTTTGCGTTGCATTCTAGGTGCTGCGGGTGCAGGGAAGTTTGTTGTGCCATGGGAATTCCTCTAAGCCTTTAAGACGCGCACATGAGCGAGGTCATGTTGATGTTTTATCGAACGCTGTATGGCGCGCGATTATACCCGTGCGACCACTGAACGAGAACCATTCTATGATGAATAATTCTCGTGTTCGTTCATTTTTCATGTAAAGAGAAGTATCCGCTCATGACGTAACGCGCCAAGGGTGGCGTTTTTGCCGTCACTGGCGACTTCTCAATTCAGCGGAGCTTTATACTAGCCCCATGGCTTTTTTGATCAGTTGGGTTTTAATGACGGGCGCTTTGTCCACCAAGTTCATGCCTAAACCAATGAGTGTTTTTAACGGTGCCGGATGCGCTGAAAAGGTAAATTTAATGGCGTCCATCCCGGCAATCATTTCCATGGCTGCGGCTTTACGGGCGCGCTCGTAACCACGCCAATGGTTCACATCACCCAAGTCGAGCACTTCGTCTTGATTCGAGCGATTCGCCAATGCTTGTAATTGCTCTGCCCATGCTTGTGCATCACCAAAGCCCAGATTCACCCCCTGCCCTGCGAGCGGATGAATGGTGTGTGCGGCATCGCCCATGAGCACCAAACGGGGTTTTAACCATTGCCGTGCATAACGCATAGTGAGAGGAATAACGGTAGGCTGGCTGACTAACTCACACACGCCTAAAGTGGCGTCGAACGCTGCGGTAAGTTTTTTGGCGAATGCTGGGTTGTCTAGCGCGCTAATCTCAGTGGCAACCTCTGGCGGCACCGACCACACGATGGAACACAAGTCCGGCTGGTGCAGCGGTAAAAAAGCCAATGGGCCGTGTTCGGTAAACGCTTGACGCGCGCAATGTTCGTGCGGGCGCTGAGTTTTGACGGTGGCAACAATGGCATGATGACCATAATCACGAAATGTAATGGGTAAGCTGGCTTGCTGGCGGCACCAAGAATTTGCGCCATCGGCGGCAACCACTAATTGAGCGCCGAGCATGGTGCCGTCTTCGAGCGTTAACCACGCTTCGCGTTCACCTAAGTTCAGCTGTTGGCACTGTACGTGTTGGAATAGTTGAATATTAGCGTGAGCCTGCGCTTGTTGATGTAACGCCGACGCCACCACATTGTTTTCAACAATATGGCCCAATTCACTGGCCCCGGTTTGGCCTGCTAAGTCTGAGCCTTTGAGCGTGACTTCGCCGGGTTGGTCGGACTGCCAAACATGCATCCACTGAAAAGGCGTGGCGCGCTGGGCTTCAATGCCTTGCCAAGCGCCGAGCTGCGTTAACCAATGCTGACTATTAAGATTAATGGCAGACACGCGGTTAGAAATCGCATCGCTGGCTTTTTGCGGTGCAGGCGCGGCATCAGCCACGGCCACTTGGTAGCCATTATTGGCAGCGCTAAGTGCAGCACTGAGCCCCACCATACCACCGCCTACAACAATAATATCAACGCTGTTCACGAAGCCATTCCTCTGGAGATTGTGATAGTGACGACAGGCCCATTGCTTTTTGAACCAGCCAATTACGAGCCGGAGCAAGGTGCGCCATGGCACTGAGTGCGGCGCTGCGGCCAAGTTGCAAGGGCGCTATGTCGTTTGAGAACACAAGCGCCAATACGTGTGTTGATTCGGCCACACCCACTTGATCGCTCAAGCGCGCCTGTTGGTAAGCGTTAAGTACGTTAAAGTTGCCTACGTCGCCACGTTGTTCTGGGTGCTCGTGCCGTGTTTTGCTCAATTGCATGGCCAGTTCCATGACATCTCGAATGCCCAAATTAAAACCTTGCCCTGCGATGGGGTGCAGCGCATGTGCCGCGTTGCCTAACACGACGGCGCGTGGAAACACAGATTGCTCCACCAGCCGTAATTTCAGTGGATAGCTATTGCGCGTGCCTACCCGCTCAATAAGCCCGCATTGATAGCCCATGGCATGTTGCAGTTGCTGGCTAAATTCATCATCCGACATGGCCAACAATTCGGCCGCTTTTTGTGGCTCGTGCGTCCAAACTAAGGCACGACGATTATCTGGCATGGGCAACAATGCCAGTGGTCCAGACGGCGTAAAGCGTTCAATGGCCCAGTTGTTGTGCGGTTCGTCGGTTTGTACATTGGCGATCACCGCCACATGGCCGTAATCATGCTCGCGGGCACTCACATTCAGCATCTTGCAGGTATCTGAATTTGCGCCTTCTGCCACGACCAGTAGTTGGGTCGTGAGGGTGTCTCCAGATTCCAGCGTGACGGTTCTTAATTGGGTGCGGGAGTCGATGGATGTGGCGCTGATTTTGTTGGGCCGAAACCAAGTTAAATCTAATTCGGCCACGGCATCTTGCAAACATCGGCCTAAAATTCGAGCCGGTAACACCTGTCCAAACTCAGCCAACCCATGCTGTTCGGCATACAACCGGACTTTGCCATAACTGCCTTGATCAGACACATGAATATGGCCAATGGCTGCGCCTTGTTCATGCATGTTATTCCAAAGCCCTAAGGTTTTGAGAATTCGCACCGTCATGGCTGACAAGGCGAATACACGCTCATCAAAATTAGCCGGTTGTTCAGGTGTTGGCTGGTGACTTTCAACAATGGCTATTCGCCAGTTGTGGGCTTTTTGAAGCGCATGAGCCAAACTCAAACCCGCTAAACCGCCACCTGCAATGATGAGGTCAAAGTGAGTATTGGGCTGCGAGTCTGACATTGTGTTTGAATCCATTAAATTTCTGTTTCAGCAGCGGCATGCGCGTTCGCCATGAGCGATTCAATATCGGCTATTTCTTTGGGAACTTGTGCTGTGAAGTTCTCGTAGCCATTTTCAGTAATGAGTAAGTTGTCTTCTATACGAATACCGATATTGTGCCATTTAGGATCAACATCAGCGGTGTCATCAATGTAGATGCCCGGCTCAATGGTGAGCACCATTCCGGGTTCAAAGGCGCGGGTTTGGCGGCCGTCAATCCGTTGGTAGTCGCCTACGTCGTGTACATCTAGCCCCAACCAATGACCAATGCCGTGCATGAAGTACGCACGTTGGGCATTTTGTTCAATGAGTGTGTTGATATCACCGGATAAGATACCAAGGTCCACTAAGCCTTTAACAATGACGGCAATTGCCGCTTGATTGACAGCGTGAAAGTTACTGCCGGGTTTAACCTGCTTAAACGCAGCGTATTGTGCGTCTAACACCAATTGATAGAGCTGGCGTTGGGGTTCTGTAAAAACACCATTCACCGGGAACGTGCGGGTAATATCAGCGGCATAGCCTGCCAATTCGCAGCCCGCGTCGATGAGCACTAATTCGTCATTGGCAATGGCGTCTTGGTTTTCGGTGTAATGTAAGATACAAGCATTGGCACCGCCCCCCACAATTGAACTATAGGCGGGGAAGCGAGCGCCATTGCGCGCAAAGTGATAATGAATTTCAGCTTCGAGTTGATACTCGCCTACACCTGCATGGCTGCTTTGCATGGCACGGCAATGGGCTTGTGCTGATATTTCGCCAGCTTGGCGCATCACATCTAGTTCTGCGGCGTCTTTGATAAGTCGCATTTCGTCGAGCAAAACGCGAATATCGTGCTGTTGCGTGGGGGCAGCCAAGCCTTTTTTCGGATTGTTTCGCAACTCATTCAACAATGCTGAAATGCGCTCATCACAGGCTGGATAAGTGCCTTGGGCATACCACAAAGTTTGCGTACCACTGACAAGTTCACGCAATTTTTCAGGCATTTCAGACAGAGCATAAGCGTGGTCTACAGCCAGCTGCTGCACTGCATTTTCGGCTCCTAAGCGACGCCCTTGCCAAATTTCAGCGAAGCGGTCTTTATCACGACAAAATAGAATACTTTGCTCAACTTCGGTGGCTGTAGCTGGTTTTAACACCAACCATGCATCGGGCTCGTTGAACCCTGAGAGATAGTAGAAATAGCTGTCTTGGCGAAACGCGTATTCAGTATCGCGACTGCGAGTCAGCTCTTGGGCTGCGGGTAAAATTGCAATGCTATGCTCGCCCATTTGTGACAATAGGCGCTGGCGGCGCTGTGCGTAAACATCGATCGGCAAAGATTTCATGGCGGACAACTCGATTTAGTGAAGCGCTGGTTTTTCAGGGGCTTTGTTCGGCGGCAAACCAAATTCGGCAAACGCCATCATGGCGGCAATACGGATGTATTCATGCAGCTCGTTTAAGGCAATATCAGATTCTTCGTCGGGATCTTCTGGCACATCTAATAAGGCAATTTCACTCAAATCACGAATGCATTCTTGCAAGTCTTCGCTGGCATCTTTGAGTTGAGGTTGAGCAATAGAAAAGCCCGCTAAAAAACCCTGAACCCATTGTGTTGTGGCTACAATTTGCTCTTCAAAAGGCGCGCTATCGTCGGGGAGCAATAAACGAAACCCGAGTTGATCGTCCATTAAATTTTCAAGCGTCACGTTACGCATGTCGTCCACAAGGCGCATCACTTCAACGGGCAATGCTTCACCGTTGTTGACAAGGTCCACCAAGCTGGCACGCCACGATTCATCTTCGTGCGCTAAACCACCGCTCAACTGACCCACAATAATGCCGTGAACTTCAGCGGCGTCAGTCAATAAAGATTTGCTATTGAGGGCTTCTGTTAACGCCTCAAATAAACTAGGAGCCTGGTACATACACCGTCCCTCTAAAAAATAGTGTTGATATGCTATCACCACGTACTGTTCGCACCAACCGCACAGAACGAATTAATCAGCTTTTTGACACCCATCGAACCTCTCAAAAGCTGAGATACTTGTGCCCCTCGTTCAGACATTGGTTCGATGCCTTTGAAATTCAATTGACCGATTAATTCAATATTGCACAATAGCAACGATATAGCGTCTACCCTTAGAGAAGGACTAGGACGACCAGCAGGGCCAAATGAGGATGACCAACGAAGAGTTTGAAATTAAGTTGCTTGGGCGTAAGTTCACCATGCGCTGTGCCGAAGAAGAAACTCACGATTTAAGAGAAGCTGCGGCCATTTTAGAGCAAAAACTTGAACAACTCTGTGGCGAGCGCTCTCAACACAATATTGAGCAAATTGCGTTGCTCGCTGCTTTAAATTTGAGCCATGACTTGTTGTTGGAACAACGCCGAAGCGAGGCTTATATTAAGTCAATGGATAGTCGAATCAAAACCTTACAGGCCACAGTTGAACGCGCACTGAACAAGCCTCGGACAATGGTTGACAACGGTTAGAAAACTGCGAACAATAACAGGTGTCAGCAAGGCAACTTGCAGACAGTTACCCTGGGGTGTTGGCCAGCAGGTTAAGTCCCTGAGCCGATAATCTTTCTTTTAGGGATAGCTTCACGTGCTATTGTGCAAGCTCAGACTAAACTGAGAAGCCTGCGGCAAATGATTGTTATTCCGCCTTGAACCATATGGTTCAAGGGCAGACGCCATGCAGCGGCACCTTGGGGCACCTATCTCTTATTCGTTCATCTCGCACAACGTTTCACTCAAACGTCATTATTAAATTCCCGCGCCAATCGCTTTTTCAAAAGATGTGCTGCTCACATGCTTTGTGGCAAACTTCAGATGTACCTTTTGGTTTGGAGCTTTTGTTAAATGACTGACTTAATGGCCACTCGTGCTGCCCTTAGAAAACAATTACGCCAGCAGCGCCAAGGGTTAAGTGCCAAGCAGCAGAGCCTTGCAAGCCATGCATTGCTTGAAAATCTTCAGCAAGTCGATGCTATTAAGCATGCAAATTCGCTTGCAGTGTATCTGGCCGGCGATGGCGAAATTGACTTAGCGCCTCTGATTCATTGGTGCTGGCATGAGCACAAAACACTGACCGTACCGGTACTTCACCCGTTTTCTAAGCATCACCTGCTCTTTTTACGCTACGAGCCAACCACGCCGATGGTTCGCAACTGTTACGGCATCTTCGAACCCCAGCTCAACGTGCTCGATGTGTTGCCCGTGGCACATCTCGATTGCATGGTGTTGCCCTTAGTGGGGTTTGATGATCAAGCCAACCGAATGGGTATGGGAGGCGGCTATTACGACCGCACTTTGGCGTCTTGGCAACAGCAACGCCATGCTAAATCGGCATTAATTGGCGTTGCACACGACTGCCAAAAAGTGGCGAAATTGCCCGTTGCAAATTGGGATGTTCCGCTAGATCAAGTGGTCACACCATCAATAATTATTAAGAATGATCAAAAAGACGTCTAAACGTCTATTCTCAGCGAGCCCACTATTCGGATATAATGCGCGCTCATTGCTTTCAGGTGATCGTTCTTATGACTCAAGATGAACTCAAAAAGGCCGTTGGTTGGGCTGCGTTAGAATACGTGCAAGAAGACACTGTAGTCGGTGTTGGAACAGGCTCTACCGCCAGCCACTTTATTGATGCTTTGGCCACAATCAAGCATAAAATCGAAGGCGCGGTGTCAAGCTCAGACGCCTCGACAGAGAAATTGAAGTCTTATGGTATTCCAGTTTACGAACTCAATGCAGTGGATGAAATTGAGGTTTATGTAGACGGGGCCGATGAAATTAACGAACACATGCACATGATTAAAGGCGGCGGTGCTGCTTTAACCCGCGAAAAAATTATCGCTGCGGTTGCTAAAAAGTTCGTGTGTATTGCTGATGGCAGTAAAAAGGTTGGCATATTGGGAGACTTCCCGCTTCCGGTTGAAGTGATTCCAATGGCACGTAGTTATGTTGCCCGCGAGCTGGTGAAGCTTGGTGGCGATCCGGTATGGCGCGAGGGCGTGATCACCGATAACGGCAATGTGATCTTAGATGTGTACAACCTACAAATCATGGAACCGACCAAGCTCGAGCAGGAAATAAACATGATCACGGGCGTCGTGACCAATGGCCTGTTTGCCCATCGCGGTGCCGACGTATGCCTATTAGGCACGGAAGACGGCGTCGTCACGCTTACTCAATAATCGCAAAACTCAGAGACACCACGATGCAACAATTTTCACTCGATAAAGACAAAATTCGTATTCTTCTTCTTGAAGGCTTACACCCTAGTTCTGTTGAAACCTTCAACAATGCTGGCTACTCAAACATTGAATCGATTGCGACTTCATTGCCAGAAGATGAGCTGATCGAAAAGATCAAAGATGCTCACTTTATTGGTATTCGTTCACGTACCAACCTGACTGAAAAAGTATTGGCTGAAGCGAAAAAGCTGATTGCCGTAGGGTGTTTCTGTATTGGTACCAACCAAGTTGATTTGCAAGCGGCGAAGAAGCGCGGTATTGCAGTATTCAATGCACCTTTCTCGAACACTCGCAGTGTGGCCGAGTTGGTGTTGGGCGAAACCATTATGTTGATGCGTGGCATTCCAGAAAAAAGTGCTAAAGCACATCGCGGGGAATGGCTCAAGAGTGCCGTTGGTAGCTGGGAAGTTCGTGGTAAAACACTGGGTATTATTGGTTACGGCCACATTGGAACTCAGTTAGGTATTTTGGCTGAAACCTTAGGTATGCGCGTGAAGTTCTACGATGTAGAAACCAAGTTGCCGCTGGGTAATGCCACTCAAGTACCTGAAATGAATGATTTGTTGGCTCAAGCCGACGTGATCTCGTTGCATGTACCAGAAACGCTCCAAACCAAAGATATGTTTGGTGCACCACAATTTTCAGCCATGAAAAAAGGCGCTATTTTCATCAACGCTGCTCGCGGCACCGTTGTTGATATTGATGCCTTGGCAGATGCGTTAAACGCGAAGCACATTGGCGGTGCGGCAATCGACGTATTCCCTGTGGAGCCAAAATCAAACAAAGAAGAGTTTGTATCGGCGTTGCGCGGTATCGACAACGTTATTTTGTCGCCGCATGTGGGTGGTAGTACTCAAGAAGCGCAAGAGAACATTGGTATTGAAGTGGCGGGTAAATTAGCTAAATACAGCGACAACGGTTCAACGTTGTCGGCTGTGAATGTTCCAGAAGTATCTTTGCCATTGCACACAGATTGCAGCCGCTTGCTCCATATTCACGAGAACAAGCCTGGTATTTTGACTCAAATTAACTTGGCGTTTGCTGAAAAAGGCGTGAACATCGCAGCGCAATACCTGCAAACCGATGACATGTTGGGTTATGTGGTGATCGACGTTGACACCAAAGATGCTCAAGCTGCGTTAGAGCACTTGAAAACCATTGAAGGCACGATCAAAACGCGTATCCTTCACTAACAGTTGAGTCTTTTAAAAGACCGACCGAAGCCAGTTCCTGTGTGAACTGGCTTTTTTTTGGGCCGTCTCTAACCGTAAAGCTGTAATTGTGCGAATTTGAACAGCGCACATTGCTGCGCTGAATGGCTCATGCAGCGGATTATTTCGAGCTGCATCACAGTCTGATATTTCACTCTTTGTTGATCTGGTCTTACCTGTCAAACTGACTCGCGTTGCCTTAACCGTTTGAGTGCTATGTCTGATCTTCACCAAGAGTCTATTTTTCTGCCCTACCGCAATGGCCATTTGCACATTCGTAAAATCGAATCTGCCAACACAAACGCGGCAAACCCTGTACTCATGCTTCATGGCAGCATGAGCAATGGCCGTGTTTTTTATACCAAGTCGGGCAAGGGGTTAGGCTGTTTTTTAGCGCGCAGAGGTCATCCTGTTTATATTTTAGATGTGTTTGGCAACGGCCAAAGTGAGCCGCGCATTCAAGGCGGGGAGTCATATGGCCAAAGTGAAGTCATTAACGAACAAATACCGCTGATCCACGACTATATTATGGCTCAGCATCACCAAGCCATGCATTGGGTGGGCCATTCGTGGGGCACTATTTTGATGGCAAGCCATTATGCTCGTTATCCGCAACGTCAGCATCAGGTCATCACTTTAAGCGGCTTTGCATCAAAGAAAACTATTTACAGTCAACACCCAAAAAAGCCGCTCTACGTGAACTTAGTTTGGAACCGAATATGTCCTTGGCTCACTAAACGATACGGATTCTTGCCCGCACAACGCTTTAAGTTAGGCATGGACAACGAGACCACGCAATCGCTATTGGACAATGTGAAGTGGGTTAATGGTCAGCCATGGAAAGACCGTGATGGCTTTTGTTATCAATCTGCTGCTCGAAAAACCGCTTGGCCGGCGACATGGTTTTTAGCGGGCAAAGCCGACCATGTGTTGGGCAACCCCGCTGATGTGAAAGCGTTTTTGAAGGATAGCTGTAATCACACCGCCAAATTTACCCTGCTGAGCAAGAAAAATGGCAATCGACATGATTACGACCACACTTCACTGCTCGTTCACCCAGATGCGATGGCCGACCATTTACCTGAGTTTGCACAATGGCTGTCACGCCATAATTGTTGATTGGTTCGCACAATGATCGAATGAAGGTGGATTATTCAAGCCACCTCACTTAAACTTATTTTACTTTGTAAATTATGATTAAGTACCTTGAGTGAACTCACCGACCCGCTTTGTTGCATTAGATGTGTTTCGGGGCCTAACCATTGCAGCGATGATTTTAGTGAATACCCCAGGCTCTTGGGCCCATGTGTATTGGCCGTTGCTCCATTCTGCGTGGCATGGCTGTACGCCCACCGATTTAATCTTCCCGTTCTTCTTGTTCATATTAGGTTCAGCCATGCATTTCTCACGCAAGAAGCTGGAACGACTTACTACGCCGCAAGCGCTGATGAGGTGCGTAAAGCGTGGCACGGTTATTGTTGCAATTGGCGTTGCGCTCAATGTCTATAATTTTTTACTGTTGGATTTAGATCATCTACGCGTCATGGGTGTTTTACAGCGCATCGGACTTTGCTTTATCGCAGCGGGTATTTTAGTGCAATTACTGCCCTTCAAGGGGTTGTATGCTGTATCTGTGGTCATTTTAATTGGCTATCCCATGGTACTCATTCAGGGCAGTTGGCTACCTTGGGGCCTGGAAGGCAATCTTGTTCGTCATGTTGATATGGCCATACTCGGTGAAAAACATATGTGGCAAATGAATGGTGTGACATTTGAGCCCGAAGGGTTGCTCTCTACCATGCCTGCGATTGTGAATGTACTCATAGGTTACGAGGCCACGCGGCGTTTGAGTCAGATGAAATCGCACTTTCAGGGAATTCGATTTTTAATCACAGCCGCCGTGATCTGTTTGTTGCTTGGGTATGCGGTATCTGTGCTTGTTCCTATCAATAAGAGTTTGTGGACTAGCTCGTATGTTCTGGTGTCTTCGGCCATGGCTTTGGCGATACTCGCGTTGTTAATTGGCTTAGTTGACGTAGGGCGAAGCAAGCGGTTTGCGTTTGTATGGCAGGTTTATGGCATGAATCCGTTGTTTGCATACATCATGTCGTGGCTATTGGCGACAAGCTTGTGGGCTATTTCAGTTCAAAGCAATGCCGGCGCAGTCGATTTATACACCTTTTTATGGCAGCAGCTAGCGGGCTTTATGTCGCTAAAGGCGGCTTCTTTATTGTTTGCTGCGATTCAAGTCAGCCTATTTTGGTGTCTGTGCCTTTGGTTGTATCGGCGTCAGATCATCATCAAAATTTAACCTGCTGTGAAGCTAAATAACGCCATAAAAAAGGATGCATCAAGCATCCTTTTTTTTTGTACGCAATAGTCAGTGCTATAGCGGATTGCCTTCTAAGTAAGCTGCAACCCATACCAAGGGGCTATTCCAGTTAATCGCAACTTCTTTAGAACACCATGCTTCTGGCGCGGTTCCAAAAGCTGCATAACGCTTGGCATTTGGGCCGCTATCTGGAGTGGCGTTATCGCAGCCTTTCCAACCGGTGAGTGGACCACCTGCAACCCAGCCTTTCGGGAATGCAACACCTTGGTCACGAAGCAATGAGTAGAAAATGCGGTCATGCAAGTCCACTTCATAGTGGTCTCCGTAACCTGTGATCATGCTTAGGTTAAGCGGATTGTTACCCATGAGGTAATCCATGCCTTGATAGACAGTTTCTAGATACGCGCGATTATCGGTCATGTTGTGGGCATAGCTCACCACCATTAATCGGTTAAGAAACGATGAGTTAGAACCCCAAGGCCATCCTTCATCGGCTTCACCCGCATTCGGGTTGTACACCATTGGGTAACCGCTTTTGCTCAATTGACGTTGCGCTAACTGCGCCGTGGCCACAATATTGCCTTGCAATGTGGCTTGTTCCGCTTCAGATAAGCCCACCGCCTCACGGTGCAACCATAACGTCAGTGAACCTGCTCCTTGCACTTGCTGCCACTGTTGAGAACCACTTGGATCCAAGTTTAAGAAATCTGCTGATTCACGCGTAGCCGCTTCAAAGGTAGCGACCTCTTGCGATTTTAACGCAATGGCCGTGGCCCATAATTCAGCTGAAGCGGCATAACGATCATCAACGACATTCTCATCGTCATAGTCACCACCACCGGTAGAGTCGGGGGTCTCACTGGTGTAGTAGGTGACGGGTAACGTTTCTGCACGCTGCCAAGCATCTTTTGCAACTTGCCATTGGTGCGCAGAATAGGTGGCATCATACGATGCATAAACACGCGCTAGCTGTGCAGCGTTGCGCGCTACGGCATATGTTGCGGCAGTGGAACCGGGCTGCGCATAACGCTCCATTGCGTTTTCAAGATCGATATTGCCTTCAAAACCACTCCAATTTTGGTTGTGAACTTTGTGACTGGCTAGCTGACCTGTGGGTGGCAACATGCCGGCCATAAAAGTTGAACCAAACCGAATTTCATCCAGTAAATCAGGCATTGAATTGCCGCTTTCAGGAATGTTTAAATCACCGTCTTTGTAGTCAATTGCGCCAAATTCATAGGCGTTCAAAAGCGTCCACGCTGTCAGCGCAAAGTTGACTGAATACATGCCAAAATCACCAGCGTCATACCAGGTACCTTTCACATTCAGTCGTGTGTCTTTACCACACCAATCTTGATAGCAAGCAATGCTATCGTCACCGGGGTGAATCGCTTTGCGGGCATAGGCTGGGTTGCTCAAGTATTGCGCTTCAATGGGCTCGCCCATGCGATGCAAATAGAAAAACTTTGCAGCATCGGTATACAAATCTTGATACAGCGCGTCTTCAATTGTGATGTTTCGAGACACTTCGTTTGGTGTGCCTGCATTAATAACAAGATGGTGGAAGCCCGCTTGTTGAACGCTGCTAAAGTCTACTTGATGAATATGTTCACCCGATGCTGCGTCATTGCCAAATACCTTGGTGGTGCCGGATGCCAACACGCGAGTGTCGTTCATTAATTGCCATGTAAGCGATTCAGTCGATTGACTAACAATCGTTGCTCTTTTAAGACCTTTTGAAGGATAACCTTGTTGGTTGACGCGAATTTTGGCGTCCACTAAAGACACTTCATTTGATGCTGGATCGGCTGTTCCACCTGAGCTTCCGCAACCAGCGAGCGCAATGGCAACCGCTGTGCTTAGAAATAATTTTTTGAGAGAGTTGGGAGTCATTCACATCACCTTTAGTGGTTAATTCTAATGTATTTCAAGCGCGCTATTGTTGATATTCGCTATTCACCACAAACTCAATGTAAGCGCTTTCATCAATATAAACATACAAGTTAAAAAATTGAAAACGTTTTCTGGAAAGTCGTGATCTATTTAACTTAAAATCGTTCTACACTCGTCGTTAGAATTCCGCCTAACTTCCAAAAGGAAACACGCAATGAAGTTATCGATTGTACCCGCAGCACTCTTGGCACTTGGCCTTATAATCGGTTTGTGGTGTGTGGCAAATGCACTGCCAGAGGCCGTTTCTAAATACCGCTCATACGACCGGGTAGTGACGGTGAAAGGTCTAGCAGAAAAAGAAGTAGCGGCAGATGTTGTGGTGTGGCCAATTCAGTTCAGTGCTGCCAGCAATGACCTGCAACAGCTCTACCAAGACGTGCAAGACAACGCTGACAAAATTAGAGCTTTTCTGATCCTCAATGGCATTGATGAGGGTGCATTAACCACTGCGCCTCCCGCAATTACAGATAAAAAAGCACAATCTTATGGCAATAACTCCGGCACCGAATTTCGATACAGCGCGATGCAAACGGTAACGGTTTACAGTACTGACGTTGATATCGTTCGCCAAAGCATGAGTAAGCTGTCGGATTTAGGCAAACAAGGTATTACCTTTTTGGGCAACGCTTACAGCACGCAATATTTGTACACCCAACTCAATGCCATCAAACCAGAGATGGTGGAACAGTCCACCAAGAATGCACGTGAAGTTGCGTTAAAATTTGCCGAGGATAGCCAAAGCTCGCTGGGCAAAATAAAGTTGGCGAATCAAGGCCAATTTTCGATCAGCGCACGCGACCACAATAGCCCTCACATTAAAAAGGTTCGCGTGGTTTCAACCGTGCAGTACTACTTGGCAGACTAAATTTAGATGGAAGGCCACAAGCATGATCTCTGTGGCCTTTTTCTACTTACAAGCCCTTGGGATGGCCCGCGAAGAAACGCGCGCCAGATAAAGAAACGCTGCCGTGTTTGTGTTCAGGGTGATGTATTAAATACACATCACGAGTGCCTTTGGCATCTCGTACAAAGGTATCCACCAGCCCATGACGCGCTTTCAGGCGCTGTTCGGTTAACACAATGGTCCCCACAAGCGGGCCGTTGGCGTGATCGAGTCGAATTTCAATTCTGCCATCGATATCAGCCGGTGTGATCGTGGCATCAAAGTAGTAATACCCTGAACCTAACTCGACCTGCGCGAGTTTAATCTGATTTTTGGGGCCAAATGACACGGTGCCAAAGTCTATTTCAAAAGGCTGTTTCACCGTGACCGGAGAAACGCTTTCGAGCGTTTGTTGTACTGGAATAACTCGGCCACCATCTGTGTAATTTAAGCTGTCGATCGACACCGATCGTTGCGTCCAAGTTCCTGGGCCTTTGAATTCATCTTGCCGCCATGATGACAAAGCGGAGGAATGATAAAACAAGTAATCTTGGCCATGAAACTCCACGATACCGCCGTGATTAGATTGGGTGAGTCGCCAAGGCACAACGTCACCTTTTGGCATTAAAGTATCGGTTGGCACACCCACACCAATCTCTTTATTCATGACACCGCCATATGCCAACGGCCCTGTTGGGCTATCGCCCCAAGAGTAATCGAGGTGTGATTTCATTCGCTCTGGATCATCTGGGTTTTGAGGGGAAATAGGCTTTTGATAATGAGTGTGGTAACTGAAGTAATAGCGCCCTTTGCGCTTATGCATCCACGCGGCTTCCATGAAATGATCGGCGCCTACATCGAGTGTTTTAGGCGCTTCTGCTAGTTCAATCATATTGTCTTTTAGGCGCGCATACTTAAGTACGCCATGCACCACGCCATCAACAACATACTGATCACTCCAGTACATGTAAACCTGATCATCATCGTCAATAAATACGGCTGGATCCATGCCCTCACTCATGGGGATCTTGTGTTGAATCACGGTAAATTTTTCATCGGGGGAGTCTGCGACTGCTACGGCAATATAGGTTGTTTTGCCCACCGGCCAACCCGATGGTGGATTTTTGATTTGGCGATGTAAAATATGCACGGGATAAAACAGATAGTACTTACCGTCTCGATACACTAAGTCTGGCGCCCACAATGCCCAGTCATCTACTTTTGGATTTTCTTTTTCAATGACATCGTCAAGGTGAAGTACCGAGCCATGATCGGTCCACTTCGTGAGCTCTGCGCTGGAAAAAGTATGGTACTCGTGCATTGTGCTGTAGTTGCCGCCTTCTTCATGATCCACTGATGTAGCCATCCAGACGCGACCATCGGGCATCACATGGGGTGCAGCATCGGCTGTGTACATATGTTGAATGACCGGATTATTGTAGGGGTAAGGCTTGGTATTGCTATTTGGCTTGCCCGCAACAGCAGACACACTGAAAAGTCCGCCCACCACTACCGTGAGCACGGCTGACTTGAAGTTGAAAATTGTCACTAGAATCCTTAATACATGGCCATTTGAACGGCATCATGCCTTGGCATAGAAGCTCGATGTTAGTCACAGATAAGCGGCTGACCTTGGCCAAATTGGCTAACTATGTCAGCAAATGGTATACATCACATTTTTCAGCATGGAAGCAATCGCGCAGAACACGCGTAAGGTGAACAGTTTGATATAAAAAAGCCGGCGTTACCGGCTCTTTTTCACAAAGATGATTATCGTTTGGCTTTACTGGCCACGTCCATCCATACTGCAAGCAATAAGATGGAGCCTTTCACCACATACTGCCAATACGTGGGTACATCAAGCATGCTCATGCCATTGTCTAGACTTACCATGATAAGCGCGCCCAATACCGCACCAAACACAGTTCCTACGCCACCGGCTAAGCTGGTGCCGCCAATTACACAAGCAGCAATGGCATCGAGTTCGGCCATATTACCAGCAGAAGGCGAGCCTGCACCTAAGCGTGAACTTAAGATCAGAGCGGCAATCGCAACCATCAAACCATTCAGTGCAAATACGCCCATTTTTATGCGTTCAACACTCAAACCCGATAAGCGGCTTGCCTCTAAGTTGCCACCCACTGCATAAACTCGGCGACCAAATGCGGTTTTCTTTGCAATAAACCCCAACACAATCATGAGGCCCGCTAAGATTAACACTGGCGTTGGCACACCCCGATAGTCATTCAACACCAATAACAACACCAGTAGCGCAAGCGCTCCGGCGACTAAACCCAATAACTGTTGCGCCATTGGGCGCACATCGAGCTTGTGCTGTTGACGTTGTGAACGGGTGCGTAGTACCCAGGTGACAAACAATGCAAAGGCAACCGCACCAATCACTAAGCTGATGGTATTCGGCAAGTAACTTTGGCCCATGATGCCCATGGCATCGGAGGTTGGTGCGACGGTTGTACCGCCCGTAATACCGATTAATATGCCACGAAATGCCAGCATACCGGCCAGAGTCACAATGAACGAAGGCACTTTGCGGTACGCCACCCACCAACCATTCCAACTGCCCAATAGCAAGCCTGCAATGAGCGTCACCACGATCGTTAACGGGAGCGGCCAGCCGTACCACACATCAAGAATTGCAGCGACACCACCGAGCAGTCCCATCATGGAGCCGACCGATAGGTCAATTTCAGCCGAGACAATCACAAACACCATACCAATGGCTAGAATGCCAGTGATTGCAGTTTGACGCAGTAAGTTCGAAATATTTCGAGTTGTAAGGTAGTCACCCTCGGTGGCAATGCTAAAGAAGATAGCGATAGCGATAATCGCGCCAACCATGACTAAGGTTTGTAAGTTAATGGCTTTGATTTTTGCCATTATTGAGGAGCTTGCATGAGACATTTTAGTTACCACCTGTTTCCGTAAGCGCGCAATCCATCACTTGTTCTTGAGTCAACTCGTTATTCACAAGGTTGCCTTTTAATTTGCCTTCGTGCATGACCAACACTCGGTCACTGATACCCAAGACTTCGGGCAGTTCAGACGACACCATAATGATCGCCATACCTTGTTTGACGAGCGTAAACATCAATTTGTAAATTTCATATTTGGCACCCACATCGATACCGCGTGTTGGTTCATCTAAAATTAGAACCTTAGGATTGAGCATCAAACATTTCGCAAGAATCGCTTTTTGTTGGTTGCCGCCACTTAAAGAGCGAATTTCTTGCTCTGGCGTGGCTGTCTTGACGGTTAAACGAGCAATTGCACGGTCGATTTCAGCATGCTCTTGGGCTTCATTGAGCTGCCCCATGCAATTGCCAAACGAGGATAGGCTCGCCAGCGTGATGTTTGAACCTACCGACATAATCGGCACAATGCCATGACGCTTGCGATCTTCAGGCACCATGGTAATCCCTTGGTCCATTGCTTCGCGCGGTGTTGATATATCAACCCCTTCGCCATTCATACAAATGTCGATTTGGTAACGAGCAGGGTAACAGCCAAAGATACATTGCATAAGCTCTGTTCGACCAGCTCCGACGAGTCCCGACACGCCTAAAATCTCGCCTTTTCGGATCTCGAACGAGACATCATCAACCAGCTTGATATGTTGATTACTAGCATGCCATGCATTGGCATTGTTCACTTCCAGCAACACCTCTCCAATGTCGTGCTCTTCTCGTGGAAATAACTCTGTGAGCTCTCGTCCAACCATCATGGTGATAATGTCATCTTGGGTTAAGTCAGCGGCAGAACGAGTACCAATATGGTCACCATCTCGAATGACGCATACGCCATCGGAAATCGCTAAAACTTCGTTCAGTTTGTGCGAGATATACACACAACTGACACCTTCCGACTTCAACTGCATCACAATGTTCAGCAAAACTTCAGTTTCGCTTTCAGTGAGTGAGGAGGTTGGCTCATCAAGAATCAAAATTCGTGCATTTTTGCCCAAGGCTTTTGCAATTTCGACTAACTGTTGCTGGCCCACGCCCAATTCTAGAATCGGAGTGTCGGGCGACATAGTGAGACCCACACGCTCCAGCATGGTCTGTGCTTTTTTATACATCTGAGTATGATTTAGCACACCAAATTGGCTGATTTCATCACCTAAAAATAGATTTTCAAGAATGGTTAGCTCTTTAATCAACGCCAATTCTTGGTGAATAATGGCAATGCCTTTTCGTTCGGCATCTTTGATGCCTGAGACTTCATAGGTCTGGCCATCGAGCTTAATCTCTCCCTGATATTCACCCTTCGGATAAATACCAGATAGAACTTTCATTAGTGTTGATTTACCCGATCCATTTTCACCACATAACGAAACCACTTCGCCAGGATTAAGGCACAGATCGACACCATTTAATGCTCTAACACCACTAAATTCTTTAATAATGTCACGCATTTCAAGCATTGCTTGGGACATGAAAACTCCTAGGCGGTGGCTTTGCCGGCCACCGCTACATCAGGCAATATTATTTTTGATATACGTCTGCTTTAGAATGGTAACCGTCAGCAATGATGGTTGCGTCAATGTTGGACTTATCGACCGCAATAGGCTCTAACAGATAAGAAGGCACCGTCTTGAATCCGTTATCGATTTCGGCAGTGGTGTTTAAGGTTTCGCCTTTGGCTAATGCGAATGCAAGTTCAGCTGATTTTTCAGCCAAGTTGCTAATCGGCTTGTAAACCGTCATGGTTTGCGTGCCAGCAACAACGCGGCGTACCGCTGCAATTTCTGCATCTTGACCAGAAATAAGTACTTTTCCAGAGAGACCTTGCGCTTCAAGTGCTTGAATGGCGCCCCCCGCGGTTGAATCATTTGAGGCCACAACTACATCGATGTTGTTGTCGTTTGCTGTCAGCGCATTTTCCATAATTTTTAATGCATTTTCGGCCAACCAAGAATCCACCCATTGATCACCGACAATGTTAATTTTACCCGCATCAACCAATGGCTGAATAACGTTCATTTGGCCCTTTCGGAACAAGTGAGCGTTATTGTCTACAGGCGAACCGCCCATCATAAAGAAATTGCCGTTGTCTTTAATCGAGGTTAAAGCAGTCGCTTGAATTTCACCGACCTTCTCATTATCAAATGACACATAAAGGTCGATGTCAGCATTCTTAATTAAGCGGTCGTACGATATGACTTTAATGCCATCACGTTTGGCTTCTTTTACAACATTGCCAAGCACTTCGCCGTTGTAAGGAATAATGACAAGCACATCAACGCCGCGCGCAATCATATTTTCAATTTGGGAAATTTGAGTCGTTTCATTGCCGTTCGCAGACTGTACATAGACCTTTGCTCCAAGCGCTTCGGCTTTGGCAACAAAGTAGTCCCTGTCTTTTTGCCAACGCTCTAAACGCAGGTCGTCAATCGCCATTCCTATTTTTACTTTTGCCATCACAGGTGAAGATATCAGCGCAATGCAGCCAATCATTACAGATAGTAGTACTCGCATAATTATGTTCCTTGTTAAATGTGGCGAACTGTTGTGCGGGGCAAACATATTCGGGCCTGAATTCAGACTAGAACAGTCAAAAGCTGGAACAATAACGATATTTGTTTTTGAGGTTCATAAAATACATTTACTAGCAAACAATGTGAGCTAAATCGGAATACTGGAAAATGAATAATTTGACTAGCAATTCTATTTAAACCAGACACTTACATTAAATCAACAAATTGCGCTTAACGGTAACATCCGCAAGTTATGGACATGCAATTTTGCCCACGGTAGAAACCGTGGGCGAAGTTATTTAGAAGACATTTACATGGAAAACGTGTTCGATATTTTCTATAGCTTGGATGAGGTCGTCGGTGGGTAAATGTTCCACATCCAGAATGGTATACGCAATTTCGCCACGACTTTTATTGAGCATGTCGATGACGTTGATATCCATGTCTGACAACACAGCTAAAACGGTACTTAATACCTTAGGCACGTTGTCATTGGCAAACGCAATTCGATGCCCTTCTGTACGGCTCAAGTGGATTTCAGGGAAGTTGACGGAATTTTTGATATTGCCGTTCTCCAAGAAGTCCATCAGCTGGCGAGCCGCCATTTGAGCGCAGTTATCTTCCGCTTCACCGGTGCTTGCACCAAGATGAGGTAATAAAATAACCTGCTCTCGACCCATTAGTTGAGCCGACGGAAAATCGCTCACATAACGATGAATTCGACCACTTTCTATCTCAGAAACAATCGCATTTTCTTCGACTATTGTGCCTCTCGCAAAGTTCAAAATGACCAAACCGCGCTTTGCTTGCTCCAAATTTTCTGCATTCAGCATGTTAACGGTATATTCATTGGCAGGCACGTGAACTGTAACAAAGTCACACCGAGCCAATAAAGAAGGCAGATTATCGGCCCTCTCAACCTCTGAAGATAAGCGCCAAGCGGCGTCAACCGACAACACAGGATCATAGCCTACAACCTTCATGCCCAACGCCAATGCAGCATGCGCCACGTTTGCTCCGATTGCGCCTAGGCCTATCACCCCCAAGGTTTTACCCGTGAGTTCAGAGCCCACAAACCGCTTCTTCCCGCCTTCAACCAACTTGTTGAAGTCTTCAATGGCAAGTGATTGGTCTAAGTTCTGACAAAACTCTGCTGCAGTAGATAAGTTGCGCGATGACATTAACATACCCGCCAACACCAGCTCTTTTACCGCATTTGCATTGGCGCCAGGAGTGTTAAACACCACGATGCCTTGCTCTGTACATTGTTCGATTGGAATGTTGTTCACACCCGCACCACAACGTGCAATCGCTTTAACCTTATCAGGAAAAGATTCCTGATGAAGGTTGTGGCTGCGTAACATAATGGCGTCGGGTTCGCCTACGACGCTATCAACGTGGTAACTATCTGAAGGGAACAGCGATAGACCTGTTGGGCTAATCGCGTTGTAAGTTCGAATTGAGTGCATCCTTGAATTCCTTAATATCCGTTAAATGAAAACTAGGCTGTGGTCACTTCTGCATAAGCCCACGCTAACCAAGGCATTAATGCTTCTAAGTCACTCGCTTCGACCGTTGCTCCACACCAAACTCGAAGGCCTGCAGGCGCATCGCGATAAGCACCAATATCTAAGGCAACACCTTCTTGGCCCAGCAATTTAACCAAAGCTTTCACTTGATCGGCTGTCGCATCCAGCGTTAAACACACCGATGTATTTGAACGCGTTTGTTCGGTTTGAGCCAAAAAGCTAATCCAGTCATGCGCCGCAACAAACTGCTCAATGACGGCTAGGTTTTGCTTTGATTTTGCAATCGACGCTGGCGCGCCGCCAATGCTGTCCACCCAATTCAGAGCATCAAGACAGTCAGCCACACACAACATGGAAGGCGTATTGATTGTGGCGCCTTCAAAAATGCCTTCGATTAACTTGCCACCTTTGGCCAAACGGAAAATCTTAGGTAAAGCGCGTGGAGGCTGGTAAGACTCAAGACGAGCAACGGCTTTAGGACTTAAAATAAGAACTCCATGCGCCCCTTCGCCACCCAGAACTTTCTGCCAGCTAAAGGTGATCACATCGAGCTTGTCCCACTGCATATCCATTGCAAATACAGCCGACGTTGCATCACAAATAGACAAGCCTGTGCGCTCATCACTAATCCAGTCGGCATTCGGAACACATACGCCTGACGTGGTGCCATTCCATGTGAAGATCATGTCGTTGTCTGGGTTAGCTTGATTAAAGTCGGGCAGCTCGCCGTAATCAGCGGTGTAGCTGTTCGATTCGATTTTGAGTTGTTTGGTTACATCGGTTAACCATTCTTTACCGAATGATTCCCATGCAAAGACATCCACCGGGCGCTCGCCTAGCATCGACCACATCACCATTTCCATGGCACCTGTATCAGATGCTGGAACAATGCCCACACGGTAGTCATCGGGTAGTCCTAACAAAGCTTTTGTTTTATCGATCGTTTCTTGAAGTGCGCTCTTACCAATCGCTGAGCGATGAGAGCGACCTAAAGTCGACAGATCGAGCTGACTAACATCATAGCCAGGACGTTTCGCACATGGGCCAGAAGAAAAATTAGGGTTCGCTGGTTTTAAATCAGGTTTAGCCATCAGGTACTCCGCTGAAATCGCTGCCTTTCGAGATCACGCTTAAAAGGCGTGGTTGCTACGAGAAGGATATTGATGAAAAGTTCGCCGATTATAGGAGGGATCAAACTGCAATTACACTGACCTAACGCATTTTTTTGCACTTACATCGCATAATTATTCGGCAGTCGAATTTTGAAAGCTGCGTTTGTTTAAGTTCCAGTACCGAATTGAACAAATTCGTATGCGCTGGAACTCAGGCTGCTACTGATATAGCTCGTTAATGACGTTGGCCAATATACTAATGCCTTCAATCACTTGTTTCTCAGGAGCTGCATATGACAATCGCATGCATTGATATTTATGCGGCCATGGCTCGGTTAACCCTGGGAAGAAGTGCTCGCCAGCCACCAACAGCAATCCTTTATCTTTAAGCAAACGATAGAGCATTCGGCTCGTGACCGGAAGTTCATCAAACCAAAGCCATAAGAAAATCGCTCCTTCGGGTTTGTGGATCCGAAAACGCTCATCGGGAATGGCTTGTTTCAACCAGTCTGCAACCTGCTGAGCTCTAGACTGATAGTAGGTTTTGACCACTTCATTGCTTAACCGGAGCATGTCGCCATTGCGTACCCAGTTTTGCGCTATGATGGGCCCTGCGCTGCCCGGAGCCAAGCCCATTATGGCATTGAGATTATTCACCGCTTTGATGACCTCCGGACGAGCAACAACAATGCCGCATCGCGCGCCCGGCAGACCTAACTTTGACAGACTCAAACACAGAATGATGTTGTCATTCCAAATGGGTTGAACTGACTCAAACAAAATATTTGGAAACGGCGCCCCATAGGCATTGTCGATAATAAGCGGGATTTGATGCGAACGACACGCTTGGTCCAGCACCGCTAGCTCATCGTCAGTCACCACGTTGCCCGATGGATTGGTTGGCCGAGACACGCACACCACTCCAATGGATTCATCCAGTTCAAGCGCGTTAAAATCTGGGTGATACTTAAATTCTCGATTCGGAAGCAGTTCAATGCGGGGCTTGACGGTGCAAAACAGGCCCTCTTCAACCCCCAAATCGCCATAACCAATATACTCAGGGCACACAGGTAACATGACGCGCTTTCTGACGCCATCTGATGTGGTGCCCGCAAACAGATTCATCAAATAGAAAAATGCACTTTGGCTGCCATTCGTGAGGGCGATATGGTCGGGCGTCACCGGCGTTCCGTAGTAGTCGGTTAACACATCTGCAAGTGCCAATCGAAAGCTGTCTTTGCCTTGTGGACCGTCATAATTCATCAGCGACTGAACTAGGCTACCATCTTCCATTCGAGCCTGTAATTCAGCGTCTATCGCATCGGCGATATCAGGAATTTGAGCGGGGTTCCCACCTCCCAACATCAACATTCCTGGGGTTTGAACCCCTTCATTCAGATCATCCATTAATTCGGTAATGGCGGCATGCTGAAGAAATTTTTCTGCAAACTTTGAGTGCATTCGACACGGCTACTTAGTAAAAGGCATTTATTTAGCATACTCCTACCCTGTAAAATGCCAAACCAAATCAGGTTTATTGTGCTTTGATAAGAAAGCTAAATTTATCTTGTGCATACTAATGCCGATCGCTCGCCCCAACATGGAACCCACGATGAAACGAGAACTAGCCATTGAATTTTCACGCGTCACAGAAGCCGCAGCATTAGCTGCTTACCAGTGGCTCGGACGCGGCGACAAGAACAAAGCCGATGATGCGGCCGTAAAGGCCATGCGAATAATGCTCAACGACGTTGAGATTGATGGCGAAATTGTCATCGGTGAAGGGGAAATTGACGAAGCGCCCATGCTCTATATTGGCGAAAAAGTAGGGAAAGGCGGCGATGGCGTTGATATTGCGGTCGATCCCATCGAAGGCACTCGAATGACCGCTATGGGTCAAGGCAATGCCTTGGCAGTGATGGCCGTTGCGGAAAAAGGTAGTTTCCTCAAAGCGCCCGACATGTACATGGAAAAGCTCGTTGTAGGGCCGGGAGCTAAAGGGGCCATCGATCTGAACAAGTCGATTGTCGAAAATATTGAGAATGTATCAAAGGCATTAAACAAGCCATTATCGGACATTACGGTCGCTATGCTGGCGAAGCCACGTCACGATGCTCTTGTCAAAGAGCTTCACAAAATGGGCTGCCGTGTTTTCTCAGAGCCCGATGGAGATGTTGCTCTGTCGATTCTCACCTGTATGCCCAACAGCGAAGTAGATGTGATGTACACCGTAGGCGGAGCACCTGAGGGTGTTGTATCGGCCGGAGTGATTCGCGCAATGGACGGTGATATGCAAGGCCGTTTAATGCTCCGCACAGAAGCCAAAGGCGACACTGAAGAGAATCGTATCTTAGCCAGCTGGGAAGTTGAACGTTGTCGCGACATGGGCGTCACGCCAAATGTTGTGCTCACACTTGAAGAAATGGTACGTACCGATAAAGTGGTATTTGCCGCAACGGGCATCACCAAAGGCGAACTCCTTGGTGGCGTCACGCGCAATGGCAACCTTGCCGAAACCGAAACACTGCTGATTCGAGGCCGCTCTCGGACGGTTCGCCGTATTCAATCGATTCATCAGCTCGATAAAAAGTCGGCCGATCTTCATCCCTTTATTCTGTAGTGAGTTCCACCTTCATTTGACACGCTTCATAGAAGCGCTGAAAAGCGCTTCTGTTTTCTCAACACCAAAACCTATTTGTTCAACCCTTCGAGTTATTCAAGAGTTTCAGCTGCTGTGATCTGCTCTATTTCACACTTTGGCAGATTGATATTTTTCGTGCTTGTCTCGTAATCCCCTTAGATAGCAAGGTTATGCTCAAATATAGAGTCTAGGCTCTAGGCTTCTGCCATATAAATTTAATCATTTGACCTCCTTCCATTTAAAAACCCAACTATTATTGTGGATAAAAATTAAGCAGCTGTATCACGCTTAGAACAAGAAAATCCAACAAGGAAGCCAGACTATGACGATTCGTGTGATACGCGCGTGTTTCGCAATACTATGTATGTTTGCGATACCGTTAAGCTATGCAGCTGCTCCCAAAGCCCAAAGTATGGGCGCATTTGCAGCCCTTTCAGATGAAAGTAAACAGTGCGCGACCTGCCATAAAGATTTAAACCCAGGCCTGTATCAACAATGGGGTAAGTCAAAACACTATGGCGCTAACGTTGGGTGTTACGAATGTCACCAGGCCGACCCTTCCGACAAAGACGCTATTAAGCACGAAAACTTCCATATCTCGGTGATTGTCTCTCCCAAAGATTGTTCGAATTGCCACGAAGCAGAAGTCGAAGAATTTTCTAAAAGTCATCACGCAAAAGCAGGCCAAATCCTCGGTTCGTTGGACAATTTTTTAGCTGAAGTAGTAGAAGGAGCAATGGTTTTTAATGGCCAGTCTCCTGCTGCTGTGTCTGGCTGTTGGCAGTGTCACGGTACAGAAATTAAAGTACTCGAAAATGGCGATCTTGACCCCACCACTTGGCCCAATACAGGGATTGGTAGGTTAAACCCCGATGGTTCGGTAGGCGCATGTAGTGCATGTCACCAGCGTCATGAGTTCTCGCTGAAGCAAGCTCGCCGCCCAGAAGCCTGTGGCAAATGTCACTTAGGCCCTGACCATCCACAAAAAGAAATTTATGAAGAATCTAAACACGGTATTAATTTCTTTGCTCACGTGGATGAAATGAACCTCAGCTCGCCTAAATGGATCCCCGGCGAAGATTATAATTCAGCCCCTACCTGTGCCACTTGTCACATGAGTGCTACACGCGACCTACCCATCACACATGACGTGGGCGACCGGATCAGCTGGACGCTGCGCCCTGCGATTTCTGAGAAAGTTGATGCTTCAGCCATTGCGGCGGGTAAAAAAGTAAAACCTTGGGAAGAGCGCAGAGCAGACATGAAAAATGTTTGTACGTCATGTCATACAAGCCCTTGGGTTGAAAACTTCTACGAGCAATTCGATAACTTAGTCATTCTTTACAATGATAAATTTGCTCGCCCCGGTAAGGCATTGATGGATGTACTGACCAAGCATGAATTGCTCACAGCCGCTCAGTTCGATGAAGAAATTGAATGGACTTGGTTTTACTTATGGCATCACGAAGGACGTAGAGCGCGCCATGGCGCAGCGATGATGGCACCTGACTATGTTCAGTGGCACGGCATGTATGAAGTTGCGGAACGTTTTTACATTGAGCTCATTCCGCAGTATCGCGAGATTGTTGAACATGCTGAAAAAGAGGGTAAAACCGAAGCTGCTGCGGAAGCGAATAAAGTGCTCGAAGAAATACTGAGTCGCCCTGAACACGCATGGTTCTCAGGCAATGAACCAGACTCAGTGAAAGCGGCTCGTCTCAAAGCACAGAAAGACTTCAAGGCTCGCTACTCTAGTGATTCGAAGTAACCGCTGACTCAGGACGAAGCTTATGAGCGATCAAAAGAGTCGGTTTTGGACCCCAACAAAAGCCAAGTGGTTGCTGGGGATTCCAATTGGCGGTTTTGTGTTTGCAGTGTTAGGTGCCATTGGCCTTGGCATCTTCCATTTCACCATTGAAGCGAGTAGCACCAATGCGTTTTGTTATTCATGCCATGTGGGGATGGATACCATTGTGGAAGAGTATGAGGCATCGCCACATTATTTAAATCGTCACGGTGTTAAAGCAGATTGCGCAGACTGCCATGTTTCCAAAGAGTTTATACCTAAAATGGAAACCAAGATCATGGCCATTGCCGATGTTTATTACCAACTCATTGGCACCATCAACCTCGATAACTTCGAACAAGAGAGAGAGCGTTTGGCACAAAAAGTGTGGGACGAAATGAAGGCAAATGACTCTCGAGAATGCAGGAGTTGTCACGACGTCAATCGCTGGGATATTGCCGCAGCCCCGACTCGTATTAAAGTCAACCATCAGGCCGCAATGAACGGTCAAAAAACCTGTATTGATTGCCATGCGGGTATCGCTCATAAACTACCGGTTAAACAAATATCTGCGCGATCTGCCGCCAAGTAATTAACGTCTTAATTGTCTCAACAGTCAGTCCCTATGGGGGCTGGCCAGCCCGATAACACTTTATTTTTTTCGTTACAAATTAATATTCCTTGTCGGACTTGTTTAACGCCCACAATACTGGCAACATGGCTTTACACCCTGAATATAGATCCATGGATGGCGCTGTACTGTGAATCAATTAAAAATCCCAAAAACTAGAACAGAATTCGTAATTGCACATCTGCGTGAACGAATTTTGTCAGGTGAACTACCCGCTGGGGCAGCCTTAAGACAAGCTGCTTTGGCTGATTATATGGGCGTCAGCCGAATTCCGATTCGAGAAGCATTACTTCAACTTGAAGCCGAAGGCCTTGTTGAATTTGAGCCACACAAAGGCGCAACTGTCGCCTCTATGACACAATCGCAAGTTGACGAATTATTTGAACTCCGAGCCTTAATCGAATGCGATTTGCTTAAACGCGCTATTCCATTTATGACCCAAGACGATATTCTCGCTGCCGAACAGCACCTCGACGTCATGGAACAGTCTTGGCATAAAGATGATGCCATTGCAATTTGGAGCGACATGAATATGGAGTTTCATAACCGTTTGTATCGTGCTGCAAACCGCCCAGACACGATGGAAATGGTACGAAGTTTAAATCATCAATCGGGTCGATACGTGCGAATGAATTTACTACTCACCGGTGCCAAACCGCGTTCAGAGAGTGAGCATCGCCAATTAGTCACGCTTTGTAAGGAAGGACAATCCACAGAAGCATGCGCTTTGCTGAAAAGACACATACTCGACTCTGCAACAGAAATTAAAAAACTAATTAACCAATAATTAAAACAAACCGATTTTTCAAACTTTTTGTTAACGTTCCTCAATTCTCAATATGTGATTCCGTTCATCTTTTGAACCCTTGGTAGCCTAGATATTTCCTCAACGCTACTCAGATCACAGCTCGTCTGACCATTTGATCTAGGCTTAGCTCATTCGATTTACAAAGAGTGAAGAGCGCAAATATGATGAACAGCAAGGAATTTGACCAGTTGCTACAGCATGTCATAGGGCAGGTAGAGCGGATTTCAGACCAACTGGATCGTCACGCCATTGAAGATATGAACCCTTCCAAATCTCCAGCGCTGAACACTCGCCCTAAATTGTTTGTCATTGAAGGTGGAAAATCAGCCCGAAATGAAGGGCTGATTTAAAGCATTTTAAGTCAATAGTTTTTTAGCCTGTTACATCTTGTTCAAGATCAGCCAACAAGCCTTGTATCGCACTTCCGAGCAAGGCTGGACTATGACGAGCCACTCCCGTTGAATCATCCAATAGTGGTAACTCTCTAAGATCACAACGTTGTTCTAATGCTTTTCTCTGCTTGAGTTCAACAAATTCAGCTCGTTGTTCAGCATAGCGCGCTAATGCTTCGTCACTCGGCCGCACGTTGTTGTAGAACACACCGTCGAGTTCACTGCCCATGTAACGTTCAACCGACGCTATGTAGTCATCCAATGCATAGTTTTGAGTCTCACCAAATTTGGTCATAATATTACTGATGAAATACTTTTTAGCTTTGGCATATGCCAGTGCTTCGGTAAGCCCCTCCACTAATAAATTCGGGACAATACTGGTGTACAAGTCTCCCGGCCCGAGTAAGATCACATCGGCATTAATAATGGCATCGATCACCGGCAAGTGAACCGTAACATCCTCGCCATGATGCGGCACCAGAAAAACTTTTGAGATGTTGGCACGTTCTAAATGACGAGGCACATCAATTGCCGCTTCGCCGAACACTCGGTTGCCATTCGCCAGCTCTGCCACTAAGGTGACTTTATCGGTGGTCACCGGAAGAATATTCCCTTTGACGTTGAGAATTTCTGCTAGAGCCTGAATACCATCAGGAAACGAACCCGCGTACTCACTGAGCATCGTCAGTAACATATTTCCGGCATTGTGATCTTTGAGTCGTTCACTACTCGAAAAGCGACGCAATAAAATGTCGATGGCAACATCACGGTGAGGCGACAAAGCCAATATACACTTCAGCACATCGCCTGGTGGCAATGCGCCGAGCTCGCCTCGAAGAATACCTGTACTGCCGCCACTATCGGCCATAGAAACAATTGCAGTGGTGGTCACACCGGGGAGATCTCGAATGCCAGACAATAAAGTGTACTGGCCGCTTCCACCACCAATGGTGACAATTGATTTGGGTTTTACTCGCATACAAACTTCAAAGTTCTACGGGCTCGCACGATGTAAGCCATTGAGCCTAAATGGTAGCGTGAATTGTGTTGATTATCTTCATTGAACTGTCAGATATTCCAATAAAATCAAAATGAGTGCCGAGTTTGAGAGCACGACCACACACGCTTTTCGCTAGACAGCGAAAAATGCCTCTTTCATACTATGCCATGTAAATCAATGACACGGGATTGTTAGGCGTGGAGCATTTTTCAAACATACTCGACAGAGCTGCAGAGCGTAAAGGTGGAGAACAGCACCTTTCAGCATTGCTCAGTTCCCCACTGGATAATAAACAGGTCGCTTTATTACCTGATGATCGATGCTTGGCTGAAATCACCAAGGTGGTGTTTCAGTCCGGATTCGCGTGGCGTGTCATTGAGCACAAATGGGCTGGCTTTGAAGAAGCATTTTGGAAATTTGATGCTAACAAATTGGTCTTGTTGGATGATTCCCATTTACAACGCCTGCTACAAGACACTCGCATTGTTCGCAATGGCCAAAAAATTCGAACCGTGCCACTGAATGCTCAACTGATTCTAGATTGCCAACGTGAATATGGCAGTTTTGGCGCATTTATCGCGCAATGGCCCGAGCAAGATATTATTGGGCTTTGGACTTATTTGAAGAAGCATGGCGCTCGACTCGGCGGGAATTCAGCCTCCTATATATTACGACGGCTCGGTAAAGATACCTTCGTGCTCAGTAAAGATGTCAATGCTTTGCTCATTGCTCACGACATCATCGACAAGCCAGCCACCTCAAAAACTGCACTCAAAGCCGTTCAACACACCTTTAATGAATGGCAACAACAAAGCGGTCTTTCGCTGACTCAAATTAGTCAAATCGTGGCACTTTCGGTGGGCAATAACGACCGACAAGTGGCTTAACTACGAAGCTGTGACGATCTCCTCCAGCACATTAATTTCTCAATTGTTTGAAGTGATTCAAACCTCTTTTATATCTAATCAGTCAAGTATAAAACACGCTTTGAACTCTATTGAGGCCAAATTAGACCTTCAAATTAACCGAATATCTTGGCATTCTCTGATTTAAGTTTAACTTAATCACTTAACTTTGACCTACAGCTCGAACCTACCTGTTGGGCACATGTTAATATTTTCGCCGTTTGAGCATTTATACGCAAAGTAGAGCCTCAGGTGCCATTGAACAAACGACGACATTCGGAGCTTTAAGCTCCCATCACTCTCGTTCATCATTGTTATAACCTATTGGCGGTAGAAGGATTATGTATACAAATTTGGATGAACAAGCACTAATGGCCGACGACCAACTAGTGACTTCAGAGACAATATTAGACGAACTGAATACGCTTCGCTCACTGGTACCAGAAGTAGAAACACTGTCTCGTAAATACACCAATTTGAATCGCCTACAGGAAGCACTGTTTACGATTGCCGAGCTATCTGGCCGAAATCTAGAGCTGGATCTATTCTATAAAGGGTTGCACAAAATCGTCGCCAACCTGCTCTACGCCGAAAACTTCTATATTGGCCTTAAAAGCCAAAACAGCAACTTACGCATCGCCTATCTTGCCGACCGATATGACGATGGCAAGCATGTCAACGTAAGCTCTGAACGCCTTGAAAAAAGCATGACCGGATACTTGATTCAACATCAGGAGCCGGTGTTGGCAGACCGAGAACAATTCAAATCTCTCGTAGAGAGTGGCGCAATTATCCAAATGGGATCGGCTCCTGAGTTTTTATTAGGCGCCCCCATGATCTCTCAGAAAGAATGTATTGGTGTCGTGGTCGTTCAAAGTTACGATCCAGAAAAAGGGTACGACACCCAAGACATGCAAGTGTTGGAATTCGTGGCCCATCATCTAGCGCAGAGTATTGAGCGCGCCCATTACCGCGACAGCCTTGAAAAACGCGTTTCACAGCGCACCCATGAGCTGACACAGTCAAACATAGAGCTGCACAAAGAAATTCAAGAGCGCCAGCGCTCAGAGCAACTGCAACGCGCCTTATTCCATATTAGCGAAATGGCTCATGAGGCCGTTCACATGGACGAGTTTTATCAAGCTCTACATGATGTAGTGTCTCACCTCACTCAAGCCACAAATATGTACGTGGCTCTTTTAGATTCGGACAGTGGCGAACTTTGTTTCCCGTACCGAGTGGATGAAATCGACTCAAAACCAGCTCCACGACTGCTAGGAAAAGGCTTAACCGAATACATCATGTCACGCGGCACTCCAATGCTGTTGTCCAATTCCGAAATTAAAGATCTCGAAAACTCAGGTAAAGTAGAAAAGCTAGGCACGCGCAGCGAGTCTTGGCTTGGCGCCCCGTTAATTGGCGATGAAGGCATCATCGGTGCAATTGTGCTGCAAAGTTATAGCAAAGACTTTCATTACAAAAAACGCGATTTAGAGTTGGTTACGTTCGTTTCTCGTCACCTCACCAGCACATTAATGCGTAAACAAGCGCGTGAAGGGCTGGAAGAACAAGTTCGCGCTCGTACCCATGAATTAGAGCAAGAAATTAGTGAACGCCGTCGCATTGAGCGCAAACTAAAACATGACGCCAGTCATGACTCACTGACGGGTTTACCGAACCGTACCATTTTCTTAGAGCGTTTGGGTGAGGCATTTACTCGCGCTCGGCGCTACCGCCAATCTGATTTTGCCGTGTTGTTCTTAGATCTAGACCGGTTCAAGCTGGTGAACGACAGCCTTGGGCATATGTCGGGCGACGAGCTACTCAAGAAAACCTCGTCGCGGATTCGACGGTGTTTACGAGGCCGTGACTTAATTGCGCGTTTAGGTGGCGATGAATTTGCTATTTTACTCGAACCCATGCGCTCTGAAGAAGATGCAGTTCGACTCGCTCAACGCATTAGTGCATCGTTCGATCAACCTTTCTTTGTGGAAGGCGAACGAATCTTTACCGGTACCAGTATTGGTATTGCCTTGGGCAGCGAACGCTACCAAGAGCCAGAGGAAATGCTCCGTGATGCAGACTCTGCGATGTATCGCGCGAAAGCCGAGGGCCGACGTCGATTTGTTTTATTTGACGCAAGCATGCACGAAGAAGCCACACGAGCCTTGAAGTTAGAGAACGAACTCCGGGTTGCAATTGATCGCAATCAATTTGAAGTTTTCTATCAGCCTATTTTGGCGTCTGGCACTCGCAAACCTATGGCTGTAGAGGCACTGGTTCGCTGGCAACACCCTACTGACGGTTTAGTGTTTCCAGGTAGTTTCATTGATTTAGCGACTGAAATTGGTTTTGTACGAGAAATCGATTGGTACGTACTAAATCAAGCTTGCTATCAACTCGCTGAGTGGCGACAAAGTCATTCAGAACTGTCTGATTTGTCGGTGACAGTGAATCTATCAAGCGAGCATTTCTCTCAAACTGAGTTGCCTGAGCAAATTTCCAATATCTTGGAGGTCACCGGCTTACCGGCCAGCGCTTTGAGAATTGAGATCACTGAACACGCCTTACTCTCTGACGAACCACAAGTCCACACGGTATTAAATGAACTCAATGGTTTGGGCATTCAGTTAATGATGGATGACTTTGGTACCGGCTACTCATCATTGGGCTACCTGCACCGCTTCCCTATCACTGGATTGAAAATTGATCGTAGCTTCGTCACGAATATGCTGAATCAAAGTGAGCATCAAGCCATCGTCAGAACCGTGAAGGCATTGGCCGAAAACTTGGGCTTGTCTTTAGTGGCCGAAGGCATTGAAGATGAAGACACTATGGTGCTGCTAGAACAAATGGAATGTGAGTTCTTACAAGGCTTTCATATAAGCCGCCCAACCAACAAAGACACCATTTTGGAATGGCTATTGGCACACACTCAATAGCCGCCTTGCTGGTCTGCTTGGTTGCCTGAAAGACTTATATTTTTCAATTTCGAATCTATTTCGACGTTTTTTGTGGTTTCACTTGCAACATAAAGCTTGGCATAAGAGAAAAATGCTCCGAAAAGAATGCCAATCCGCATCAGTGATTGAGGCGTTAAGGCGTCGCATTTACGTCAATCTGACCTTGCGCTTGTTTTATATACAAATTCTGTAATTTAGTTACAGGTTTTTTATGACAGCCCAATAATAATTGATTTAGATCAAACTACAACCCATTTTGAGTGTGCTAAAAATACACCTTAATGTTTATGTGTGTTTTGGAGAAAGCAGATGATTGGTATTCAAATTACCCAGGCGGACAAGTCTGACTTGGTGAATTCTTTTTGGTTGTTGGATGAGTCTAACAAACAAGCTCGCTGCTTGTGTGCGAAAGCTGATTTCAGTGAAGATGATGTAGTTGATGTAAGTGCGCTTGGCCAATTCGAATATCGTGAGATTCCAGTGGAAGCTCCAGCAATTCGTGAAGGTGGTCAGCATTTGAACGTCAACGTGTTAACGAGAGAAACGCTTGAAGATGCCGTTGAGAATCCTGAAAAGTATCCTCAACTAACTATTCGCGTATCTGGCTATGCAGTTCGATTCAACTCGCTAACAGCCGAACAGCAACGCGATGTAATTACACGTACGTTTACTCAAAAATTGTAAACTCAGCGTTAGCTCGATCAAACCGTTCATCATTGATGAGCGGTTTTTTTTGGCCTCAATTTAGCATTTTCACTGCCGTCGATAGAATTTCTCTGAGCCACTGATGCGCAGAGTGAGCCGACATTGAGCGATGCCAAATCAATTGACTTTCCAACGCTTCAAAGTCGTAAGGCGGCTTGAGTAATTGCAATTCAAAAGCATCTTGATATTGCCGAGCAAACTCTTGTGGCACAAATCCCAAGTATTCAGAACGACTACACATTGCCATCAACCCCATCACAGAAGAGAATTCGCACATCATTTTGCGGTTAGGAATACGTTGCTTACTCAGAAAGTTGACCACATGAAGATCTGAGCGACGCATTCTCAAGCCTACATGTGCTTCACTCAAGTACTCCGATTGAGAAATTCGCCCCTGAATTCGAGGATGATGGCGGCTTGCAATTACAACACCTTGATGGCGAAGCATGGCCTGCTGCTGAAATGCACTTGGAATGCGAGGAAAAAGATCTAACGCAGCGTCGACCTTCTGGCGACTCAAATCATCGTAAATACGTTGTTCGATGGGTGGGGTTTCTCGAAATTCTACGCGGCACTGGGTTGCTTGGGTGAGTTCAGCCACAATAGGCGCAAGCATCAACATCATAACTTCATTCGAGTACACCACAAACGTTCGCTGCGTTTGGTCGGGTTGAAAATGCTGTTGATTAGCTACAACGGCTTCGACAGTTGCTAACGAATCTTTAATTTGAGAGGCGAATTCGTCCGCAAATGCCGTGGGTTTAATGCCGCGTCCTTCGCGCAAAAACAGTACTTCCCCCAGCTCAATTTTCAGTCGAATCATAGCGTTGCTGACTGATGACTGATTCAGATCTAAATGTTCGGCGGCTTTCGACATCGATTGGTATTGGTACACATTTAAAAAGATACGCAGCAAATTCAAATCAAACTGTTCTGACGTCTTCTTCATAGCCCCTCCGATTCATTTATAAATCAAATGTATTATATTCAATATAGATAATTATTAAATGATTAAGCCTTTTTATACTGATCTCATTGAAACAAACACTCGTTTTGTGTTGGGTAAATCTTTGAGGCCGAGATCAATTATGAAACATTCAATCATCGCTTTTTCAGTCGCTACAATCGTTGGGGTTCACCTTGTTCCACAATCTGCCGTCGCTCACGGTGATGGAGAAATGGAGTTTGCCCCAATCGTATTAAATTACGATGGAAAACCAGCATCTGAGCATACAATCAACGCCAATAAGCAGGTGGCTGAAACGCTTAATTGGGATGATCGCACTGCATTTGAGCTGGATGCCAAGGGCCTCATTGCGACCCTAGACGAAAACACATCGGCTATTATTCGTGATTCATTTGAGTTTATTGGTTCAGATATACCCGACTCGGTAAACCCCTCACTTTATCGCCAAGCTCAGCTCAATCAGCAAGCCAATGGCCTTTATAAAGTGCGTGAAGGTATCTATCAGGTTCGAGGTACCGATCTTTCATCTATGACTTTTATTCGCTCACAAAGCGGCTGGATTGTGTATGACGTACTGCTCACCAAAGAAGCCGCCGCACAATCGCTCGAATTTGCCCTTACAAATTTGCCTGAAGGCGGCGACTTACCGGTTGTGGCTATGATTTATTCACATTCGCATGCCGATCATTTTGGTGGTTCACGTGCGATTCAAGAACGTTTTCCAGATGTGAAAGTCTATGGTCCCAATAACGTCACCGCTGAAGTGGTGGATGAAAATGTATTGGCAGGGAATGCAATGTCTCGTCGCGCGGCTTACCAATATGGCTCAACGCTGCAACGCCATGACCATGGAATTGTTGATGCTGCATTAGCCAAAGGCCTGTCATCAGGTGAGATCACATATGTGAAACCTCACTATACGTTAAACAGTACCCAGAAATTTGAAACACTCACCATCGATGGCCTAGAAATGATTTTTATGGACGCATCCGGTACTGAGGCCGCATCCGAAATGGTGACCTACATTCCGTCTATGAAAGCCCTATGGACGGGCGAGTTGACCTATCATGGCATGCACAATATCTATACGTTGCGCGGGGCAAAAGTACGAGATTCGCTTAAATGGTCACGCGAAATAAATCGCATGGTGACCACTTGGGGAGATGATGTGGAAGTTCTATTTGCGTCTCACTCTGCACCTGTGTGGGGACAAAACGAAGTGAATGAATTCTTAAAATTACAACGAGACAACTATGGCCTTGTGCACAACCAATCGCTTCGCTTAGCCAACCAAGGCGTCGTACTACAAGACATTGGAGATGCTATTTTAGAGACCATTCCAAAGTCGGTATACGATGTGTGGCACACCAATGGCTATCATGGCACATATAGTCACAACGCCCGTGCGGTCTATAACATGTACCTTGGGTATTTTGACATGAACCCAGCCAATTTGAACCCGCTCCCAACCCAACAAGAAGCCACTAAATTTGTCGAGTACATGGGAGGAGCAGATCAAGCCACGGCAAAAGCGAGCCAAGATTTTTCGCAAGGTGAATATCGTTTTGTAGCCACTGCATTGAACAAAGTTTTACTTGCGAATCCTGAGCATGAAGGGGCGCGCCAGTTGCTTGCCGATACTTATGAGCAACTCGGCTATCAAGCGGAAGGAGCTGGTTGGCGCAACATTTACCTCAGCGGTGCACAAGAGCTTCGCTCTGGTATTCAACCAGGAACCCCAAAAACGGCATCTCCCGACGTGTTAAGCGAAATGGATTTAAGCACATTGTTCGACTTCCTTGCTGTACAAGTCGATAGCATTCAAGCGGCCAATCTTGGCACGGTGAGTTTGTCCATTCATGAACAAGATACAAATACGCACCTGTATGTGGAACTTAGCCATGGCAACTTGAATAACATTTATGTGAATCAGGCACAAAAGGCAGACGCTCAGATTAGTTTGAAGCAAAGTGATGTGACTCGGATCGTACTGCAACAAACAGACTTCGATAGTTTAGTTGAGCAAGGCAAAGCTAGTATTTCTGGCGACACTCAAGCACTCAACAAGATATTAGGAACACTGGTGGAGTTTGACCCTGCTTTTGAGATTGTGCCACTGCCAAGCAAGCCACATCAGCACTAGTTCAAATAGCGCTATTCATTCTTCAAGCACCGTTTGCTCATTAGCATTCGGTGCTTTTCTACTTATAAACAACAATTAACTTAGTTTTCTTCCTGCAAAATAGCGTTCAACCCAAGCGACAAATGCAGACAACTTCGCCGATGGATATGGCGATTGCGGATAAAACAAGTAAATCCCCTGCCCTTCAACATACTCATGCTCTAACACTTTTTCTAACATTCCTTGTTCAAGTTCTTGCTCAACAAAGTAGTCGGCAATGCGCACAAGGCCCTCCCCCGCTATCGCTTGCTGTTTAAGGACTTGGTTTTGGTTGTTCACCATCCAACCTTGAGTTGTCACATGGCCTGATCTCAAAGGCCATTGCACCTGATGAGGAGTCGATAAACATACATGCGAGTTTAAGTGGTCTGCCGCTAACGGTTTACCGTGCTTGGCCAAGTATTCGGGCGCAGCCACAATGCAATGTTGATAATCAAACAGATGTCGAGCACGCATATTTTCAGGCGGGTTTCGAGTGGCCCTAAAGCCCAAATCAAAATCAAAATGGTTCAGATCGTAAGTGGTGTAACTTGAGTCGATGATAAACACCATATCGGGATGAAGCTCACGAAAACCACGGCAAATGTCAGTTAAAAAACGCTCAGAGAACATTTTCGGTGCCGTGATCTTAAGCTCCCCTGAAAGGGCATGATGCTCGTTAAAGACCTGTTTTTCTAATGCAATGGCCTGCGTTTTAATCTCTCGTGCTTGTGCATACGCACGTTTACCTTCCGGGGTGAGTCGGACCGAACGCGTGGTACGAATCACCAATGGGCACTGCAATTCCTGTTCAAGGCGCTTGATCTGCTCCGACAAATATCCTTTTGAAATGGAAAGGCTTTTGGCCGCTTGCGTAAAACTAAGCTTCTCAGCCAGTGCCACAAACAACATGAGACGCTCAACACGTTTATGTTGATGCATAACAACAAGCTCCTTCAATCGATTGAACGCACATAAGAACACCAACTGTTTTATATAGAAAACAATGTTTTCATTATTAGCCTATTTTGTTCTTCAAATCTATCCATAGAATGATTCTGGTGTTTTCAACTGTGAGCTATACACCATGATCCCAACACCAACATCTGCACCCAATTTACCACTGAATCAGTATTTACCTGGCGTCAGCCAGCTTGTGTATGGCTGCATGGGGCTGGGCGGAGGGTGGAATCAAAACGCGGTGTCTGATGCTGATCACAAGCAAGCTCGAACGATTATTGAGACCAACTTAAATCAGGGACTCAATCTATTTGACCATGCTGATATCTACACCTTTGGTAAAGCCGAACAGGCCTTTGGGCAAGTACTTACCGAAGATTCGAGCCTACGCTCTCAGATGTATGTTCAATCGAAGTGTGGCATTCGATTTGACGATTCCCAGGGCCCTAAACGATACGATTTTTCTGCGCAGTGGATACAACAATCCGTGGACGGCATATTAGGCCGCCTGAACACCGAATACCTAGATGTATTGATGCTGCACCGTCCTGATCCGCTAATGGAGTTAGACGAACTCGCCAAGGTATTAGAAACACTCAGAGCAAGCGGCAAGGTGAAGTTTTTTGGGGTATCGAATATGAATAGCCACCAAATGCGCTACATTCAATCAGCGCTTTGCGCTCCGCTGGTATGTAACCAACTGGAAATGAGTTTAAACAAATTAGATTGGCTGGAAGACGGAATATTAGTTGGGCATTCCGATGCCCACCGAGTGAACTTTAGCAGTGGCACTCTGGAATATTGCCAAATGAATGGCATTCAGCTGCAAGGTTGGGGCTGTATGGCTCAAGGGTTATTTGGAGAGCAAGGGTTGCATCATGACGCCCCTAGAATTCAACATACATCGCGCTATGTCGCTGAATTGGCGGAACACTACAATGCCAGTGCAGAAGCCATTGTACTGGCATGGCTCATGCGCCACCCTGCGCGCATTCAGCCCGTAGTAGGCACGACCAACGTCAATCGAATTCATGCCTGCCATCAGGCCACCAAATTCACCCTCACTCGCGAACAGTGGTATCAGCTATATCAGTGCGCTCGCGGCGTCGAGTTACCTTAAATGAAAGGAGATTCAAAACAATGATAACTATGTCTCAAGCCCAATTATTGGTCTCGATTGCCTTAGAGATAGCGACCAAGCAAAACGTTGCGATTGCAGTCAGCGTTTGTGATGGTCATGGCGAACTGGTGTGTTTTACCAAAATGGACGGCTGCGGCTTGCCGTCGATCACTCTCGCTCAAAATAAAGCGTACACCTCTGCGCGCGAGCGGCAGCCATGCGGCAACCTCGGCACTTGGGCGCGTGAAACAGGCAAAGATTTGGGCTATTGGACAGACCCGAAAGTCACCGGTTTTAAAGGCGGACTGCCGATCATCAATAATGACGACGTGATTGGCGGCATCGGTGTGAGCGGCTTGAGTGAGGAGGAGGATGAAGCTCTTGCTGAAGAAGTGCTCGGTTTGGCGAATATTTCTTAGCTTAATACGATTCAACAAAGAGCCTGCTCAAGTCGGCTCTTTGTTGGATTTGCTTGATGAACCTCAAAATGGTCGTTCAACTTCACAAAAACGTTTCATTGTTCAGTCAACAAAAACGCCTCTCGCCCTACAACGTCTAAAAATTGGCGGTTATAAATTTTATTATTTCTGAGAAGGTTAAAGCTCACACTCTAATAACCGCTTAAGTTTGCCAAAAACATGACGCTAATTATTGACATGTTGCCCCATAAAACCTTCACCCGAACGTTAACAATTCATACATAATGTTGTTAACTTAGGCGCTGCAAGGCTGAATTACAGGCACCACCACCGCAGCAGACGCGACATCGAGGTTAAAGGATTTCTAACCGTTTATTGAAGTTAAAGGTAGGAATTCCATGAAACAGTTTTTTAAGCAATTCACAATATCGTTCAGTTTGGGCTTCATCGCATTGTCATCAAGTTATGTCAATGCAGGCATGATGATGCTAGACGAAACACAATCTCTCTCTCCGCTCAAGATTTCCACCAGCTTCAAAGAGTTTTACAATTATGGGGGAAAGCAAGACTCAAGCGCATACGCGACGGCCCAAAAATACTCTGCAAACACAGGACTAGAAGCATCCAATCTTATCACCATGTTTCTGGTTGAAGATGTATTTGAGAAACTGGCCTTATTCATTTTAGTGGATGGCCCCGGTGATGGCACTGGCGGCCGCCTCACAATGACCCTCAATTCAGAGGCTGAAAACTCAAATGAGTGGGGCTTTGATTTAATTGACGACCGAGGAGATGAAAAACGAAAAGGCACTGACCTAGATGGTTCTGACAACCAATGGACCGTTGAATGGAAGTGGGCAAAAGCCTTTGCTGACGGTGCTATTTTTAGCGGGTTTGATTCTGAAAATTTAGATTTGGCAATTGACTTTTCCGATGAAAAGTCAATCGATGGCTACCAGTTTTTAAGTTTTGATGAAGGGCAAACACCATTGAACCCTCTGGCTGCATTAGCGCCCCTCAACACAGCATCTAAGGCGACTTATTTCAACACCGATGCATCGCTCCAATTAAGCGTAGTCGATGTACCAGAGCCTGCAGTACTGGCGATTTTCTTAGCCGGCATCGGCTGTATCGCAATACGCCGAAGACGATGACAATGAGTGATCAAAAAGGCCGCTTGCGCGGCCTTTTTACTGACCAGCATGTCACACATGCCGTTCAACCTTATCGATTACAAGCTGCGAAGCTTAGCTTCAACATGAGAAAACTCGGCTGGAATTGTGTCTGATAAGTTTTCTTTCTCTGCAACGTCTGCCAGAGCTTTTGGCAAATCGAGTTTAATCTCTAGAATTCCTTCAACACTTTCGATGAACTTGGCTGGGTGAGCGGTGCATAAAAACAGCCCGTGCTCTCCTTCTTGCAATGACTTTTCGAGCGCACCAAACGCAATGGCACCATGAGGTTCGCACACATAACCGTGTGCATGCATCGCTTTAAGCATCTGCGCTGTTTCTTCATCGGTTGCTCGGTCAGAGCTTAAGTCATCCCAACTAAACTCATTACGACGAACCAGCTCTTCAATGCGAGGCCAGTTATTTGGGGCGCTTACATCCATCGCATTGGAAATAGTCGGAATTGTTGCCTTAGGCGACCATTCACCCGTTTCCAAATAACGCGGCACCGTGTCATTGGCATTAGTTGCTGCAATGAAACGTTTGATGGGCAATCCCATTGCGCGAGCCAACACACCTGCGGTTAAGTTACCGAAGTTACCGCTTGGCACACTAATCACTAACTCATCCCGCTTGTCTTTTGGCACTTGCGCGACCGCTTCAAAGTAGTAACAAATCTGCGCCATCAAACGGCTAATATTGATTGAGTTTGCCGAGTTAAGCCCCACAGTTTTACGCAATTCAGCTTGGTCAAACGCATGCTTCACCATGGCTTGGCAATCATCGAACGTGCCTTCCACAGCCAAGGTGTGAATGTTGCCACCCAAAGTGCAGAATAACTGCTCTTGCAGGTGACTGATTTTGCCTTTCGGGTACATCACGACAACATTAATGTTGTCGATACCTGCAAATGCGTGTGCAACCGCAGCACCTGTATCGCCAGATGTAGCCGTTAAAATGGTGATTTTCTCGCCGTCTGACAATTGTTTCAGGCATTGCGCCATGAAACGGCCGCCAAAGTCTTTAAATGCCAACGTTGGGCCATGAAACAATTCTAGTGCGGAAATATTCTCAGTCACGGGTTTTACTGGCGCTTCAAAATCAAACGCGGCAGTCACCATTTCGGCCAAGCGAGCTTTAGGAATTTCATCACCAATCAACGCCGAAAGAATCTCAGTCGAACGAGTGGTTAAGTCCATTTCTAGCAACGCATCAATGTCCTCAAAACGAGGTAAATCAGCGGGAAAAAACAAACCTTGGTTACGACCCAAACCCGTCCGAACGGCTTCTTCGAAATTTACTTTTTGATCGTTTTCTTTGATGTTGTAAAGCTTCATGAGTGAGTTGTCTCCGATTGGATCTCAACGTTCGCTACACCCGCCTCATCAATACGGCAAATGTGACTGAATCCATCTTCATTTTGTAAATAGTGTTTTGCTAGGTAAGCATCGCATTGTTTAGCAACACTAATGTCGTCGCATACTGCAAACAGTGTTGGGCCTGAACCGCTGATACCGACCGCTAACGCTCCGAGTTTTAATAATGCTTGGCGTGCGCTCTCAAAGCCAGGTAATAAGACTTTGCGGTATGGTTCTGCAATCACATCTTCCATCATAGTCACAGCGAGTTTGTCATCTCCGGCATACAGGGCATGCACGAAGTTGGCTAACAGGCGGCCATGCTTTATGATGTCAGCTTTGCTGTAGTGGGCAGGTAAAATAGAGCGAGCTTCAGCCGTAGAAACGGTAATTCCGGGATACGCCGAGCACCAATACCAACTCTTCGGTGATGGCAACGTTGAGCATAGTTTGTGGTCTAATTCAGTCATTAACTGAATGCCGCCCACAAAACACGGGGCAACGTTGTCATAGTGAATCGAGCCCGATATTTGGCCTTCCAAATCGCCCATTAAACGCAGCTGAGCCTCTTCATTTAGCGGTGAGCCAAAGAACTGATTCAGCGCAGCTACCGCCGCAACAATACTTGAGGCACTTGAGCCTAGACCTGAACCAATGGGCAAATTCTTGTGCAGGTGCATTTTTACAGCCCCCACATGAGTGCCTTGCTCCGCCAGTAACGTTTGGATACCAACAAAACAGTCATATAGAATATTCTGCTTGGGATCATCAGGTAGTTTGTGCGCGAAGCGTCCGCTTGCGGTAAGTTCAAACTCGCCGCTAATGCTATCGTCCACTTCCACCACATCGCCCAGCAAAGAACCGTCGATGGGTTTCAGTGCGGCTCCGAGAATATCAAACCCCACACCAAGGTTGCCAATTGAAGCAGGTGCATATACTGCGACAGCCATGATTAAACCTCCTGCTTCCAAGGAAGCGTGCGCAATAGATCAGCAAACACGCCTGCTGCGGTCACCGCTGCGCCCGCGCCATATCCACGCAGCACGTATGGAATAGGTTGGTAATAGCGAGAGTTGAATGCCAAGGCATTTTCACCATCTTTCACCGCAAACAACGGATGCTCAGGTCCCACAGCTTGAATCGACACTTTGCATTTGCCGTTTTCAATGCTGCCAGAGTATCGCAACACCTTACCTTCATCTTTTAATTGGTTCAGCCAGTCAGCGAAAAACGCATCGGCTTGCGGTAAGCGATTCATGAATTCATCAACCGAACCTTCTGAATCAAAGCCTGGCGGCAATGCAGGCTCAACTTCGACATCTTCCATTTCAAGTGGCATTCCGGCTTCACGCGCTAAAATGAGAAGCTTGCGAGCCACATCCATGCCCGACAGGTCTTCACGCGGATCCGGCTCTGTAAAGCCATTCGCGCGAGCTTGTGCTGTCACTTCAGAAAAGGCCATGCCTTCATCGAGTTTGCCAAAAATATAGGACAATGAACCTGAAAGAATTCCAGAAAAGCCTACCAACTCATCTCCTGCATTGAGCAAAGACTGCAGGTTATCAATCACAGGCAAGCCAGCGCCTACGTTGGTGTCGTACAAGAATTGGCGCTTTTTGCGCAACGCTGTTTGACGCAGCGCTTTGTAATATTCGTACGATTCGGTATTGGCTTTCTTATTGGGCGTCACAATGTGGAAGCCAGCGTTCAAGAAGTCTAAATACTGTTTTGCCATCCAATCTGATGAAGTGTTGTCCACCAGCACGGGGTTAATTAATGCATGCTCACGGGCAAAATCACTGACTAATTCAAGGCTGAATTTCTTTTTGCATTCAACCAATTCGCGTTCTTCAAAGCGGTCTAAATCAATGCCGTTTGCTGCTAATTCCATCCCTTTAGAATTGGCGACACCACACACTCGAAGGTCAATATGTTGTTCGCGCAATTTCAGTTGCTGGCGTTTAATTTGACCGAGCAATTCTCCACCCACGACCCCCACACCGACGATAAAGGCATCAATGCGTTGCATGTGGCTGAAGAATGCTGAGTGACATGCACCAATGGCATAGCGAACACGATGCTCAGGCACTACCGCCGAAACCGAACGCTCTGAAGAACCTTGAGCAATAGCAACAACATTCACATCGGCTTGCGCCAGAGCTTGGAAGAAACGCGCCGATACACCGCGATTTTCACGCATGCCATCACCCACTAGGGTGACAATTGCCAGTTGACTCAGTACTTCGATTGGGTCGAGCAGTAAGTTCGCTAATTCGAGTTCAAACTCTTCGCTCAATGCTTTACGCGCGGCCCCAGCATCTTTGCTGCTCAAACAGAAGCTAATGGAATATTCACTGCTGGATTGCGTGATGAGCGCCACTGAGATTCCCGAGCGCGAAATGCATTCGAAAATACGCGATGCCATGCCGACCATGCCCTTCATGCCGGGTCCGGATACACTCATCATGCTCATACCTTCGAGCGAGCTAATCCCTTTCACGGCCTCAGAGGCGTCACTTTTTGAGCTTACCAATGTACCGGCACCATCTGGATTAAAGCTATTTTTAATCAAGCAAGGAATGTGAAATTGAGCAATAGGAGAGACTGTTTTTGGATGTAAAACCTTGGCGCCAAAGTAAGACAACTCCATGGCTTCTTTGTAGCTTAGCTCGTCTACTAAATGAGCGTCTTCTACGAGGCGCGGGTCGCAGTTATACACGCCGTCTACGTCAGTCCAAATTTCGCAGCATTCTGCATCTAAACACGCGGCTAATACAGCTGCTGAATAATCAGAGCCATTGCGCCCCAAAGTCACAATCTCGCCATCTGCATTACCGGCTGTGAACCCAGGCATTAACTGAATGTCATCGGCATTGAGGTTGAGTTCGGCAAAGCGCGGTTTGCTCGATTCAATATCAACCAAAGATTCAAGGTAATCACCTTGAGCAGAGAAAAGTGCAACGGGGTCAAGCACATGGGTTTGATGGCCGCGTGCATCTAGCAATGCTGACATCAACGCAATATTAATGCGTTCGCCCTTCACCAATAAACGCGCTTGAATATCACCTGGGCATTGACGCAACAACGTCACACCGTGCAGCAATTGCTTTAATTCTTCGAGTTCTTTACTCAACAATTGAGTCACTCGAACGTCATCTAGGCTGGGGTAGTCACTCTTTAAAGTGCTGACCATATTCTGAAACGTATTCTCGATATTCGATACAGCGGGTAACGCATCTACGCCATTCACTGTTTTCTCAATTGCACTGACCAAACTGTTGGTCACGCCACCCGGCGCAGACAAAACAACAGCAATACGCCCAACGGACGCCTTATTAATGATGATGCTGGCAGCTCGATTAAACCGCTCTGCATCGGCCAATGATGAGCCTCCAAACTTCAGTACTCGCATCCTGTGACCTCGTTCTCTAGTGCCCTATATACGAAAAAACCCGGACCTTTTCTGGTTCCGGGCTGGGTAACTGACAAAATGACATACGACCTCAGCCCTGCAACCTCGTGGTGCGGGTAATGGTGGTAATTGTAATAACCATCACGGTGCTGAATCGGTGAAACATTGCTGCTCAGTTGCTTTATCAGTTAAATTTTAGGTGCACATAATCCTGTTTAAAGGGGGTAAAAGTCAACTGATTTTTACACCCCTGGCCTTGTTGAATGCAATTTCTGGATTGACAAAACCAACATCAGAAGGTTGTGGACCACACAGCTTCTCTTTTTTTGCTCAAATAAGATGACAAAAATCTGAGCATCGTTCCAATAAGTCGTGTTTTTAGTAGCAGGGTTTAGGCACAAAACGGTCTTCTGGGACGTTTCACCAATGATTTAACGCACAGACTGTTGCAATATATGAGTTTTAGTCGTGTTTGGGTTGCTCGAAACGCTACTTTATCGTTACATTTAATACATTATTTACTGGCATGGAACGCAGGCAACAATGAGCCAGCTTTTTCCAACAATCTATGTGTCGTTTGACGGTTTTCAAAGGCGTCAACTGAAGCAAGATTTACTTCGCGCATTTAATCAGTCAATTCTCAATAAATTGGGGTTCAAATTAAAGTACTCCCCACGTACTGTGGTTGATTTTGGTACGCCTGATACACAACAAGCCGGAGAGTTATGCCGCCAATCGGCTTTGTTTGTTGCCTTACTCGAAGAACAAGCAGGTCACGGCTCTAGACAGCAAATGCTTCATTCCGAATTGGGCTTTGCGTTGCCTGAGGTCGGCACTCATGTTTTATTACTAAGCGACGCCAAAGAGCCAGACATCCCTGCTTCTTTGGGACGAATGTCAGAACATCATGACGGCCACATTGTTCATCTTACTGATGAAGACATTGCTACAGTTATTGTGGCTGAAATGGCCACAGCTCTGACTGCCAACATTCCACACGCCACGCTTGAAGTTCTCAGCGCTGATTATTCGGTATGCGGGTATCAGCTCGAAGAGCCTATCGAAGAGAATTCGGCCAACGCAGCATTGATGGCTGAATTGGTCGTCCCCCAAGAGCCCGTAGGCCACCCCAGTCCAGATTTAGCGAATTTACACCAACATCAAGAATGGGCTTTGCACAGTATTCGTCTAGGGAATGAGACTGGAGCAATGGCGAGCATTAAGCGGAGCCTTGAGTTATACGACAGCGACTTAATGGGCAACTATTGGCGATGCCGGTTACTCAGCGCTATCGCAGAAAAAGATTCGGAGTTTACCGAGTTAGTTAAACGCGCTTCTCTGGTAATTACATCGATTGAGCATTTGGAAGTTGATGCGAATGCATTGATTGCCGAATGCCATTTTTATGTATCTCAAGGGTATGCCGGTCTTAAACAACTAGAGCAATCCATCCAAGCGCTTGAGCAAGCGTTACCATTGGCCACAAATGTTGCGTACTTACATCAGATTGCCTTGCGAACCATGCAACAACTGGCGCAACAGCAATTATCACCTGAACGGTTAGATCCCGCATTACTCAGGGCTAAAAGTGCCTTTATCAGTATGCTGCAAGGAAGTTTGATAGGATATCAACTCTCCACCCAGCAGCTTTTGATGAAAACGCCAAAGGACAAACTCGACATTGTTATTTTGGGCGTGAAACAAGATGTCATGGGTAGCCTTCGCCAACTGTATCAATTTGAGGCGCAGCTCAGAGCGCAATGTGTAGATTGGGAAATCATTGTGCCTGCACCGGTAGCAAGTGAGCTCGGTGCAGACACCATGGCAAAACCAATCTGGAACTTGGTTCATATTGGCCAGCATTCGGCAACAATGCAGCTCACTCTGATTCAACTGTTGTCGCAACACCTGAATCAGATTGATCGACAAGCCCATCAAAGCGAAGTGGATATCAGTGTCATCGAGCAGCAACAACAAGTGTTAGGCACTGCGATACGGGATGTTCAATTCGAGTATCAAGAAGCTTGCAAAGCACGCAAGTTGGGCTGGCTCGGAATCACTATCACCGCAATTTTAATGAGCATTGTTGGCAGCGGTTTCTGGTGGCTTCCATTGCCTCATAGCGCTTTGATAGGCCTACTCAGTGGTGGCATAGTAGCGTTCGCATTACTGGCTGTTTTGCTCACCAAACAATATGGACGCTTGGACGCGGTAGATCAACGCTGCCGTGCACTTGATTCTGAATATGCTCTAGCCGATGACGACTTGCCAGAGCCCAGAGCACAAGAAGGCTGGTTTGACCGCTTATCGGTTCGTCGCGACAAACTCGGCGATAAATGCCGTTTATTGCAGCAAAAAGCAAAGCTATTGCGCTCAAACATAGAAAGCAAAATAACAACGCTTGCAACTGTGCATGTGTCTTTTTCTGATATTACGTTGTCGGCTCTCGGTGGTATTTTCAATGCTTGGCAGCCAGCATCCCTATCCACAAACGTGGTGTGCAAAGTAAATAATGGCGGTGCATTAACGCTGACTGATTCGCTCGAATTGCAATTGCTCAAAGACTCTGAAGTAAATGCACCGCAGTATATTTTGGTCTCACACGATGCGAGTGACAACATCAGCCAAGTTTATTTTGATCAATCACCTAATCCAGCGCACTGCAAACAGCTTCACCTGCTACAAGGAGCGGCGAATAACGAGCAAGTATTCGAGACAATTCATGTGCCCATGCTCAACACTGATGCACCTGTCATGCTGCAAAAGTGGTGTGTAGAAGAAGGTGATGACGTTCAAGCAGAGCAGCTTATTGCTGAGCTCCAGTCTGAAGACATTGTTATTCCATTGCTAGCGACCAAATCGGGCAAGGTAAACCGTCAACTGGCCCCCGAAGGCGATGATCTAATCTCAGATCAAGCCGTACTAGAACTTCAAGTTAGTTAACCGGAAAACCTCATGACCCCAATCAAAGGCTTAGTCCTTGCTGCTCACGGCAGCCGCTTAAAAGCGTCGAATGAAGAAGTAACAGAGTTTACTCAAGTATTAGCTTCGAGTTTAATCGATCAATATAAACACATTGTCCCGGCGTTTTTAGAGCTGGCTAAGCCGAGTATTGAGGACTCGATTGATGCAGCAGTTGCAGCGGGCTGTACTGACATCACAGTGGTGCCCTACTTTTTAGCAGCCGGCCGACACGTACGAGAAGATGTGCCCGAAATCATCGAAGAGCGCCAAAAAGCACACCCTCATGTCACCATTCAAGCCACGCCTCACTTAGGTGTAAGTGAGGCACTTAAGCAAGCAGTTATTCACTTACTGTAACCCTTTATAAACGGAGGTTCCGATGAGTGCCGTACTCAATGAATTGCTAGATCTGCTTAGCCTTGAACGGATTGAGCAAGGTATTTACCGTGGTCAAAGTCAGGACTTAGGATTTCCACAAGTATTTGGCGGTCAAGTCATTGGACAAGCCCTTTCTGCAGCCAAGCAAACGGTGCCAGCGGAACGCTCGATTCACTCATTTCACTCTTACTTCTTACGGCCAGGCGACGCCCGTCGCCCCATCGTTTATGAAGTCGAAACCATTAGAGATGGCAAAAGCTTTTCCGCACGTCGTGTAAGCGCAATACAACATGGCAAGGTGATATTCTACCTAACGGGATCGTTTCAGTTGCCGGAAAACGGGCATACCCACCAAGCCGTGATGCCTGATTGCAAGCAGCCTGATGAGCTCATCTCAGAGCTAGATTTTGCCAGAGCTCATGCCGACAAAATTCCAGCGAAAATACGAGACTATTTTACCTGTGAAATGCCAATCGAGATGCGCCCTGTGGATTTCTACAACCCACTTGCACCTTCACCTACAGAAGGTAGACGCTTGACTTGGATGCGAACTAATGGCGCTCTGCCAGACGACCCTCGCGTTCACAAATACTTGTTAGCTTACGCGTCTGATTTCAACTTTTTACCCACAGCGGGTCAGCCACATGGGGTGTCGTTATTTCAGCCTCATATACGGATGGCAACGATTGACCACAGCATGTGGTTTCACCGTCCTTTCAGAGCTGATGAATGGCTACTGTACGAAGTGGAAAGCCCAAGCGCTTCGAGCGCTCGGGGCTTTGTACAAGGAAGGTTCTTTAATCAACAAGGCGAACTTGTTGCATCAACGGCTCAAGAAGGCTTACTTAGAGATACTCAGTTGAGCGAGTCAGACTGATGTTCGTCAGCCATGCTCTGCATTTCAGGCATGGCCTCATCTTCCATGAGCTCTAAGGTTGTATCACTCTCAAGCTCTTCATAAAATGTCAGCGGCACAGTTGGCGCTGAAGCCTCGTCAAACAGGCGGATACAGTAGTCATCAAGAGACATGATCTGAGGCATTTCAAGGCATAGGCGTTGTTCAATAGAGCGGTGTTTAACTTTAACCCGAGACCCCAAAAATTCAATACTCGACGGCATTGATTCAAGATCACCCGAATGCCTTATCCAATCACTCGCTAAAGCATAGTAGGCTTCGGCCATTAAAGTAGAGCGCAATAGCGCAGCCAAATGACGAATTCGGTCAGTCACAATAGCTCCGCCAAGCAAGTTGTCGTCACTCCACAACTCGACCGACTCAGGCCACTCCTCAGAGGCATCAACTAATGGCTCTATACCCTCGTTTCCTTCACTCAAATCGATTGCTCTGGCATAGGCTTGAGCCAACACATTGGTGGTTTGATTCCGTTGCCAAGTCAAGCTCTGGAATATGGTCGATATTTCCAGCTCCCATCCCATCGCCTTTGTCACACCGTTAAGGTCGACCGCATCAAAAGTGACCAAAGCGTTTGCAAATTCGCGCGCCAATACCTTGCGCATGCTTGCATTGAGCTGCGGCTCATCATCGAGGACTTGCAGATGCTGTGTAGCAATAGGTTTTAATTCGGGTTGTGCTTGTAGCTGAGCCACGACCCAACCCATTTCCATTCTTAAAACGCCTAATAAAACATTACGATACACGGAGACATTGGTGTCGTTAATGTGCACAAGTATGCGAGTAAAGTGTTGGTTAAGTTCGTCAAACGCCTTGTTACGAGCGAGTTCATCGCCATGTGTCATTTGATTAAACAAACGTGCCACATGTAAGCGCACCGCAGACGAAAGCTGAGAAGCAATCACAGGAAATGTTTCGTCTGATCGCTCTGTAGGCCCAACCGGAGCATCTGAGTGCAATAATTGTTCTAACCGAATAATCCAAGCTTGGTTCGTTTCAATATGCTCCTCAATAACTTCGCGCTGCAACGATAAATTGACCAAGCATTCGCGTGTTGCAACTCGGCACGGCATGTTAAAGCGCCATTCAGAGGGGGCTGCGACAATCATTTCAGCATCATCCGATGCGTTACCATAATCGTTCCACCGTTGCTGACCATACGCCATCGCATCACTTTCAATGGGCGCGCCAAACCCAGCTAGTCGAAAGAAGCTTTCGTTGGGTTCAAGCGTCGCCGAATATTCGCGCTGCCAATGTTCACCGGTTTCAGATAACGGAGATTTAAACGTCAGAACAACGAAGACAACCGCCCAACAAAGCAGAATAACGAGGCCACTAATTAACAGTATTTTTTTACGAGAAGTCATCAATATTTATTCAGTATAAGGGGTGTCATTGCGATACATTTGAAGGCGCTCACGGTAACTCACGAGTACATCGTTACCAATTCCTCCTTCACGAAGCAGCATGTTCAGCGCTTTTTGCTGAACCTTTGCAGCTTGTTGAAACAGGCCATTTGCTGCATAAACTGCAGCAAGGGTATCCGTCGACATTGCATCGAGCTGTGAGTGTTGCTGATGAATTTCCATCAATTCCATTGCTTTGTTAGGATCTCGCAATGCTGTCTCTTTGTGCGTGGCTAAAAACCAAGCGATGTCATTGAGCATTTCAGGATCGGTATCATCCATTGCATATTGAAGTAACTGCATTCCCAAAAATGGGTCATAACTGACACCCGCACCTTGAATGTAGCCATACCCCAGCTCACGAATACAGGGCTGATAACCAGAGTTTGCACACTTCGAATACCAAGCCATTGCAGTGACAATTTGCTCTTGTTCTAGGTAGAACTCGGCCATATCAAACTGACCTTGTAAATCATCAGTTGCTGGATTTTCAGGAGGGAGGACTGCTTCAGGCTTTTCAGCACCTGGCTTCATGCCAATCAATCGATCGAGAATAACCATATCATCGGCGCAGCCAACAAGGGCTAGCGCCAATACGACAGGAACAAAAGATTTGAACAAGCTTGTTTCCTATTCTGTAGTAGATTTGAGTGGCCCAACCGCGACCACATCTGGATTTGCGCATGCGCCACAAGAATTACTGTATTCAGCTAAATTGCCGTTCGCGTCGACACCATCGACCGGGGCATATTCCATAGTACAAATTTCAGGGCGAACTTCCGGACACATTTTAAAGCCTTCAGGAATTTGAACACCAGAAGACGCATCAGTCGCTTCCTGACATGCACTTAGCAGAACCACTAACGTCGCACTAATCAGTATTTTTTTCATCTTTTTGATCCCAATAGGTCGATCGAATTAACGAACTTCGTTGCCGCTGTCACGGTTGTTGGATATCGCAGCCAAATTTTCCAGCGTTGTTTGTGCAATATTAGACAACGCTTCCTCAGTTAGAAAGGCTTGGTGCCCAGTAAAAATAACATTGTGACAAGCGGAAAGGCGCCGAAAAACATCATCTTCAATCACTTCATTTGAATGATCACCGAAAAAGAGATGCTCTTCCTCTTCATACACATCTAGTCCAAGTGCTCCGATTTTGCCATTTTTCAACGCTTGAATAGCGGCTACCGCATCCACCAGTGGACCTCGGCTCGTATTGATGACCATGACCTTATCTTTCATTTTAGAAAAGGCTTGGTCGTCCAACAAATGACGGTTATCAGCAGTTAATGGGCAATGCAACGTAATCACATCAGCGCGGGAGAAAATATCATCAAGGCTTGTATATTCAGCACCCAAATCAATGGCGTGCTGGTTTTCATAGGGGTCATAGGCCAACAATTGGCAGCCAAAACCCTTGAGAATGCGGAGTGTGGCAATACCTATTTTTCCAGTCCCTACAACACCAACTACTTTGCCGTGCATGTTAAAGCCCACCAGGCCTTCTAGCGCAAAATTTGCGTCACGCGTGCGTTGATATGCTTTGTGAATTCGGCGATTCAACGTCATCATCAAAGCAACTGCATGCTCAGCAACCGCTTCTGGCGAATAAGCGGGTACTCGAACAATGCTCACATCACAAGCTTTGGCTTGGTCTAAATCAACGTTATTAAACCCTGCACAACGCATTGCAATGGTAGAGACCCCCAAAAGAACAAGCTCTTCAATTACGGGTGCCGAGAGATCATCGTTCACAAACGCGCAAACGGCTTTGCAACCCGTTGCTAATTTAGCAGTATGTAAATTGAGTTGTGTATCAAAAAAAACAAGCTCGACGGGATAATTGGCTTCTAACTGTTCAAAATGGCGAATTTCGTAACTACGAGCGCTAAAAACGGCAACCTTCATTACCTCAACTCCTTACAAGAAAAACACCGTATGGTGTTTAGAAAGACGTGCTTGATGACTGTTCCGTACCATTACTAGTATCTATGTTTTCTGGCAAGGCTAACTCGGGTTTACCAAAATGATAGCCTTGAGCATATTGTACGCCAAGTTCACGCAAACGGTTTGCTATCACTTCACTTTCAACGAACTCTGCGATTAATTTAAAGCCACGGAGTTGCGAAATAGACACTAGAAATTCAAGCAAGGGCGCAACGGCTTCATCGGTTTCCAGCGTGCGGATAAAGCAGCCATCAACCTTGACGTAGTCAAAAGGCAAATTCAGTAGATTATTGACCGAGGAGTAACCAATACCAAAGTCGTCCAGAGCAACTTTGCACCCCAACCCTTTAAGGCGCTCGATATTTTCACGTGTATGTTCAATGTTCTCGAGTGCAGCACTCTCAGTAATTTCGATGACTAATAATTCACCACATCCACTAAATTTGATGCGCTGAAGAATGGTTTCTGTCAATTTCGGGTCAGACATAGAAATACCCGAGATATTCACGGCCAACCGTTCAGGGCGATCTTCTCGTCGAGCCTCCATCAAATGAATAAGCACTTGATTAAGCACCCACTTGTCCAAAACGCCAACATCACGTTGCCGCTCAGCGGCTTGGATCAATGGATAGGCACTGACATACTGTTCCATTTCATTTTGCACTCGCAACAGAATCTCTGAATGGGTCACTTCATTGGTTGCGAGATTAACAATGGGTTGCTTGGCTAGCCCCAGTCGCTGATCGCGAATGGCAGAATGAACTCTGGAGTACATGAAACGCTGTTTGAGCAAATAACCTTCGAGTTCAGAGTCCCGAAGCGATGCATAGCGCCCTTTCCCCTGCGACTTTGAATAATTCAAAGCAACATCGGCTCGCGTCATTAAAGTATCGAAGCTATTGCCATGATCAGGTGCAACCACCACACCAATACTCAAACTCAGTCGATGCAGCATATTTTGACCTGCTAACATCACATGGCGACTTAAAGAGAGAATATTTTCTGCTAATTTTTCTGCTTCTCCCAACTCAGAAGCAATCACGGCCACTGAAAATTCATCGCCGGATAAACGAGCAACAAGGTCTTCAGAAGATGTCATTTGACTCAAAACTTCAGTCAGTTTTATCAGCAGCGCATCACCGGTTTTTTGTCCACTTGAATCATTTACCTCTTTGAAGTCGTCAACATTGATCAACAACAGCGCCACCATGTCTGAGTCTTCGATGGCAGATTCAAGCCGAGTTTTAAATGCTTCTCGGTTCAATAGTCGGGTTAACTTGTCGTGTTCAGCAAGCCAACTCCGCTCATGATAAGCTTTGTATAACGTGGCAGATGCAGCTTCATTTTGAAGGCCTAACATCGCCAATTTGCGCACCACCTGACGCCCTTGTTTAGGTGCCATTTTAGAAGCTCTTGAGAGCAAACCCTGAACTTTGCTAAATGACCCGTCCTGAACTCGACTTAACGCTCGGTGTAATACATTAAAAAATTCACGTTCATTTGATTTTCGAATTCTGTCATTCCAAAGGCCTAAGCCCAATACGAATACAGCAATCATCAATAGTAAAACGTGAATACTCACTTCATTAATCGGGCCTTGCCGAGAAATCGGCTTCCCCATCAAATGAAGCGATAAATTGGGAAGCACTGGCTCATTCGCATGGATATACCCCAACCCAGAGCGACGAAAAAATTCAGTATGTTCTTGTGTTAATGTGCCCGACACAGGCAGTAGATCTAGTGTTCGAAAGCTATCATCGAACATCAACTCAAGTCCATAGTCTCGACTAAAGTGCGAAACCCATTGGTCTAAATCAAGCTCGGCAATAAATTCTCGCATTTGATGGCGAGACACAATAATGAGGCGACAGTCCGGAATACACACCCAGTTCACAGGGTTCAATCGAGTTGGAAGTCGAACGGGCTCCGACAGTGATGAACTAAATTCAATAGGCTGGCCTTTCAGGCGAACCATCATGCCACTGACTCGGAAGCCCCCAAACGCTTGTAACGTGACAGAGTCAAGCCAAGGGCTATCGATCACAGTAGGGGCCGTTTGCTGAAGCAGATCTAAATGCTGATTGGCGAGTGATATATCTTTTCGAAGGATCTCATTGATGAGATTCACCTCTTGGCGATACTGAGTTTCAATTTCTTGATTTGAAGGCACAAGGAATAACGCAGCAAAGACCAGACATATGGTCACTACTAACATTCCCACTTTTCGATATATTCCGCTTTTCACTATGTGCCCAGCCCATATCCTTTCGGCTTCCTCGGCGGTGGCGAGGAGCGCAATCGCCTCTTGGGCAACAGTCCCAATTCGGCATTACTGAGTTCAGTGTAACAGCTTAAACTACGTAGTTCACAATCAAGATGATGCTGTATGCCTGTTTTATTTAAAAAAATACCGGTTTAATCTGGGGCACGCGAATTCAACGAACACGACTGGTAACTCAGCAACAGCTGCTCTAGGGGGATTGGAGGACAAAACAAGTACCCTTGGAGACGATGATTGCCCAACTGCTGCACCAATTTAAGTTGCGTTTCAGTTTCAATACCTTCGACTGTCACATTCAATTTCAGAGCTTCTGCGGCACGAATTAAGCTGTCCATCAAAATACGAACCGTTTCTAACTCAATTTCATCTGTAAAACTTTTGTCGACCTTGAGTGTATTAATGGGAAATGAATTGAGCTGTTTGATCGAAGTATAGCCGGTCCCAAAATCATCAATGGCAAGTGAGATGCCTAGGTTAGACCAATCTTTCATCACTTGAGCCGACACCTGATTCCATTCGAGGTGAAACGTTTCTGTCACCTCAAGCTCAATATTCTTCAGGTATTTTCGATATTGATCGACCTGAGGTCTGAGGAACTCAGTAAAGCCATTATCTTTTAGCTCGGCCGCGGATACATTCACGGACAACACAAAATTGTTGCCAAACTGACCAATTAAGTCGGGCAGTGATGAGAAGCAGTTTTTAATCACCCACCGATCAATAATGCCATATTGGCCGCACGCTTCAGCGATAGGAATAAACTCCGAGGGCATCACTGCACCCAGTTTTTTGGAATCCCAACGAAGTAAAGCCTCTGCACCAACCACGGTACTCAGGTCATCACCACTAAAAACTGGCATGTAACGCAACGAGAGTTCACCTAACAATGATTCGCTACGAAGCGCATTTTCTAAGTCTTTGCGGCGCTGTAAAGAATCCGCCATTTTTTTAGAAAACAATTGATATTGGTTTTTACCATTTTGCTTCGCTTGGTACATTGCAGCGTCAGCGTTAGACAGCAATGTGCCTGCATCAAGCGCGTCTTGTGGATAAGTAGCAATACCGATACTCGCTCGAACTGGCAGGTTGAGATGATCAAGCTTAAAGCCCCCACTGAAGAGCTCAATGATATGGTTTGCAAATCCCTTGGCATGCCAGTTTTCTGACGCTGAAACAACCATAATTGCAAACTCATCACCGGCCAAACGAGCAATACGAATCATCGATGGCATCGCTAATTTGTGTTCATATCGATCCACAATCAGTGACAACTGTTTTGAAAATTTGATCAATAAATCGTCGCCAACACGATGTCCAAAGCGGTCATTTACAAATTTAAAATTGTCTAAATCGATAAATAATAAGGTCGCGGTTAATTGATTAGAATCCGCATATGTTAGACCCGCTTGAACTTGTTGCGCGAAGCTTAAACGATTAGGTAACTTGGTGAGGCTATCGGTCAGTGCGAGTTCATTCGCTTCTGCATGCGCTTGCTTTAACTTTCTGAACATTCGAATGAAGGCATGCTTAAGCGAGTAGAGTTCGCTCACATCATCTGCTTTACTCATCCGAAGTGTATCAAGTTTGTCGGACCGAATTGCTTTCTCTAGCGCTTGAATGGGCGCAACTACCGCAATACGCAGCAGTAATGATGTGATCATGAGCGTGACCAACATAACCCCAGCAAACAGAAACATCACATTGCGCATGACCACTAGCATTTCGTCGGTAAGCAATGCCGATGAAATAAACAGATTCAGATGATGTCCGTCGATCAAAGGCTGACTCAAAATCATACCGGGATTTTCGATCGCCAATTCCGGTTGACGATCAAAAGCAAGCGCTTCGTGACCATATCGCTCAATCACATTATGTATGGCTTGATTGATCATGTAACTCGACAACACTTGAGCAACAATCACGCTGTCTTCGTTTTGTGAAGGCAGTGGAGCTCGTAACGACAATGGGTCGATTCTACTTAATGCAATCATCCTATATTCGCCCTTGGTCGAATATAAGAACACATCTCGCTCCATAGATGAGTCGGCAAACCGCTTAAATAGCATACGCTCTTCGGTTAAGTGCTCAACGAAAGGATCCATGGATGTTTCAACCATGACATTGGTATTGTGCTCAGAGTCCAACACGACCAAAGCGTAATACATGTCTTCGTTGCTCGACATCATTTTAACGATATGTTCGCTAGCCCGTTGACTTGCAAGTGACCAAATTTGTTCTTGAGTGTTTTGGATAAAAGAAACAAACACCGTCGATTGCAACAATGCCTGCTCAACACCAATAAGGTGATCTTGGGACTGTTGTACACTGGCACTAATATTCGCCAACGCATATTCTGCTCGGGCCCTTTCTAAATCTTGAATAGCGTCTTTACGTTGCTGAAAAAACAACAATGCAATCCCGAAGAAAGCGATAAGCAGCGGCGGCAATAAAGCAATGAGAGCGCGTCTACTGAGTGGCATGATATTTCTCCAATGCACTCAAAATTCGACTTCTTAAATTAATAGCTTCTATAGTGGCAGGCTCATATGGCTGAGTTTTTGCCATTTGTTCGGGTGTTAAAAAGATATCAGCGCTCTTTCGATATTCCTCTGTTGTCAGAGGAAGGGCACTCATATTAGGCGTTGCCGTATAGGTGAAATCTGCATTTTTTGCCGCATTTTCAGGGCGTTGAATAAAATTTAAAAATTGTTTTGCCACCCTTTTATTATTCGAATTTTTACCAATCACAAAACAGTCTATCCAACGTAAAGTGCCTTCAGATGGAATTAAATAGTTCCATTCAGGCTGCCCCACCATTGAACTTAGTACATGCTGATCTCCGGAATATGCCAGAGCCACATACAATTCATCAGCCCGTGGGTGACTCTGAATAAAGGTCAATACATAATCTAAGGTGAGTACGTCGGACAACCATTTTTTTGTAAGCTCAAATGCTTCTCGAAGCTCATTCCGATCGTTACTACTTACTGAGTATTTCAATGAAATCAAGGCAGGAATGAGTGTGTCGAACAAATCAACATGTCCACCGATATGCTGACGTAGCTCGGCCGGTGGGTTCAAAAACTTTTGCCAGCTGTTGATGGTTTCAGGATCCACAATATCTGGGCGATAGACAATTCCCAATGTGCCCCAGCTGAATGCCACACCGTAATGAGAGTCGTTTTTCGAGCAAGCTTGTTGAATGTCTGAACTTAAAAAAGTCAAATTTGGGACTTCGTCGGTCGAGATCTCCTCAAGACGATCGCCCGCAGCATATAAGTGCAAGTGTTGTGAATCCATGAGCACAACATCAATCTGACGTCCGGCTTGGGATGCTAAAATTTGGTCACGTATTTCATCTGAATCAAAATACGCCACTTTAACATCTACATCATATTCTAACTCGAAGCGTTCGATCATATCGGTGTCCATATAAGCTTCCCAAGTTAAGATATTGAGAGACTCTTGGGCATTCGATAATGACGGTACTAACAATAAGAAAATGCTGAACAATTGACAGATATGGGATTTCATCCGTGTTATTCCCATGCGCATTGAGCTGCTCCTTTTCACAATTCCATTGACCAGCCCGTAACGCTGAGATTTGATAATAACGAATTAAGCTTCAAGTACCAATTTTTTAGTAGGTTCAGTTATTTGTTTACATTAAAAAAAACGGCTCATAAAGAGCCGTTTTTTAATTTTAAGATTTAGCACTTATGGTTTAAACAACACCGTAACTGAAGCATCAACTTCAGATTCATCGATGTATCCAACAGCACCTGGTGTTGCTGCCACAGCAGCTTTCATTGCAGCCGTTGAGCCTTGCTCTGATGGCGCAGTTGCTTTGCCTGTAAAGACCAAACGCGACCAGTACGACTTGAGCTGTGATTCGCTTTTACCTGTCACTTTACTGTGAAACTCTTGGCGCATTGGGTTGCCGTCTGGCAGTTCCATAATAGTCGCTTGCATACCCCCTGGCAGCGATTTTGACTTTCCTAAGTACAGAGCTTCAGCTTGTTTAGCATTCAAGGCATCACCCGTTGCAGGGTTACCAATCACAACCACACCCGCAAAAGCAGAACCACTTAATAGCATTGAGGCTACTGCCAATAATACTTTCTTATTCATGATCCACTCCTTAGAAAATTACGTCAAAGACAACTGAGTACAATGCAACATCATCAATTTTGATTGCATCCGGCGCAACGACAGGAATCGTACTACCACCACCGACTGGCAAAGCTACGCTATTGGCAGGGAATCCGCCAGATGTGTCACCAAAGTCGTCAACTAGCGTCGCATCAAACTTCACTGCCATACCTGCCGCAAAATCCCAACGCAAACCTAAGCTGTATGACATACGCTCAATATCAGCCGATGAGCGAATACCTGGAATTGGAATTGCGCGCTCATCATCATCTTGAGACTCTAAACCACTCACCATGACGTATGGGGTGAGGTCGTTGTAACGATACCCTGCTGAAACATAGTAAGAATCGGTATCTGGGTACAAGCCATCAACTTCAATGCGGGTCCATTCCCCCATGACCACCCAGTCACCATTGTCCCAACCAGCACCAAAACCTAAGAATGTGCCATCTGCGCCATCAACAATAGAGCTTTCTGATTCTTCTTTAAGCTCGGAGGTTGCATAAGAAGTTCGGAAATTGAAATCAGACCAATCTAACTCTACCGCCAAACCTAGAATATTATCTACATCGGTATCATTTTCTAAGTTGTCAGCTTCAATCGTTGTTTCACCCACAAAAGGTTGAAAAGTTAACGTGGTATCACCTAACGCCACTGGAATACGAAGGTCAAAACCATCGAGTGTTGAAATAGGCAATGATTCATAGACTTCAACAGACGGACGTGCAAATGAATATGCATATCCCACTTCTAAATAGTCAGACAACATGAATACTGGCGCACGCAAGCGACCGCCTCGAGCCGTTACACCATTATCAAACTGATAAGAGACGTAGGCCCACTCAAACTCTGGATCCCAGTCATCTTCGCCACGAGCAACGATTTGAACAACAGCTTGAGCCTTACTGTTAATATCAAATGAAACTTGTAAAGCTGCCATGCTATCGGGCGAGAAATGAACATCATCATCCTTATAACCGGCATAGCCTAAGTCTTCTGATGCTATGCCCATGCCCACAGAGGCGAAGCCATTAATATGAAAGCGATCAAGCGGATCTGCTGACTTCTGCTGAGCCTGTAAAACCGTCACTTGTTGTTCTAATTTTTTAATGCGCTCTTCATCTGAATCGGCAGCAAATGCCGACGTACCTAGCACCGCAGCAGCCACGCCAAGCGCTATCGCATGAACACGTGTTTTCATAATGTGTGTCTCTTATTAGTGTGTACCTAACGAGCCCCAAATACTGGGCTCAATGTTTAAATAAGTGCTAAACCTTGAACTGGTTTGTCACTTCATGAAGCTTATTTGTAACTTCTCGTATCGTTTGGCTCACCTGATCAAGCTCAGATGTGCTTGTTATGGCTTCTCGTGCCATATTATGAATTTCTGAAACGTAGCCTTGGATAAGAACAGATGTTTGATGCTGTTCTTCTGTTGCTGATGCAATTTGGTCATTCACAACCGTAATCGCTGCAACTTTTTCTGTAATTTTATGCAATGACTGCCCGGCTGTGCCTGACTGCTCCACACTGCGGTTGGCCATGCTATTCCCGCGCTGCATCGCATCAACCGCATGCTTAGCGGTGCTTTGTAATTCTTCTAGAACTTGCTGAATTTCGTGGGTCGAGTCTTGTGTTCTTGACGCTAGGGTTCTAACTTCGTCGGCAACAACAGCAAAGCCACGGCCTTGTTCGCCCGCACGAGCTGCCTCGATTGCGGCATTCAGCGCTAATAGATTAGTCTGGTCAGCAATACCTCGTATCGCTTCGAGAATATCCCCCACATTGTTGGTGTAGTTTTCAAGTTTAGTAATGACCTCAGCGGTGGTTTCTACTTCTTTCGCCAAGTCATTAATTGCGTGAATGGTCGAATCCACAACTCCGCTACCAGACTGAGCCTCGTTATCGGCTTCTGTCGCAGCGCCAGAGGCTTCAGCGGCATGGTTTGCAATGTGTCGAACCGACTCAAACATCTCTTGTAACGCTTGACTGGTCTGTTCAATGGCATTTCCCTGTGAGGTAATTTGAGCATTAGTAGAAGCACTAGCCATGGATAATTGTTCGGCTATTTTACTCAGCTCTCCAATGGTCGAGATCGCACTGGTAATATTGCTTTGCATTTTTTCTAGGAACAAGTTGAAGAAGTGAACAAGCTCGGCAAGCTCATCACGCCCCACGTAGTTAATACGAACCGTTAAATCGCCATCTCCTTCTGCAATTTCTTGCAGTGAATGAGTGACTCTAGAAACCGAAGAGCTGATTTGCCCGCTAATTAAATACGTAATGGCAGCAATAAGAATAATCGCAACGACGCCAATCACTAACATCATATCGAGTGTGGCTTGGCCATCTTCTCTGAGTTGATTGACTAAATTATCAAAACCAATTTTTGAGCCATTTTGAAATTCGTCGAGCTCTTTACTCAGTTCTTCAAGCTGCGCAGCCGTTGCTGCGGCTTGCGCTCCAATCTTTGAAAAGTCAGCCGTGCCATCAATCATTGACTGAGCAATATTCCGCGAGGCCACATAATAATCATCGGCGTGTTGCGAGATTTGACTCAGTTCTTGAGCCTTATGGGGAATGGTCTTTTTCTGGCTATCAATTGAGTCTATCAACTGCTTGAATTGCTCATCCGTCACCGCTAGAAAATCTTCATCTGCAATAGTCACTGCAGTATTAAGGCCTTCTGAAATACGATCAAGCTGCACATTATTGAATGATGCCCGTTCCAAAACTGGGTAATAAACATTCTGTACTTCAAGGACTTGTTTGTTAGATGCGTTAATGGATGATGCTCCCATTAATAGCAGACTAATAAATCCAATCAATGCAACGACGCTGATCAAAAGCACTTTTTGACGTATTGACAGGTAATTCAAAAATGACATGCGCAGTACTTCCAGAGTTCAAATTTGTTTTATAAATGTAATTTTCGGCAATTTCTAGAAAAACTTAAGTCATAACGTTTAGTTTTACTCACTAATCAACTGAACTAACGAGTTTTTTAATCAAAAAACTAGTGCCATTTAACTCCTAAAGCATAGCTCAAAAAAACAAACAGCCCAGTAAAACTCCCTTCATATGTGAATCGCCCCGGAATGTTCGCTAATCATTGGATAAAAAAAAGGAGCCAAAGCTCCTTTTCTGTTTTTTCACATTGCGTTAACAACGATTAGGATTTAAATAGCGACTCCACCGACAAGCCATTTTTACCTAGCACATCTCGAAGTCGTCGAAGCGCTTCCACTTGGATTTGGCGAACTCGCTCACGCGTCAAACCAATTTCAGAGCCAACGTCTTCCAAGGTTGACGGCTCATATCCGAGAAGACCAAAGCGTCGAGCTAAGACTTCGCGTTGTTTCGGGTTCAGATCCTCAAGCCACTTCACAATATTTTGTTGCATATCAGAATCTTGTAGGCGTTCTTCAGGCCCACTATCATTCTCATCAGCAATGACATCCAGTAGCGCTTTGTCGTTTCCTCCGCCAATCGGCGTGTCCACTGAGCTGATCTTTTCATTGAGACGCAGCATGCGGCTGACATCTTCAACTGGCTTATCCAGTTTTAAAGCAATTTCTTCTGCTGTTGGCTCGTGATCAAGGCTTTGCGCAAGCTCTCGAGCCGTTCTCAAATACACGTTTAATTCTTTAACCACATGAATGGGCAAGCGAATTGTGCGCGTTTGGTTCATGATGGCGCGTTCTATAGTCTGACGAATCCACCAAGTGGCATATGTTGAAAATCGAAAACCGCGCTCTGGATCGAATTTTTCGACCGCGCGAATTAAACCAAGATTTCCCTCTTCTATGAGGTCAAGAAGAGTGAGGCCTCGATTGTTGTACCTACGAGCAATTTTAACCACTAAGCGCAAGTTACTTTCGATCATGCGTTTGCGCGCTCTTTCATCACCTTTTAAGGCACGGCGGGCAAAGAAGACTTCTTCTTGAGCTGTTAGAAGTGGAGAAAATCCTATTTCACTGAGGTAAAGTTGAGTGGCATCTAAATTTTTCTGTAAATCTTTTTGCGTGACTTTTTCGCTCACTAAAGAGTTACGGCTGTTGGTTCTTTTATTTTTTGGCTGTGCATTGAGTTCTGAAATCATGTCTTCAGAATCAATTTCTGCAATTGGCGTTTCCTGCGTCATCACCTGTCTCCCAAACAGTGTATTCCCTATTATTCATCGCGCTTACCTGCGCTGCAGCATTTTCTAGATTGAGCCTCTACTGGGTAAATACCTCAAAGGATCAACCGGTTGCCCTTTTCGACGAATTTCGAAGTGCAACATCACCTTTTTTGTCCCTGTACTGCCCATATTCGCGACTAGCTGTCCTGCTTTCACCCACTGTCCTTCTGCTACACGAAGACTACTGTTGTGAGCGTAGGCACTGAGAAAATCGTCGGAGTGTTTGATAATGATGAGTTCACCATAACCACGTAATCCGGAACCTGCGTACACCACTTTTCCCTCAGCTGCGGCTGTAATTGCTTGACCAAACTGACCTTCGATATCAATGCCTTTAGACCCGGTTTGAGAAGCTGAGAATTGACTTGTCAACTTCCCTTTTGTGGGCCAGTGCCATTGGACTACCTTCCCAGTCAGCGTTGGTTCGGCTTGAGCAATCGCGCCGTTTTTTTGACCAGCTTGTTTTTGACGATATCCCTGAGACGGTTTGGAGTCAATGGCTTTTTTATGACCATCGTCTACCTTTTTTTGTGTGGCTATCGAACTATTTGAAACTAATGGTTTTTGTTTGAGTCTCGGTGTTTTTTGGGGCGAGGTTTTTAAGTTTAAAGTCTGCCCTTTGTATATTGTATACGGCTTAGGTATATCGTTTATTTCCGCCAACTTACGGTAATCTTGACCGGTCTGCCACGCAATAGAAAACAGTGTATCCCCAGACTGCACCTTGTATTGAGAGCCTGCGATGGTCGCTCGATTATAATCGCTGTAATCTTTTCCAACAGTGCGAACTGGCGCAGGTTTTGTGGGTGTGCTTGAACACGCCACTAGCCCACCGCACACAATTGCCAGAATCAAATTACAAATAATACGCGTCAAGAGACCAACCTAATGTAGCTAATGTTTCACAATGAAATACAGAGCGACCACAGCAACGACAACCAGCCATCCCAAATATTCCACGTATTCACGGAGTTTATCTTCCATCGCTTTGCCGCCCCAAACCATGAGCCCAGCAACCAAGAAGAAACGAAGACCTCGTCCGATAGCCGAGGCAATCATAAATGGCAAAAATGCCATTTGCAGCAATCCTGCGCTCACCGTAAACACTTTATATGGAATGGGTGAAAAGCCAGCCACGAACACAATCCAAACGCCATACTCTTTAAACCATGCCATACCATGTTCAAACTTTTCGGTATACCCCATTGATTCAATTACGGGCGCAACCACAGGTTCAAACAGCAATGCTCCTAACCAATAACCGAACGCCCCTCCTATCACGGACGCAACCGTTGTAATCAATGCAAAGCGCCAAGCTTTCTTCACGTTTGCCAGTGCCATAGGAGCCAACATCACATCGGGTGGAATAGGGAAAATAACGGATTCAGTAAAACTCAAAACTGCAAGATATACAGGTGCCAAGCGATGCTTTGTTTTTTCCATCACCCAATCGTACATCCCTGTGAAAATCTTCATGCTAAATCTCCGGGCACTAATGGTACAAAACGTACCGCCTCTATTTGTTGTTGTTTGATATTGTCGCCATCGCGTTCGAAAACATATAGCTGTTGCTGATCGTCTCCTACGGGAATAACAAGCCTCCCACCATCATTGAGTTGTTCAAGCAATGCTGCTGGCACATCTGTGGCCGCTGCAGTCACAATAATGGCGTCAAAGGGGCCTTTAGTTGACCACCCTTGCCAACCATCACCGTGACGCATCGAGACACCATGAATGTCTAGTTGCGCTAATCTGCGGCGAGCTTGCCACTGTAAAGAAGCTATTCGTTCCACGCTATAAACCTTAAGGCCTAAGGTCGCAAGTACGGCTGTTTGATATCCAGACCCCGTACCAATCTCCAAAATCGACGAAGGTTGCTTATCTGCTAACAACAATTCCGTCATGCGGGCCACGATATACGGTTGAGAGATAGTTTGGCCCTGACCAATCGGTAATGCGGTATTTTCGTAAGCTTTATGCCCAAGCGTTGCCTCAACAAAGCGTTCTCTGGGAATGCTGGCGATCGCTTTTAATACCTGCTGGTCTTTAATGCCTTGCTCGTGCAATAAATTGGCTAAACGTAATCCACTTTTAGACATCATATTCATTTCATTCATGTATTAGCGACAGTCCTTGTGCCCAACGATCAAGTCCCTCAAGCTGATGATGCGCGGTTAAATCAACCTTTATCGGAGAGATTGACACATAGCCTTCTGCAACAGCGTAGAAGTCGGTTCCCTCTCCGGCATCGGCCGTTTCCCCAACAGGACCGAGCCAGAAAATTTCTCGCCCGGCAGGATCTTGAGTTCGTAGCATTTTCTCGGCCCTATGACGACTTCCCAAGCGTGTTACTTTCACGCCTTTGAGTTCCTCGTAAGGTAAATCAGGTACATTCACATTCAAAATTTGATCCGCGTCGAGCGGCACGTCTTTTAACCGCGCAACAATATCTGCGGCAATGCGAGCCGCACTTTCAAAGTGCTTTGGATTGCGACCATACTGCGATACGGCAATTGCTGGCAGCCCCAAAAATCGGCCTTCAGTCGCCGCAGCTACTGTTCCAGAATAAATGACATCATCCCCCAAATTAGCTCCATGGTTAATACCACTGACAACGAGATCCGGCAACGGGTTAAGCAATTCATTAATGGCTAAATGAACACAATCGGTTGGCGTACCTTTGACTGATATAAAACCATTCTCCACTGTTTGGATTCTTAAGGGGTTCTCCAATGTCAGTGAGTTCGATGCCCCGCTACAATTTCTATCGGGTGCAACAACCGTCACCGCCGCGATTTTACTTAATGCAGCGTGCAGCGCTTTAATGCCATCCGCATGCACGCCATCGTCGTTACTAATCAGAATGTGCATGTAATGCTTCTCCAGATATATCTTTATAATCAACTAATTCGCGTAAAATACTGGTGGCAAAGCTACCTGATGGCAAGACAAATCCCACCACAATATCGTTGCCTTCGGCATTGATACTGCACGACTCAGGTTTCAATTGTATGGGTCGGAAGGCCAAACGCGCTCGAACGCTTTTTAAACCTTCGATTAAGGTAGGGTGTTTTGAAGTCACTTCAGCAACAAGCTCTGCATAGTCTGCAACCAATGGGTCTCGCCCTTCTCCCCACAACGGGGCAGTAAGCTGAATGTCGCCCGAATTCAGCCGATCGACCAAATCATCCTCACCCTTTTGTTCAAAAGTACTATTCGAGCCTGATAACATCATGATGTCACCTGGAATCAAACGGTCGAATATACCTTGATCTAAGCGACGGCTAACTATCTCATTGAACATAAGTGAACGAACAGAAGAAATATAAATGCTTTGCAACGGCCGTTTGACACGCTGCCCGGCAAACATCCGTTCAGCTTTGGCAATATTTCCGCCATTAATCCCGAAGCGCTGCTCACCGAAATAGTTAGGTACGCCTTGCACTATGCTATGCCAACGCTGTTCTACCGAGGCGACATCGCTAACATTTCTAAGACGAAGCTCAAATCGATTCGCAGCTAACACCGCTGAGCGCAGCTTTTGGCTGTGTCGCTGCGCTGACAACACGATTACCTCTTCGTCATTTAACAACTCAACATCGGGTGTTTCACGACCCGGCATTTGGACAGAAAACCATTGTTCTGTCACCGCGTGGCGGTCTTTAAGGCCCGCATAACTCACTTGTTTTTCTGGCACTCCAGCCCACTTCGCTAAACGCTTAGCTAAGAACTGGGTGTTCATGCCTTGTTTGCGAATATTCATCCAAACATGCTCGCCTTCGCCGTCAGGCTGAACACGAATCATCTCTTGGACTTTGAAGTCTGCAGGTTCAGTACGAATGTGTGCTGTGTGTTCGGGCTGACCAAACCGGTAAGAAAACTGATTCATCATCGTTGGAGTACTACGACAGCGTGCGCTGCGATCCCTTCTTTTCGGCCGGTGTATCCGAGTTTTTCGGTGGTGGTGGCTTTGACATTAATTTGATTCGATTCCGCTTTTAAATCATCAGCTAAACAGGCTTGCATTGCTTCGATATGCGGTGCCATCTTAGGAGCCTGAGCCACAATCGTGGCATCTAAATTCCCTAAAACATAGCCGCGCTGCTCAGCCAATTCATAACAATGGCGCAACAACTCGCGGCTGTCGGCTCCTTTAAAAGTATCATCCGTATCGGGAAAGTGTCGGCCGATATCACCCAACGCCATTGCTCCGAGTATTGCATCGCATACGGCATGAATCAGCACATCACCATCAGAGTGAGCTATGAGCCCCACCTCGGACTCAATGGCAGTGCCACCGATAATAATGGGACCTTGGCCGCCAAATTTATGAACATCAAAGCCATGACCGATACGAATCATATGAATTCCTGTTGAGTTTTCTGATCCAAATAAAACTTGGCCAGTACTAAATCTTCTGGGTGAGTAATTTTAATATTGTCTGCGTGTCCTTCAACCACAATATGCGACTGATTTGCCCATTCAAATGCAGATGCTTCGTCGGTAATAATGGCTCCGTCAGCGAGACCTTCCGATAACACCTTAGTGAGCGCAGTCGCAGGGAATAACTGAGGAGTTTGAGCATGCCAAAGCTGTTCCCGATCCACAGTATGCTCAACGCGCTCACCAGTCGTGCGCTTCATGGTGTCACGAACAGGAACGGCCAATATGCCTCCAACATGAGCGGTGTTGTTCACTATTTTTTCGATCAGCAAGTTCAAATCGGCCGAACGAAGGCAAGGGCGAGCAGCATCATGCACAAGTACCCAATGTGCATTTAAAAATGTCAGCGCATAGGTTGCGCCGGACAATACCGAATCCGCTCGTTCACAGCCGCCAGACACACGATAAACGGGTTTATCGGATTGCCATTGAATATCATCAAAATATGGGTCGTCATCAGACACTGCAACAACAGCAGCTTGCACTCGGTCATTTTCCAACAAACGCTCAACACTATGTTGAAGCACTGTTTTACCCGCTATTTGTAGATATTGTTTCGGACGGTCAGCTTGCATACGAGCCCCTACACCTGCAGCTGGAACAACTGCAACAATTGGCTCATTCTCTTTCATTATTGGGGGTTCCGGTTGATTGTCGCAGGCGGTAAAACACCTCACCTTGCTGGATCATACCCAGTTCATTTCGCGCTCTCTCTTCGACCGCGTCAGTTCCTGATTTAAGACCATTAATTTCTTGAAGCAGTAATTCGTTTTGTTTCATCAACACTTCATTACTGAGTTTTTGAGATTCAACAGATTCTGACAACTCGACATAGTCAGCGACACTATTGTCACCAAACCATAATCGGTGCTGGAGCAGCAAAAAAATGATTAGCAGTATTGGAGTTACCAGACGCATAGTCACATTCAGTCAGAAAGTCTGTGTGTCATTATGCGGTGTATCGACTATTGTGCCAATAAAAAAAGCCGCCCGAGTTTCCTCGGGCGGCTTTCATGGAACTAAAAAGAGAAGCTTACGCTTGGCCTTTTACTTCTTTCAAACCGTTGAAAGGTGCTTTAGAACCTAAAGCTTCTTCGATACGGATTAATTGGTTGTACTTAGCAACACGATCAGAACGGCTCATAGAACCTGTTTTGATTTGGCCAGCTGCTGTACCTACTGCCAAGTCAGCAATAGTTGCATCTTCAGTTTCACCTGAACGATGAGAGATGACAGCCGTGTAGCCAGCGTCTTTCGCCATTTTGATTGCAGCAAGTGTCTCAGTCAAAGAACCGATTTGGTTGAATTTGATCAAGATAGAGTTAGCCACACCTTTGTCGATACCTTCTTGAAGGATTTTAGTGTTCGTTACGAACAAGTCATCACCGACAAGTTGAAGCTTATCGCCCAACAATTCTGTTTGGTGCTTGAAGCCATCCCAGTCAGATTCGTCTAGACCGTCTTCAATAGAAACGATTGGGAATTGGTTCGCTAAGTCAGCAAGGTAGTGGTTAAACTCTTCTGAAGTGAAGATTTTACCTTCGCCTTTCATATTGTAGTTGCCTGCTTCTTTGTCATAGAACTCAGATGCAGCACAATCCATCGCGAGCGTTACGTCTTTACCTAATACGTAACCTGCTGCTTCAACCGCTTCTTTAATCGCAGCAAGTGCAGCAGCGTTAGACTCTAGGTTAGGGGCGAAGCCACCTTCGTCACCAACTGCAGTGCTCAAGCCTTTTGCTTTTAATACTTTGGCAAGGTTGTGGAATACTTCAGCGCCGATACGCAAACCTTCTTTCAAAGTAGAAGCGCCTACTGGCTGAATCATAAATTCTTGGATATCAACGTTGTTATCTGCATGCTCACCACCATTGATGATGTTCATCATTGGAAGAGGCATAGAGAATTGACCCGCTGTACCGTTCAACTCAGCAATGTGCTCGTATAAAGGCATGCCTTTTGATGCTGCAGCAGCTTTAGCATTCGCCAAAGAAACAGCTAGAATCGCGTTTGCGCCAAATTTAGATTTATTTTCTGTACCATCAAGATCAAGCATAACTTGGTCAACAGCGGCTTGGTCTTTAGCATCTTTACCTACCAAAGCGCCCGCGATTGGGCCATTTACAGCTTCCACTGCTTTAAGAACACCTTTGCCCAAGAAACGAGCTTTATCACCATCACGTAATTCCAACGCTTCGCGCGAACCAGTTGATGCTCCAGATGGCGCTGCTGCCATACCGATAGAGCCATCTGCCAAATGTACTTCAGCTTCTACTGTTGGGTTTCCGCGAGAGTCGATAATTTCACGACCAATGATTTTTACGATGTCAGACATGGTATTTCCTCATGACAATATTTTATGAACTTGAATGTTAAGAACCGCAGCGTCCACTGCGGTTCGAAAATCAGGCGTCCTGAGAGTTTAGTTGGCGTTTTTGATACTCACCAGCCGCTTTAACAAAACCACTAAAAAGTGGATGTCCATCGCGAGGCGTTGAGGTGAATTCCGGGTGGAACTGACACGCAACAAACCAAGGATGCTCAGGTATTTCAATTATCTCTACTAACTTTTTATCTTCGCTCAACCCCGAAAACACTAACCCGGACTCTTTCAGTTGAGGTACAAAGTTGTTATTCACTTCATAACGGTGGCGATGCCGTTCACTTACCGTTGGGCCACCATAAATTTCTGCGGCTTTTGAGCCAGCTTCTAGATGGCAAAGCTGGCCACCTAAACGCATTGTTCCACCTAAATCGGCATCGTTGGCGCGTTGTTCTACATTACCGTCAGCGTCGAGCCATTCAGTAATCAAGCCCACAACAGGTGCTGGACTACTGGGTTCGAACTCGCTTGAATGCGCACCTTCTAGGCCAGCTACATTACGGGCATATTCAATGAGCGCCACTTGCATACCTAAACAAATACCAAGGTATGGAATGCCATTCTCACGGGCAAACTTGGCGGCTTGAATTTTACCTTCAACACCACGTTCGCCGAAACCGCCCGGTACAAGAATCGCGTCGATATTGTCGAGCACTTCTGCGCCTTTGCTTTCAACATCTTGCGAATCAATATACTTGATGGTGACGCTCAAACGATTTTTCAATCCACCGTGCTTTAACGCTTCGTTTACCGACTTATATGCATCTGGCAATGTAATGTATTTGCCTACCATACCAATGGTGATTTCACCCACTGGGTTGGCTTCTTCAAAAATGACCTGTTCCCATTCGCACAAATCGGCTTCGGGTACTTCGATTAAGAAGCGACGACAAATCAATTCATCCAAGCCTTGTGATTTTAACAAGCTTGGGATCTTGTAAATGCTGTCCAAATCTTTCAATGAGACAACTGCGCGCTCTTCAACATTAGTAAAGAGTGCAATTTTGCGACGCTCATTGGCAGGAATGACGCGATCAGAGCGACACACCAGAATATCAGGCTGAATACCAATAGAACGCAGCTCTTTCACCGAGTGCTGAGTTGGCTTGGTCTTGACCTCACCTGCGGCGGCCAAGTATGGCACCAAGGTTAAATGCATGAACATGGCGCGTTCGCGACCCAGTTCTACACCGAGCTGGCGAATTGCTTCGAGGAACGGCAATGACTCAATGTCACCAACTGTCCCGCCCACTTCAACAATCGCAACATCATGGCCTTCACCACCAGCAATCACACGTTCTTTGATGGCGTTAGTGATATGAGGGATAACTTGAATCGTAGCCCCCAAGTAATCGCCGCGACGTTCTTTACGTAACACATCGGCATAAACACGGCCTGTCGTAAAGTTATTGCGCTTTGAAGTTTTGGTGCGAATAAATCGCTCGTAATGGCCTAAATCAAGGTCAGTCTCTGCGCCATCTTCGGTCACAAATACTTCACCATGCTGAGTAGGGCTCATGGTGCCTGGATCGACGTTAATGTACGGATCCAGTTTCATGATCGTCACGTCGAGGCCTCTGGCCTCTAAAACTGCGCCAATCGATGCTGCCGCAATGCCTTTACCTAAGGATGAAACCACCCCACCAGTAACAAAAATATACCGAGTCGTCATGCTGAACCTGGAACAAAATTAGGAGTTATAAGTATGATCAAAGATCACGAAAAGACGGGGCGGCATTATACCAGCGCTACCTGATATAGACAAACTCAGATCACATTTCACCCGTCAGACATCTTGCACGTCAAGTCATAAAACAACCAATTTTCAATGCACGAATCTTAGCTGGGCTAGCGTTACAACTATTTGACTCACCGCAATAAAAGTACATTAATTTGAACTCCGTCATGTTTCTATACTTATAGTGGGCATTGTTAAAATTGGCGTTAATAAAAAGTAACTACTTACATTCACTGCAAGCAGCGTGTTTACCTGCTTCCCAGAGACCTACTTGAATGATTAAAATATAGTCAATGATTAGCAGGAGATCTCACGCTCACGTCAATTAATCAGTCCGTTATTTTGAATCAGCTGCAAAAATCTGAAGAAGATAAATTAGAACAGCAACGTTCAGGCAAAAAATCAATTCTGCTGCAGATGATGCTGCGGGGTTACTGATTGCGAACCGTCTATCGCAGAGCATCAGCGAAGCCGATTTTAGAAGCCAAGGTGCCAGTGACCAAATCAATCTCAAAAACACGAGCGAAGTCTATTTAGAAGGTGCAACCTCTGATGTGTTACGCGCCCAAGAACTCGTCGTACAAAGCACCAACCCGCTATACGACAGTTCCACGTTGCAATCTGAATTGGATTCAATCGTCGATTCGGTCAATCAAACCGCGCAGCAAGTGCTAGGTACCGATACTTTATTGCCAACGTTAAATGTATCGGCGGCCCCTGCTGATAACTTAAAAGCAATAGAAAGTGCAGCACAACATCTAGGCTCGGCAATTTCCCAGTTCGGAGCTGAGAGCAACGGTTTGTCGTCGCAAATTAACACTTATCAGATTCAAATAGAAAACAGCAGTGCCGCCCGAAGCCGCATTGAAGATACTGATTTTGCGCAAAGTACAACTGAGCTAGCGCAGATTAGAACACAACGCGAAACCTTGATAGAACTGCAAAAAGATGAGGACGAGCGCAAAGGCCGTGTCGTCAACCAGTTTATTTAGCGCAGAGCAATTTTAGCTTCATCCCACAGCGCGTCCATCTGTTCCAGACTAGCATTATTGAGAGTCATGCCTTTACGTTTTAGCTGTTGCTCAATATAGCTAAAGCGTTTGTAAAAAGACTGATTACTTGTGCGCAATGCTTGTTCTGGATCGACCTTTTGATGACGAGCGAGGTTCACCACTGAAAACAGCAGATCACCAATTTCAGCTTCAACTCGGTTTGGATCAATAGTCGCTTGCACCAATTCATCTTCAACCTCAGCAAGTTCCTCTCTGATTTTATCCAGAATGGGTTCTACACTGGGCCAATCAAAACCTGTCTTTGCCGCTTTCTTTTGCAACTTTAGCGCGCGAGTCAATGCGGGTAAGCCGACCGTTACAGCGTCTAAGATGGAGTTCTGCGGATCTCCCTTGGCTTCTCGTTCTTGCTGCTTTTGCGCTTCCCAATTCGCATTTACTTGAGCTTCGTTGTCAAAGCTTTTTTCGCCAAATACATGGGGATGACGGCGAACCATTTTTTGGTTAATCCCTTCCACCACATCATCAAAATTAAACAAGCCCTGCTCTTGCGCCATTTGAGCATGGAAAACCACTTGCAACAGCAAATCACCAAGTTCAAGTTTGAGTTCATCCAGATCATTGCGCTCAATGGCATCAGCCACTTCATAGGCTTCTTCAATGGTGTATGGCGCAATGGTGGCAAAATTCTGCTTTATATCCCAAGGGCACCCTGTATTCGGGTCTCGTAATCGAGCCATAATATCTAACAGCTCATTCAATTTGTTCACTTCTGACATCTGCATTCCTTACAAACGACGCGCTTCGATGATGCCATCCAATTGACCAATACGCGACAACATGCGTGACAAGATATCGATATTGTAAATCTCCACGTCCATATCAATGACAGCTGTTTGGTCGGTGGTGTTGGAACGGCTCTTCACTTCCATCACATTAATTTTCTCATTTGCTAATAATGTAGTGATATCGCGCAGCAGCCCACTGCGATCCGCAGCAACAACACGCAGTGTAATGGAATAGCCACCGGAATAGTTTTCACCCCAGCGAACTTCGATCTGGCGTTCTGGGTGCGCCTCAAGTAAGTCTTGAAATTGGTCGCAATCGTCTCGGTGAATCGAAATTCCGCGCCCTTGGGTGATATAACCGACAATGCTATCGCCAGGTACTGGTTGGCAGCAACGAGCAATATTGGTCATCAAGTTTCCAACACCATCGACCAACACTGCGTCTTTGTTTGGCTTCTTATTGGGCGCAACTTGACGCTTTAGCAGCCGCTCAGTTAATTCTTCATCGGTGGGTTTGTGCAATAAACTTTGAAGGTAGTTCAGCACTTGATTAATGCGAATATCACCTGCCCCAACGGCAACTTGAAGCTCTTCGATTTTATTCAGGTTGAAACGTTTGAGAGCCTTATCCAGATGCGATAAGTCGATATTGACCTTGTTAAGTTCAGTTTCTAACAGCTCTTTACCTGCGGCCAAATTCTGATCTCGGTCTTGCAACTTAAACCAATGTTGTACTTTTGCACGCGCTCTAGATGAATTGACATATCCCATATTGGGGTTGAGCCAGTCACGGCTCGGTTTGCCGTTCTTAGCGGTTAAGATCTCGACTCTATCGCCCGTTTGAAGGTGATAAGTGAAAGGTACGATTCGCCCTCCAACCTTAGCTCCGATGCAGGTGTTACCAACTTGGCTATGCACATAGTATGCAAAATCCAATGGTGTTGAGCCTTGTGGTAAATCGACAACATCGCCGTTGGGTGTAAATACATACACGCGATCTTCAAATACTTGGCTTCTAAGATCGTCCACCAAGTTTCCACTCTCGGCAACGTCTTCTTGCCACGCTAAAATCTTGCGGAGCCATGCAATTTTATCTTCAAAACCACTGCGCCCAGAAGATTCGCCTTCTTTGTATTTCCAATGCGCGGCGACACCCAGCTCGGAATCCTCGTGCATTTGGTGCGTTCGAATTTGAATTTCAACTGTTTTACCTTCAGGGCCAACCACAACGGTATGAATTGAGCGATAGCCGTTGGGTTTTGGGGTAGCGACATAATCGTCAAACTCTCGATGAATATGCTGCCAGCTCGTGTGCACTACGCCTAAAGCGCCGTAACAATCTTGAAGCTTGTCCACCAACACTCTGACTGCGCGTACATCAAAAAGCTGCTCAAACGACAGTTTTTTGTTTTGCATCTTTTTCCAGATGCTATAGATGTGTTTAGGCCGCCCTTGTACCTCGCCTTCAATACCTTGACGTTCTAGTGCTGTTTGCAGTGAAGACACAAATTCGGTGATGTAGCGCTCGCGGTCGAGCCGCTTTTCATTCAATTGGCTAGCGATTTGCTTGTAAGTGTTCGGATGCAGGTAGCGAAAGGCGTAATCTTCAAGCTCCCACTTCAGCTGACCAATACCTAAACGGTTTGCCAGCGGTGCATAAATATTAGTGGTTTGACGAGCCACCATTACTCGCGTGTCTTCATCTGAATTCTTGACCGATCGTAAATAGCACACTTGCGATGCAAGCTTAATCACCACTGCACGCACATCTTCGGCCATAGCCAGTAACATGCGGCGAAGGTTATCCACTTGAGCAGCGGAAGCGTCCATACTTTGGCTATGTAGCGTGCTAATCGCATCCATTTTTTCAATGTTTTCGATCAGCGAACAAATGTCAGCACCAAAATTGCCATGAAGCACATCTTCATCAATTAAGCCCCCGTGCACTAAGGGCTCGATCATCGCGGCCAGTAATGTGTCGAGATCCATATGAAGGGTCAGCAGAATTTCAACCATTTCTCGCCCCTGACGAAGCAATTCTTGGCCTCCATCATGACCCGATTGTTCGACTATCTTGACGAGCAAATGGTAGGTTTCGGCAAATTTAAGCTGTTGACGTTCATTCGGCAGGGGAACGCCCGCGAGCCATTCGGCTACGGAGAATTCTGCTGTTTGATGCGCCTTCCGTACTGACACCATGCTGGACTTTCCTTAACAGTGATTACTTTTTTGAGGTCACTTTGCTAAACAATATCATTGATTCGAGATGATGCGTTTGTGGAAACATATCCAAGACACCGGCCTTCACGGCCTCATATCCATGCGACATCAGAATCGCGGCATCTCGAACCAAAGTAGCTGGATTACAGCTCACATAAAGCACTTTATTTGCTTTAGTTTTAGGTAATTGCGTCACGACCTGTTCGGCTCCTGCGCGGGCAGGGTCCATCAAAATCACATCCACCGGTCGCCACCACGCTTGCTGATTCAAAGGCTTTGATAAGTCGGCTTGCGCAAATTTTACGTTTTCAACGCCATTCATTTCTGCATTTTCTATGGCTCGACAAACCATGTCGGTTACTCCCTCAACTCCGATCACAGTCCGGCTATGTTGAGCAAGCGGCAAACTAAAGTTACCAATTCCGCAAAACAGATCCAAGACATGTTCTTCACCGGTGAGTTCAAGCCACTCAATCGCTTGCTGAACCATCTTCGCGTTCACGGCTAAATTACTTTGCACAAAGTCATTTTTAAGATAATTGAGAGTCAGGCCAAATTCGTTGAGTGGATAACTCAATGATGTTTCTTCCGCGAGCCATGTTACTTGGTGTGCTTCAAGCCACGCATCCAATGTTTTCTTGTCGGCTTTGCTCCAAGGAGTCGTTCGGTGCAGCCATATGCCAACGTTTCCCTGACTCAGTTGCACATCAACATGCCCCACTTTAGCTGCTTCATTTAAGCTGCCCAGTAACGATTTAATGGGAGCAATGAGAGCTTGTAATTCAGGCGCAAGTACAATGCATTCAGAAATATTTAAAATTCGGTTGTTCTCTGCATTTCTAAATCCTAGCTTGACTTGCTTGCGACAATCCACGGCAAGCCTTGCTTTGGTTCGATAAGCAATCTGTTGCTCAGACAATACTGGAGCAGCCCACTGACTAACATTAATCTGGCGTTTCTTTAGCAAGCGCTCTAATGCAATTTGTTTATACTCTATTTGACGCTGGGCTTTGAGGTGCTGTAATTGGCAACCTCCACACACCTGATAGTGGCTACACAAAGGTGTGTCGCGCTCATCACTGGGTGTTAACACTTCTTGTAGCGCCGCATGAATTGGCCCCTTTGCCGGAATGTCGGCCGTGACTCGCACGGTATCTCCGGGCAATCCCCCTGCCACAAACACCATTCGTTGCTGCCAGCGCCCTACTCCTTGGCCTTTTAGATCGAGGTCATGAAGGGCGAGATTAAATTGTTTTTGTGGCGCTTTTTTGCGTTCTGCGGGTTTAAAAAACTGAGCCATCTAGATTCTCGTTGGTTAGCAATTGGGCAAATGCCGTTTGCTGTGTCATGATAAGACGTTATTCATAAAATTGTCCCACATTACGCCACCATGACAAAGTACGGTCTGCGAACCTGGATGATATTGCTGACCTTAACGCCAACGATATTGGTTGGGTTATTGCTCGGAAGCTATTTTACTGTATCGCGCTTTCAACAAATAGATGATCAAATCATCGACCAAGGCATCAACCTTATTGAGCCTTTGGCCATTGCCGCCGAGCATGGCTTAGTCACTGATAGCCGCGAACACCTCATGCGCCTGATTGGAGTGACGCATCGCAAGCACTCGCCTGCAATACGCTCAATTACAGTGTTTGATGCCAACCACGATATTTTTGTGGGCTCAAATTTTCACCGCCAGTTTGACACATTACGCCTGACCAAAGGCTCGACAATCCCAACACAAACTTCCGTTAACAAAATAGACGGATTTATTGTTTTACGCGCGCCAATTCTACCAGACGTTGCCCGAGGGAATGGTAAACAGCAGCAACCTGTGGGTTATATTGTGATTCAACTAGACCGCAGCAGCGCTTTACTTGAACAACACCGCACCGCGTTTTACACCTTTTTAATTATTCTTGCAGGCACTGCAATTTGTGTTCTGTTTACCATGCGCTTGGTTGGCAAGGTGACTCAGCCCATCGTAGATATGGTTCAGGTCATCGATAAAATTAGAAAAGGAAAATTAGAAACCCGCTTAGCAGGAAATCACATTGGCGAATTAGAAGACCTGAAAAATGGTATTAATGCCATGGCGGTATCGCTCACCGAGTCGCAATCTGAGTTACAGCACAATATTGAACAAGCCACTGGAGATTTACGAGAAACACTTGAACAAATCGAGATTCAAAACGTTGAATTGGATCTTGCCAAGCGTCGCGCGCAAGAAGCCGCTCGTGTGAAAACAGAATTTTTGGCCAATATGAGCCATGAACTAAGAACACCGCTAAACGGCGTTTTAGGCTTTTCGCGGCAACTGTTAAAAACTCAACTTGGCGGGCCGCAACGCGATCAAGTGTTGACCATTGAAACATCTGCACAAAACCTACTGGGTATCATCAATGACATCCTCGATTTGTCCAAACTCGAAGCTGGCAAACTGACGCTAGAACAAGTGCCGTTTATTCTGCGTGATGCCATTGACGAAACAATGCAAATGCTCGCACCCGCGGCCTATCAAAAATCGCTCGATTTGGCGGTAGTCATTGAAAATGAAGTTCCCGATGATTTACTGGGAGATTCCTTGCGGATTAAGCAGGTCATGACCAACCTGGTGGGTAATGCGATTAAATTTACTAACGCCGGCTCTATTGAAATAGAGGTTCAACTTGAACAAATTCATGGCGATCAATCTTCCATAAAAATCGGCGTGAGAGATACCGGTGTGGGTATTTCTGAAGAGCAACAACAAGCGCTATTCCAAGCCTTTGCACAAGCCGACGCGAGTATCTCACGTCGCTTTGGCGGCACTGGGTTAGGCCTTGTCATTACCAAGCGCCTATTGCAAGAAATGGGGGGAGACATTGGCTTAGAAAGCGCCGTGGGCAAAGGCTCCTATTTCTGGTGTACCTTTACAACTCGAATCAGCCCAATTGCACTAACTGACAACCGCCACCCAGAAGAAATGATTGGTAAGTCTGTGTTGTTGTTTGAACCTCAAGCGCGAGCTATTGAAAGTATTGAAAAGCCGTTGCATGACTGGTTGATGAACGTGACACCATGTCGCAGCAGCGATCAGTGGCTGTCACTGGTTTCTAAAAGTATTCAATATGACTACGTGTTGATGTCGATTGACCACTTCGATCAACAGCAGCTCGAACATGAACTCAATCGTTTATCGCAAATCACTCGTCGAGCCATTCTTATGACGGCTTATTCAGGCAACCATAATCTCGAAAATTTAACCCATTACCGAGATATGCATGTCAATTATTTACTCAAACCAGTGGTGAGCCCGCGCCTCATTGCAGCATTGAAGCATACATTTTCGCAAACAACTGCGATGCATGATGTTGCCGTCTTAGAAAACACGATTGCATCGGTGAGAAAACCAATGAAAGTGCTGGCGGTGGATGATAATCCGGCCAACTTAAAACTCATTGTGACTCTGCTCAAAGAAAAAGTGAGTCAAGTGGCCATGGCCACCAGTGGTGATCAGGCCGTATTGATGGCCCAAAAAGAAAGCTTTGATATCATATTCATGGATATTCAAATGCCCAACACGGATGGTGTGACCGCGACACAGCGCATCCGACAAGACACGTTTAACCGCTCCACTCCTGTTGTGGCTGTGACTGCACACGCATTGCCCGAAGAAAAGGCGTCGTTGCTTTCTAGCGGTATGGATGATTACCTCACCAAGCCCATCGAAGAATCACTGCTCGACAACATTCTAAACCACTGGCATCAAGCACAAAACCAATCAGCTGATGCCTTAACATTTATCAATCATCCGCTTGTAGATTGGCCTCAAGCGTTGATTCAAGCTGGCGGGCGCACTGAGCTTGCCAAAGAAATGTTGTCGCTGCTAATTGCCTCGTTACCCGACTCCCAACGCGCTATTAATCAGGCATGGCTCACTAAAAATCTAGATGAATTAAAAGCTCAAGTACATCGTCTGCACGGAGCGTGTTGCTATGCAGGGGTGCCGCGCCTTAAGCAAGCCGCAGAGCAGCTCGAAACAGAATTGAAAAACAGCAGTGCTGTAAGTGAAGCTGAACCTGAATATTTTGAGTTGGATGATTTGCTTGAGCAACTGATCTCCAACCCGCCAAACGGGCTTCAAGATTCTAAAACAACCGTGGCGAGTGCATGATCTTTTTCGTCAGATAAGCTTAACCAGCAATGCCTAACTCCGGCTTTATCTGCGAGCTGCTTAGCAATTCCAGATAAGGTGAGGACAGGTTGACCGGAATCTTTGTTGTGAACATTGAAATCCTGGAAGCTAACCCCTCCAGCAACGCCTGTGCCCAATGCTTTAGCAGCAGCTTCTTTAGCCGCCCATCGTTTAGCAAGAAAGCGTTCGGGGTTTGAATGCTGGTTAAATATTTCTTGTTCAGAATCGGTTAACACTCGCTTTACGAAGCGCTTGCAGTGATTGCCAGTCACCACCGCTTCGATACGTGAAATTTCAACCAGATCATTCCCTAAACCAATAATAGCCAACCGTCGCGCTCCTAGTGCAATATGAAACTATTTAATCGCCGAGCGCACTCGCGCTTCAACAATGAGTCGCTTCATTGTTTCCACTGCCTCTGGCAAACCTGAGTAGATAGCGCGGGCAATAATAGAATGCCCAATATTGAGCTCTTCGATTTGTGGGATAGCAGCAATAGGCACAACGTTGTGATAATGCAACCCATGCCCAGCATTGACGCACAAGCCAAGATCATCGGCAAACTTTGCGCCATGAGTAATTTTGTTGAGCTCTTGAGCAATAGCCGCGTCACCCACTACATCGGCATAAGCCCCGGTATGCAATTCAATATAAGGAGCTCCCACAGCTTTGGCAGCTTCAATCTGAGCTTCTTCTGCATCGATAAATAATGAAGTTTTAATACCTGCCTCAGCAAGCATTCCTACCACGTCCTGCATACGGCTTTGATGACCTAAAACATCCAGCCCGCCTTCGGTTGTAAGCTCTGCGCGTTTTTCTGGGACTAAACACACAAACTCAGGCTTAATACGAGTTGCAATTGCGACCATTTCATCAGTGGCAGCCATCTCTAAATTCATCCGCGTATTTAGCGTTTGCGCTAAAATTTCAACATCTCGGTCTTGAATATGTCGACGATCTTCGCGTAAATGAATGGTGATGCCATCGGCTCCCGCTTGCTCCGCAAGGCTCGCAGCATGGACCGTATCGGGATAAGCGACCTGTCTTGCCTGACGCAATGTTGCTACGTGATCAATGTTCACGCCTAAGAGAATTTCTTTCACGAATTACCTCGTTTCATCTGTAACCATACATCCCGACTTTTAAGTGGTTTGTCTCCAAGCAATGGAGCAAAACGTTGTCGAGACAAATGTTTTGCGGCTCGAAGAACCGCTTCGTTGCCGTATTCACCCGCTTCAATATGATTCAAATGCCAGCCTTGAATAAAGCCAGCCTGTTGAGTTTCAACTAAGCCGTGAGCGCCGTCCCACGCAAAATATACGTGGTTATCAAACTCCATGTTTGGCAAACCATACCCAAGATAATTTAGCAGTTCATGTTCAAACCGGCGTAATATCACTTCGAATTGAGTGTCTAAAAGAGAAAGAGCCGAAATGCTCGCACCGTAGTGAATAAAAAGCTCAGGAGCAGGTTCTGAGTTATCGAGCAACCGGCTGACTAACTCATTCAGATAAAAACCGGCATATAAATGATCACCCGACAGTTCAAACCCACATTGGCTTGCTTCTGCCTGATGCATTGTGCCCAAGTCTGTTTTGCTCTGCCAGCTCATGATAATGGGTGTAAACGGCTGCAGAATTGCACTTAGGGGGTTTTTCTTGCGACGTAAGCCTCTCGCAACAAGCCTCACCAAGCCATAATCTCGACTCAGCACATCAATTAATGCTGAGTCTTCTCGGTAAGGACGCCGGTTGAGCAGGTAAACCGGCTGCAACTGCGCCCTCAACATTTAGTCTTCGCCGTAACCTAAGCTGCGTAATGCTCGCTCATCGTCGGCCCAACCACTTTTGACCTTGACCCAAATTTGTAAAAACACTTTTTGATCGAACAAACGCTCCATGTCCAAACGCGCGTCGCGGCCAATGACTTTGAGCTTCTCGCCGCCTTTGCCAATCACCATGCGTTTTTGGCCTTCGCGTTCAACCAATACCAATGCATTAATTTCAGCGATGCCTTTTTCGTTCACTACAAAACGCTCGATTTCTACAGTCACGCTGTAGGGCAGTTCATCCCCTGTAAAACGCATCAACTTTTCACGCACAATTTCTGCGGCCATAAAGCGTGAAGAACGGTCAGTGATGTAGTCTTCTGGGAAGAAATGTTCGCACTCAGGAAGGTTGTCTAACACATACGCCATCAAGGTATCGATATTGGTGCCTTTTTCTGCAGAAATAGGCATGATTTGGGCAAACGACATTTGGTCTGATAAACGCTGTAATACTGGCAGCATTGTCGCTTTGTCTTTAATCAAATCAACTTTGTTAATCACAGCAATTACTTTGACGCGTTTGGGTAGCGCACGTAACTTCTGTACGACCATATCATCATCTTCAGTCCACTGATCGCCATCACTCACAAACACAACCATTTCCACATCCGCTAGACCCGACGATGCGGCGCGGTTCATCAAACGGTTAATGGCACGCTTTTCTTCAATATGAAGGCCTGGTGTGTCGACAAACACGACCTGCTTTTCTGCTTCAGTGAAGATCCCCATAATACGGTGGCGGGTGGTTTGCGGTTTTTTGGAGGTAATACTGACTTTTTGACCCAGTACATTGTTCAGTAATGTTGATTTGCCAACATTGGGGCGCCCAACAATTGCAACCATACCTGCGCGTTGGTGTGTCATATTTTTGCCCCTTCGGCATTAAGTGCGTTGATAACCATTTCTGCTGCGGCTTGCTCTGCTTTTCGTCGGCTTGTTCCTTTGGCCACAACTGATGCCATTCCTTGCACCTGACAGCTTACGGTAAATGTTTGATTGTGTGCCTGACCCCGCGTGTCAGTCACAGCGTAGTCGGGTAAATTTAGTTGGCGGCCTTGAAGGTACTCTTGAAGGCGCGTCTTGGCATCTTTCAGTGCAATCGGGCTGATCGTTGTTAACCGTTCTGAATACCAGTTTAAAAGCATTTTTTTTGCGGCTTCGATTCCGGCATCTAAGAACACGGCACCAATAATGGCCTCAACCGCATCGGCTAGAATAGATTCTCGGCGGTGGCCCCCGCTTTTCATTTCTCCGGGGCCCAAACGGACCACCGAGCCTAAGTCAAATTCTCGGCCAATTTCTGCCAGAGTTTTACCTCGTACGAGCGTAGAGCGCATTCGGCTTAAATCGCCTTCGGCATGATCTGGAAATTTTTGATACAGCGCTTCTGCAATGACCATTCCTAACACAGCATCTCCAAGATATTCGAGGCGCTCATTGTGTTGGCTATCGGCACTACGGTGAGTCAACGCTTGCTTGAGCAAGCTTAGTTCAGAAAACTGGTGCCCCAAACGCTTTTGTAGCGGCATTAGTAAATTGGCACTCAATGCCATTACTGGATACTCCCGAGTCGTTCAAAACGAACCCCGGTAGGAATCCAAGCAGGCAACATGGATGATTCTTCACGCTCAAACTCAAAGCTCATCCAAATGAAAACCGCTTTGCCCACCAAATAATGCTCAGGTACAAATCCCCAAAATCGGCTATCGCGAGAATTATCACGGTTATCACCAATCATAAAATAAGAATCGGCTGGAACTTTCCACTCGTCAAGCTGAGTTCCAGCTTGCTTGTAATAATCGTTGATGCGGTCTGGATAAGCAGGGTTCATCAATATTTCATGCCTTGCTTCGCCTAGCTGCTCATTGGCTTTGACCAAGGGGAATGGCCCTTGCAAAAATTCGCTCTGCCCCATCAATTCCATATCAACTGCTTTGTAACTGCCACAATCGGCACTATTGTCACACGCAGGACGAATGTACAGACGCTTATCGCGATAAATCACAGAATCACCGGGAAGACCCACTACACGCTTAATGTAATCCACATTCGGCGCTTCTGGATATTTGAACACCACAATATCGCCACGCTCAGGACTGCCTGTTTCAACCAGTTTACTGCGAACCAATGGATCCCTTAATCCATACGCATACTTTTCAACCAGAATGAAGTCGCCCACTAACAGTGTCGGCATCATTGAGCCTGAAGGGATTTGAAACGGTTCGTATAAAAACGAACGAAGAATCAATACAAAGGCCAACACTGGAAATATTGACACTGAAGTTTCAATCCAGCCGGGTTGCTCTTCCATGTCTTCTTTAACATTGAGAGGCAAGCCTGCATGGGTTTGCGACTCAGCTTTTTCGACCGTCTCGGAGCGTTTTTTGCTCCATACGAAGCGCTCCATTGCCCACACCACACCGGTAATAACCGTGAGTACAAACAGCAATTGCGAAAAATAGGTGGCCATTCAAATATCCTTTTTAGTTGTCCACTTTCAAAATAGCGAGGAATGCTTCTTGTGGTACTTCAACATTGCCAACTTGCTTCATGCGCTTCTTACCTTCTTTTTGCTTGGCAAGTAGCTTTTTCTTACGGCTAATATCACCGCCGTAACATTTCGCAATCACGTTCTTACGCATTTGTTTCACGGTGGTACGTGCAATGATATGTCCGCCAATTGCGGCTTGAATTGCAATATCGAACATTTGACGAGGAATCAGATCTTTCATTTTCTCAACCACCAAACGGCCACGAGACTGAGCGTTGTCTTGGTGACAAATAATCGCTAAAGCATCCACTCGTTCGCTGTTAATCAAAATATCAACACGCACCATTGGCGCTGCATTAAAGAATTTGAAATTATAATCTAAAGACGCGTAACCACGGCTTGTTGACTTGAGTCGGTCGAAGAAATCTAACACCACTTCAGCCATTGGGATTTCGTACGTCAATGCGACTTGCTTGCCGTGATATGCCATATTTTTCTGCACACCGCGTTTCTCAACACACAAGGTAATCACATTGCCTAAGTGTTCTTGCGGAACGAGGATATTTACGTCAGCGATAGGTTCGCGGATCTCGGCAATATTATTTAAAGGCGGCAGTTTAGATGGGCTATCGACCATCTCAATGTCACCACTATTTAGCGCCACTTCGTAAACTACGGTAGGTGCTGTGGTAATCAGTTCAAGGTTATATTCACGCTCAAGACGCTCTTGAATGATTTCCATGTGCAGCAAGCCTAAGAACCCACAACGGAAACCAAAACCAAGCGCACTGGAACTTTCTGGCTCATAAAACAAGGAAGAATCATTGAGGCTTAATTTGCCCAAGGCATCACGAAAGCCTTCGTAATCATCCGAGCTGATTGGGAAAAGGCCTGCATATACTTGCGGTTTAACGCGCTGAAAGCCGGGCAGAGCTGTTTCTGAAGGCTTACGAGTCAGTGTTAAAGTATCACCCACTGGCGCGCCCAAAATGTTTTTCATGCCGCACACAACCCAGCCCACTTCACCGGTTGATAAACCATCGGTATCTGTTTGCTTTGGCGTAAAAATACCGATGCGGTCAACGCCCCAGTCTTGGCCCGTGCTCATCACACGGATCTTGTCACCCTTGCGTAAGGTACCGTGTTTCACTCGAACAAGTGACACAACGCCTAAATACGAATCGAACCATGAATCAATAATCAGGGCTTGAGTTGCATCATCTTCACCGCCAGTCGGAGATGGAATCTCTTTTACAATTCGCTCAAGTACATCTTCAATACCGATACCGGTTTTAGCTGAACATCGCACGGCATCAATCGCATCAATCCCCACAATATCTTCAATTTCTTCAGCCACACGCTCTGGGTCGGCCTGTGGTAAGTCAATCTTGTTCAGAACTGGAACAACTTCCAAGTCCATTTCCATTGCGGTGTAGCAGTTCGCTAGCGTTTGTGCTTCAACGCCCTGCCCTGCGTCCACCACCAGCAATGCACCTTCACACGCGGCCAATGAACGAGATACTTCATAGGAGAAGTCGACGTGGCCTGGCGTATCAATGAAGTTGAGTTGATATATTTCACCGTCGTTTGCGGTGTAATTCAACGTCACACTTTGCGCTTTAATGGTAATACCGCGCTCGCGCTCCAAGTCCATGGAGTCGAGAACTTGTGCTGCCATTTCACGCTCTGAAAGACCTCCACAATATTGAATCAAACGGTCAGACAAAGTCGATTTGCCGTGATCAATGTGGGCAATAATAGAAAAGTTGCGAATGTGCGATTGATTCATTGAGTCTGTAACTATCTGGCTAATGGGAACGTTAAGGGCGCTGATTGTACTGAAAATCAGCGCCGGAGGCTATGTTTGCAAGTATTCAGAAAGTTGATTTAATTTCTGTGGTCACAACTTCAGGGATAACACGCTTAATTCTAGGCTCTAACCATTCTTTTTGATTAAGATTTTGATGCCAAATTCTAGCTATTTTATATCCCAGCCAAGCGCCGCCTGCGGCCCATGCAATGACCGTGATTTCATGCAAGCCTAAGCGCTCAACAAAAAGCCATTGAGCACCGAATGCCAATAGCAACATCGACAGCATTGGCAACACAAACATTAGCCCTGCGGCGGTGAGTAAACCTTGCTCTGGAATCGCAACAACGACCTGAGTCCCCACTTGTAGCTGATCATCATAGGGCAATGACAATTTATGATATCGCGTCTCAAGTGCTCGATTGACCTGTCCATTGCCACATTGCTTGTCCGAACAACTATCACAACTGGATTTGCGCGCAGCTTCGACCACCACCATGCCTGAGCGGCTTTCGACGACCGTTGCGATTGTTTCAATCACGGTTGTTTACCCAGTTTATTGCTGCTTTGCGCTTCGGGGTAAACGCCTTCAGCAATGCGCTTTATTGTTTCAGGTGGCAAAGTACCAATGACCGCGACTTCCATACCATCTTTGGCGATCGTGATGAGATTGGTGGCTCCTTGACTGACAAGTGATTGACCGGGTTTACCATCAATGGCTGCGCCAATGTATATGGAAATTGAGCTAATCCCATCGCTGTACAACTGATAATCAACTAGGTTTTCTGTCATGCCCAGACGATGACGATCTCGGCCGAGTAATTTAAATCCACGAGGGAGGTATCGAGCGGTCCACTTCACCCGTGTAGGTGTGCTTGCTGAGTCGGGTTCAAGGAGCGGCACTGCAGCGGGCATATCAACTTGTGCCAGTTTTTCAATGATAGGGGTTGGCTGTTCAAAGTATTGCGTCGACACAATTTGAACATGTTCCAGTGGTTCACCGCTAGGCGATACTTTATCGGCTCTTAGTAGCATGCCAAGATCGGCATCAAGCCAAACCCACAGGCTATAACGGTCACCATCTTTAGGCTCAATACGAATGAGCTGAGCAGCACGGCCCATCACTCTGTTTCGGCCCCCTAACACAAATGTGTAGCTTTCTTCGAGCGCCTCAATACCCGAAATAAACGCTTGTGGGATTGGACCCACTGAACGCTCTCCGGAAACGGAGTATGGCGGCTCGTCATGCTGGAAATAGGTCACTAAACCACCCCGATGCAGAATTTCACGTTCTGGACCATTCAGGTAATTCACATGGACAATTTCTTCACCATCAATAACACCATGCTCAATCACAACAGGTTCAAAGTGTTGTTGATAAACACGGATCAGCGACAATGAATAATTTGCAGCTTGAAATGTTTGCCCCATACGGAGCAGCCAAGCTTTGGCTGATGGAGTCGTAGCAATATTAGCGTCACCTGCATACACAGGACTGCCAATCGAGAAGAGAAGAACGGTTGCAGCGACGACACACTGCAACCACTTGTTCTTAATGTTCGGCTTGTTGATTTGGTGCCTTAATTTCATCGTGTTGGTTAGCAACATTTCCTTGAAGGTCTGGCTGCTGAATTCTCAGTTGAAGCTCATGGTCTTGGAAATATGCATTAATTCGACGTCGTTGTTCAATCAATCTTTCACGTGCTTCTGCTTGATTTGATGCAGAAGACGTTTGAGGCGCGGCCGCATTTAAGCTCACAGGAGCAGCAGTAACGCCCGCCACAGGCGTAGTATTCAGTACAGGAAGGCGCTGCTCTGGCGACTCATCTCCACTATGTTGCACACCGACAATTGCAACCGCAGCTACAGTTGCAGCAATTGCATATTGCCCTGCCTGACGGAACATACGAACAACTTTACCCGGGACTTTAACGCTTGAGGTGCTTGTCGCCTTGGGCGCCAAAACCGTAGGTTCTTCTGCAATCGCAGCAGAAACACGATCAGCAAAGCTGCTGTCGGCTAAGGTGACATTTTCACCGCGCATCGCATCACTCACTTGATGGTGAGTGGCCCAACGACTCTGTAATTCAGGGTCGGACAACAATGCTTCAATCGCGTCGTCATCCCATTGGTCGTCGGCTAATGCAGATACCTGCTCTAACTTATCAGTCATCATTTCAATGTGCCTGTCATCTTATTCACAATTAACGTTGGAGTAACGGTTCTAAACGTTTCTCAATTGTTTCACGTGCTCTAAAAATTCGGGACCTAACAGTGCCTACTGGGCAATCCATTACGCCGGATATTTCTTCGTAGCTCATGCCTTCTAGCTCGCGCAACGTGATTGCTGTGCGCAAATCCTCGGGTAAGCCATCAATTGTGTCGAACACAACTTTTCTGATTTCATCAGACAATGCTTCCCGTTCAGGAGATGCAACTTCATGCAACACTTCACCACCTTCATAGAACTCAGCATCTTGAGCATCTACATCAGCGGCTGGCGGGCGTCGGCCTTGAGACACCAAGTAATTCTTCGCGCTGTTCACTGCAATTCGATACAACCAAGTGTAGAACGCGCTCTCACCTCGAAATGAACCGAGTGCTCGATAGGCTTTGATAAAAGCTTCTTGCGCAACATCCTGCACTTCATTTGGATTCTTAATGTACCGAGCAATTAAACTATGAACCTTGTGTTGATATTTTGTAACCAACAAATCAAATGCACGTTTATCGCCTTGCTGAACCCGTTCGACCAATTTTTGGTCGAGACTTTGTTCGCTCATTCGAGCCGAATCTCCTGTATAATCCGTAAACTTCAACTTAGTCATCGGCTAAATGGCTTACATGAGTAGACTCAAGCCTTTCGAAAAAGTTCGGATATTTTTGTAAAAAAATTATTATGATTTGAAATTGAGATCTATGTAACGTTACTCAAAGTTCCGCTAACATAACAAGGACACGCTCTTCGCGCCACAAAACACATGAAACAACCTGCTGATTATACCTGTGATGTGCTCATTATCGGAAGTGGAGCCGCCGGTCTCACTGCCGCACTTCGGCTCGCCCACGATGCCAAAGTGATTGTTTTAAGTAAAGGCCCGCTCACCGAGGGTGCGACATACTACGCACAAGGCGGAATCGCGGCGGTGTTTGACGAAACCGACACAGTTGACTCTCATGTCGAAGATACCCTTATTGCCGGCGCTGGACTTTGCGACGCTGACGTTGTCAGATATACCGCATCTAATGCGCGTCAGAGCATTCAATGGCTCATTGATAAAGGAGTTCCATTTGACACCTTTGAAGATGGCAACGGCGAACAAAAGTATCATTTAACGCGCGAGGGAGGCCACAGCCACCGCCGCATTCTTCATGCTGCAGATGCAACCGGAAAAGCGGTTCAAACTACACTCGTTGACGCAGTTCGCAACAATCCAAACATTGAATTGCTCGAACGTTTTAATGCAGTAGACCTCATCACCGGAAATAAACTCGGCCTTTCAGATAACAAAGTACACGGCGCATATATCTGGAACCGCAACCTGGAAAAAGTCGAAACCCTGCGCGCTCGATTCGTTATGTTAGCGACGGGTGGCTCGTCTAAAGTTTATCAATACACCAGTAATCCAGATGTTGCATCCGGCGACGGTATTGCAATGGCATGGAGAGCTGGGTGCCGTGTGGCGAATATGGAATTTAACCAATTTCACCCCACCTGCTTGTATCACCCTGAAGCTCGAAACTTTTTGCTCACCGAAGCATTGCGAGGCGAAGGCGCTCATTTAACACTGCCAAATGGCGAGCGTTTTATGCATCGCTTTGATGAGCGGTTGGAGTTAGCCCCACGTGACATCGTTGCCCGTGCAATTGATTATGAAATGAAACGTTTAGGGGCCGATTGTGTGTATTTAGACATTTCACACAAGCCTGCCGACTTTGTACGCAGCCACTTCCCTACGATTCACAAAAAGCTGCTCTCGCTGGGTATTGATATCACAGAACAACCCATTCCAGTGGTTCCTGCCGCACACTACACCTGCGGCGGCGTAGTTGTAGATATGCGCGGCAAAACCGATGTTGAATCTTTGTATGCTATTGGAGAAGTGAGCTATACCGGCCTACATGGTGCCAACCGAATGGCCAGCAACTCACTGCTTGAATGCGTTGTATTTGCTGAAGCCGCAGCACAAAACATTGTGAAGCACTTGAGTCGTCCTTGCGATTTAATTGACATTCCACCGTGGGACGAGAGCCAAGTTGAATGTTCAGATGAGGAGGTCGTGATCCAGCACAACTGGCATGAATTGCGCCTATTTATGTGGGATTACGTTGGTATCGTCAGAACAGACAAGCGACTCGAACGCGCTTTACGACGCATTCAATTGTTACAACAAGAAATGCATGATTACTATTCAAATTTCAGAGTCGGTAACAATGTATTAGAGTTGAGAAATCTAGTGCAAGTGGCTGAATTAATCGTACGTTGTGCAATGCAGCGCAAAGAAAGTCGTGGCTTACATTACAACTTAGATTACCCAGACAAAGCTGAAAACAGTCAGCCCACCATATTGGTGCCTGGCCCGGTTAATCCAACGCCGCCTTCGCTATAACGGCACGTTGGGTTTGAAGTAGGGCAGTGAGTTCGCTAAAGGCGAGCTCGCTGACACTGTCCCGAGCAATAAAACACCAATACTGCGTTTGGTTGCCTTCTAGAATACGAAAACCGCATCCTAAAGAACTTAAGAAAATTGGACTTTGGAGCACGCCTTGAATGTTAGCATTGGCAACACTAAGGCGCACATCGGTACCGTCCTGAATATCAAGCCGCCCTGAATACGTTTGGAGTTTTCGTTGCAGCTTGTACAAGAGTAAGCCGAGTACGATGACTACCGCAATCGCCACAATCCGCTGACTCAACGCTCCGTAGTAAACGCTACCCATACAACAAAGACTCCCGATTGCAGAAGCAAGCCACAATACCTTGACACTAGCCGTAGAGGGTGAAAACTCAGCGAAGAAGGCTTTTATTGTATGCGACAATCTGCTCTACCATCCATGCTAGGTCTTTGTCTTTACATTCATCATGCCCCATCAACCAAGCAAATAGATCGGGGTCATCGCTTTCTAAAAAGCGTTCAAATATGGTTTTCTGCTCGGGCGTTAATGCAGCAAAACAAGTGTCGAAATAAGGCACCAGAATAACATCCAATTCAAGCATACCGCGACGACATCCCCAACGTAGCCGGGCCGCAGACGCATCAAGTTCTGACATTCAGTTTCACTCCAAACAAACAATTAGATGAGCAGGTAATATAACCCACAAATCGTGCGGCCCCAACCTTCTCTGCTCTTGAAACAAAGACCAATGATCCCCATCTTACAAACATCAACATAAAAGGATTATGCCGCGCATGAGTCAATTATATTCGCTCCCTGAATACGGGGTCATTGAAATCTCTGGTGATGACCGAATTAGCTACTTACAGGGTCAGTTTACCTGCGACATGACCCAACTGGCCGAACTCGGTTCACTGGCGGGCTGTCATTGTGATGCCAAGGGCAAAATGTGGAGTAATTTCGTATTAAGCCAAGATTCTGATCGAATCCTAATGGTATTACGCAAAAGCATTCTGGCACCTTGCTTAGCGGCTCTGCAAAAATTTGCTGTATTCGCCAAAGCAGAGATAAAAGACGTAAGCGACGATTGGCAAGTATCCGGCAGTCTCAGTCCAATTGACCTTGCAGGGGCAATTCAAATTCCAACGGTGGAAAATTGTGCATTAATATTAACTTCGGACTTTATTGCCACCGAAGTGAACAACACAGCTTGGTTTATTCACCACATTGAACAAGTATGGCCAGAATTAGAGCACCCAGACATGGTGTCAGAATTCGTGCCGCAAATGTTAAATCAAGCAGATCTAAACGCGGTTAACTTTAAGAAAGGATGCTACATCGGCCAAGAAACCATTGCTCGAATGCAGTATTTAGGGAAACAAAAGCGAGCAACTTTTTACCTGAAGGGTCCAGGTTGTAATATTCATGCCGGAGACACCGTTGAGGTCAATCGAAATGGCAATTGGCGCAGGGCAGGCCAAGTAGTAAATGCGGTGTCAGGAGAAGATGGCACTCAGCATGTGCTTGCCGTGTTACCGGCTGACTCAGCCACTGACGAGGTATTTAGAGCCGCTGAGAAAGTAAACAGCCAGTTGGCGTTACAAGCGTTGCCCTATCCGTTGTCGACGCTAGAGCAGTCTTAATATTCAATGCCCAATGTACCTCAATGCATTGGGCTTATATCAGTCGCAGGTTGCATCTGCTTGCTCGAATACATGCTTCACATTTGAAATCACCAAAGTATCTATCCATGTTTCGCCTTCCATCGGCGGCATAGGCTCGATTTTTGCCACCAATGTCACTTTTAAAGGCTCTCCTGGCGCGGAACGTTTCTTAGAATACTCCTGCTCCATTGCCAAACCTCCTTGATCTTGAGCAACAGGAAAGCGTTTCCCCGATGCACATTCCTGAAATATTGCCGCATCAGCCATGTAGCGATAGTCTCCGGTAAGGACAAGTTCCGAAGGCTCTGAGATATCAGAGGTTGAAACTCGCGACAACACATACGACACATCCGATTTAATCGGTTGCGCTTGCTGATTTAGCTGCTCCAAATCGCCAGAATCCAACCATCGGTATTGGCGAGATTTACCGTCGCCCTGCCCCAAAATCAATTGTGGGCCGACTTTCTTCCAACTGCCAAATTCTGCCGGAATATCAGGCTTTCCCTCGAACGAGCTCGCCAGCCGGTAGGTATTGTCAGGCTTTAATATCAGTGTTTGTTGTACCACATTGGTTGCACTCGGCAATTGCCCTTTGAATACCATATCTTGTGATGTTTGAACCTGTTTTGCAGGAGATACTTTTTGCAACATCACTGAGTGGCTACTGGGCTGCATAGGATTCACACCATAGTGACGCGTAGTAGTGAATTGCAGTTGGTTATTTGCACTAATCGTAGCCCGAATCGAATACCTGTGGCGTGCGTCTACCTTTGATTTTTTTACCGCCAACACAAAAGGGACCGGAACTTGTCGATTACCCATCAAAATAGTGGTATTTGCCACTAGAGTTGATGGCGCATCTGCGAGCGAAACATCCTCTAGCGTCACTCGAACAACTGATTCAGGAGGCATGGCTATACGCTCTCGGTAAAGCACTTCGCCGCTAATAATAGAAACTTCGCTGTCGGCATTGCGATAAGTACCGGCAAAGTAGTCAGTGCCCGTTAATGTAAGCTGACCGTCTGTAATGGACTCCACATCAATCATGCTTCCTTGGGGTTCAGGATAACGTTCAGTGTTGGTAGACAGGGATAGTTTTTGTGTTTGCGGGTCAAAGCTCCATGCAACTCCTTGCATACTCGCAATACCGATCAGGCTCATATGACCGCCAGCGTGCAATACAAAGCCTTCTTCAATGCCGTTGCGTTCAGTTAACCAAGCACCATGAAGATCAGCCTCAGACGTGGGAACAGGCGTACAGCCTGCGATAGATACGACGACAGCCGCAATAGCAATCCAAATTGCTTTCATTTAATACTCCTTCAATGTTGGAGCCTGCCATGGTTTGGCAGCCCCAACTCAGCACTTTTTATTCGGGCTCTGCTCCAAATACACAATATTTAGCATAGTCCCCACCCTCGTTTGCCGTCCAATCACCCTTTGGTTTTTCTTCCAATGCAGTACACCAATCTTCCGAACCCACTTTAGGGCTACAGGCAGAAAGAAGCGCGACCGAGCTAACAAGAACTATAGATAAGATATATTTCACGAAAAGACTCCACAATTTCATATTGATTAGTGGAGTAAACAAATAGCGGATATTGATTCTAAAGACAAACTCTATAACAAAATTTTTACCATTGAAGCGTTAATGTTTGGTCGACATAGTTAACAATGCCATTGTGCTTCACCAAAAAATCTGTACCGAGAATTCCCACCAAAGGCTCATTCGATTTAATTTTTCGGATATGGTGTAAATCAGTGGTGTAGAACTGAGGGGAGGCAAAAACGGCCATTCCGATCTCAATATCGATGACATCTAAATCATTCATCTTTTGGCGTTTAGCACCCAAACCTGCGAGCTTGACGCGCATCGGTCTAGAATTAATCGCAACGCCTAACTCTTTTGCGGCTCTTTTGTCTAATAGCGAGATACCCGCTGCAGTATCAATGAGCATTGCGGCAGGAGGCATGCCGTTAAAAGAAACTTCAATCACTAGGTGACCACTTTCAGCAAACGAAAAAGGCACTACGACTTCGTCCGCAGCCCAAGCGTTTGAGCACATCAACACAACGAGACCGGCAATATGGCATGCTAGACGCTTTATCATCATAGACCCCCGTGCGATTCCTAGCGGAACAAGTTGACTAAAAATAGTTCACTCAACATTAACTATGTCATACGTTTGTCATCTTCGCCTGCTAAAGGGGATTCATTCGGGATCTAAATCAATGAAAGTGGGATCAGGCTCCGCAAAACCTTACATATATAAAAAAACCGGACATAAGTCCGGTTTTTATTTCAAGCCTGCTAAGGTTTATTGGCGCAGTGCGCGCTCACCTCGAGCAATACCAGCAACACCTGTTCTAACAATTTCAATGATCTCTGTACTCTCTCTAACCGCGCTAATAAACGCGTCTAGTTTTTCGCTTGGCCCTGTCAATTGAACCGTATAAACAGAGTTGGTTACATCGACTATTTGTCCACGGAATATATCTGCTGTGCGCTTGAGCTCTTCACGAATGCTGTTGCCATTGGCTTTGAGTTTAGCCAACATTAATTCGCGCTCAATATGAGCACCGTCAGTCAAGTCTGCCACTTTCAACACATCAACAAGCTTATTCACTTGCTTGGTGATTTGTTCAATCACATGATCATCACCCATGGTGGTGATGGAGATACGTGACAAGGTCGGATCATCGGTTGGCGCAACAGTGAGCGATTCAATGTTGTAACCACGCTGAGAAAAGAGACCCACAATGCGAGACAGTGCGCCTGGCTCATTTTCCAAAAGGATTGAAAGAATACGTCTCATCAGGTGCGCTCCGTTTTTGACAACCACATGTCGTCCATTGATCCAAATTTAATCTGCATTGGATAAACGTGTTCACCTGGGTCGATACGGATATCCATAAACACCAAACGATCTTTCATCGCAAATGCTTCAGTCATTGCCGCTTCGAGTTTGCTCGGATCATCAACACGCATTCCCACATGACCATAAGATTCTGCAAGTTTCACAAAGTCAGGCATTGATTCCATATAAGAATGAGAATGGCGACCCGAATAGAACATTTCTTGCCACTGTTTCACCATGCCTAATGCAGCATTATTCAATGAAATAATTTTCACTGGAATGTTGTACTGCATACAGGTGGATAACTCTTGGATGTTCATTTGAATTGAACCATCACCTGTCACACATGCCACCATTGCATCAGGGTGCGCCATCTGCACCCCCATCGCGGCTGGAAGGCCAAAGCCCATGGTGCCTAAGCCTCCGGAGTTGATCCACTGACGCTGCTTCTTATACTTGTAATACAAGGCCGCAAACATTTGATGCTGGCCTACATCAGATGACACATATGCATCACCTTGAGTCACCTTGTACAAGGTTTCGATAGCAAATTGAGGCTTAATCAACGAGTCTGACGCTTCATACTTCAAGCATTCTTTTGATCGCCACTGTTCAATTTCATCCCACCATGCAGCCAAGGCTTGTGGATCTGGGCGTTCATCGCTTCCGCGAATCAACTCTAAAAATTGATCGAGCACGGTATCAATTGCGCCAACGATAGGAATGTGTGCTCCCACTGTTTTTGAAATGCTAGTCGGGTCGATGTCCACATGCACAATTTGAGCGTCGGGACAGAACTTAGCCACATTGTTGGTCACCCGATCATCAAACCGAGCACCCAGTGCCACAATTAAGTCCGAGTTATGCATCGACTTATTCGCTTCTAACGTACCGTGCATTCCGAGCATGCCAACGAACTGCGGGTGTTCCCCCGACAAAGAGCCAAGCCCCATGAGTGTGTTGGTACACGGCAAATTCAAGGTTTCAACAAATTCAGTCACCTTGTCTTGCGCATCACAGGCGACTGCACCACCACCGACATAAACGATAGGTCGCTTCGCTTCAACAATCGCTTGGAATGCTTTTTTGATTTGACGAGAATGACCGCGGGTTGTCGGGTTGTATGAGCGCATTGAAACTTCTTCTGGAAACTTATAAGGAAATTTCAGCGCTGGATTTTGAATATCTTTGGGCAAGTCAACCACAACTGGTCCAGGCCGTCCGGTAGAAGCAATATAAAAAGCTTTGCGGATGGCTTCTGGAATGTCTTCTGCTTTTTTCACCAAAAAACTGTGTTTTACGATCGGGCGTGAGCAGCCAATCATGTCTGTTTCTTGGAATGCATCGTCGCCGATGAAATGCGTCGGAACTTGTCCTGACAAAACAACCAGCGGAATTGAATCCATGTACGCTGTTGCAATACCAGTAATGGTATTGGTTGCACCTGGACCTGAAGTCACAAGACATGCACCAACTTCACCGGTAGAACGCGCATAGCCATCAGCCATGTGGACTGCGGCCTGTTCATGGCGTACCAACACATGCTCAATGTCACCGTGTTGAAACAGTGCATCATAAATATCGAGAACTGAGCCACCTGGGTAGCCGAATAGATGTTTAATGCCGAGATCTTTGAGGGTTCTTACAACCATCTCGGCGCCTGATAATTGTTCCACTTCAGGGCCTCTTCATAGCAATATCGGGGCAGGTATAACCGTTAATTTTGTCAACCATTATTTTATAATAATTAAGCGGCATAGGGTAAACCTGACTTTACAGGGCAAGAGTGCAGTAAATCAGGGGCTAAAGTCAACTAATTCCCCCATTTTAACAGGGAATAAAGAGTAAAAAATGAAACATTTTTGGTCCTGTTTGAAACACCTGAAATATGGTTGAGAATGCGTCTTACTGGCAATTTCATATCACATAAAAGTGCTGGTCTTATGTGAAAAACAACCTTGCGGTGTTATAAACTGGCGTTTTGCAGCTCACACCAAGTTTTAAACGAGCTGAGATAACAACTAGGTCACCTGAAGTATGTTTTTAGATTCATTTCACCAGCGTCAAAATGATATTGCTCGGATATCGGCTGAGCAGGCATGCGCATTTGCCAAAACTGTTGCCGGCGATTTCAACCCGATCCATGATGCCGACGCAAAACGCTTCTGTGTTCCTGGCGATCTCATGTTCGCTTTGGTTCTGCAAGAATATGGCCTCAGCGAAAACATGACATTCCATTTTGAAGGGATGTTAGGCCCAGATAAGCCCATCGCATTGCCACAACAAACGTCATCTGAAATACTGCTCAAGGATGCTGAATCTGACAAGGTGTACTTGCGTGTAGAACGCTCGGGAGAGTCACGTCCATGCAAGGCGCTTGCCGAAACGTTATCACGCAGTTACGTTGAATTTTCTGGGCACAATTTCCCACACATTTTGGTGCCTTTAATGCGCCAAAACGGCGTTATGATCAATCCTCAACGCCCGCTTGTGATGTACGAGAAAATGTCATTTACCTTGAGCCGATTAGATTTCACCGATCCGGTGCTCACACTCGGGGAAACTACGCTATCAGTGGACGGCAAACGCGGTGATGCCCGGCTTCACTTTGAAATACACTGCAAAGGCGAGCATGTAGGCCACGGCCAGAAAAAACTACTGCTTAGCGGTCTTCGCCCTTTCTGTGCGGATCAGATCCAAAAAATGGAAGATGACTACGAAGCGCGTAAGCAACAATTCGTGAAAAAATAAATTAACGCATCATTTTGACCAACAGCGCGGGTTTAAATAACGCGCGCTCTTGCGAAAACCAAAGACTTCCCTCGAAATCTAAGCACACGGCTTCAACCTGTCCAAAGCCCTTTAAGCTTTTTAGCTCCAATACTTTGTATTCATCACTCAACAGCGCCATAAAAGGCTTAAGTGATGGCAAGCCATTGCTGTTGTAGCCCACCACGACATAACGCTTGCTCGCTTCATCGTAGTGTGCACCTGTGATCATACCGGGCAGATCATCAATTGTTGTCACCGGGGTCGCTTTCTGGTCAGGCTGAACAAGGTTAATTTCATAAACACGCGCGACATTGCTCTGCCAACTCTTTGAAAACACAACAAGCTTATTGCCATTAAAGGCTAAAGATTCAGCATCATAATCATGTGACATCATCGCAAGAGATTCAGTCGGATAGTCCGTGTACTCAAAACGCACTTGCCGGTATAGAGAGGGCTTCACCAAGGACATATCCAGTAGATCATGACGATAAATAGAATACTGCTTCACAAGCCCGCTATTGTTGCCAATGTCAGCGACGTATAAAAAGTCGTTGAATGCAGTCATCGCCTCCCAGTCATTGTTGTTCGCCTGGCTTTTATAACCTGCTAAGACATCACCACGGGCATTAATTTCATAGATAATGGCGGGGTGACCTGAATCATTCACAGTAAAAAGTCGGTCGTTCACACAGGCAAGGCCTGATGTTTCTTGCACTGCTTTAGGCAGCGACATTTGTTCTGTGATGCCGTAGTCCGCCAGCGCCCATTCGGCAGTCCACCCACAAGACGACCACATTGTCACGATGAACCACAGCGTTAGATGGTAAAAACTTGTCACAGAAAAATATCACTCAGCAAAACAGAACTCTTTTTAGATTAGCAGGTTAATTACCAGGAGGAGCACTATCATCCCATCTCTTTCGAGATATAAATTGCTGTACATATAAACAGTGGCTTGGTAGTTTATTAGTCGTTCTATCATCCAACTTGCCAGTGAGGAGAAATCATGGCTGTTGAAACTCGCTACGTCGTCGTGCGCAACGGCGAGGAGGTCAAAACGTTCGTGGACAAGAAATCGGCAGATGAATATGACCGCATGCTTGATATGGCTGCTGCCATGTCTGATCTGGTTCAGGCTTCCGGAGTGAAGCTCAAAGATGATGCATTGGAAGAGCTAGGCGTCTACCTAGCAACTCAACGAGAAGAGGTCCTCTACGCGTTACATGCGAAAAAGCGGCCCGTTGCGAAGAAACCTAAAGCAGAGCCCGAAAACGACGCGTAGTCGCGTCACAATCCGTTCTGTAATACGTTTATACAACAAAGGGCAGCTCATTGAGCTGCCCTTTTTTAATCAAACATTCATTGCAAAAAATCGATTACTTTTTCTTTTTCGCTTTCGCGTTTGGTAAATCCGTAATTGATCCTTCGTAGATCTCAGCAGCAAGGCCTACTGATTCATGAAGTGTTGGATGAGCATGAACCGTCAATGCGATGTCTTCCGCATCACAGCCCATTTCAATGGCCAAACACACTTCGCCAAGCAATTCGCCAGCATTCTTACCGACCATGGCACCACCGATAATACGGTCTGTGTCTTTGTCGAATATCAGCTTCGTCATACCTGACTCAGCATCAGAAGCAATTGCGCGGCCCGAAGCAGCCCAAGGGAAATTAGCTGTTTCGAAGTTAATGCCCTGTTCTTTCGCTTCTTTCTCAGTTAAACCAGCCCAAGCAACTTCTGGATGGGTATAAGCAATGGAAGGAATTAACTTCGGCTCGAAGAAGTGGTTCTTACCTGAGATATTCTCGGCAGCCACATGTCCTTCATGCACACCTTTGTGCGCCAACATAGGTTGACCGACGATGTCGCCAATGGCGTAAATGTTCGGAACATTGGTACGCATTTGCTTGTCAGTGTTAATGAAACCACGCTCATCCACTGCAATACCAGCTTTTTCAGCGTCTAACAATTTACCGTTTGGAGAACGGCCAACAGCAACTAACACTGCATCGTAACGAATCGCTGTATTCGGCGCATTCTTACCTTCAAAGCTAACGTAAATACCGTCATCTTTAGCTTCAACTGCTGTCACTTTAGTTTCGAGCATCAGGTTGAATTTGTTCTTGATTTCACGCGTATAGACTTTGACCATGTCTTTGTCTGCAGCTGGAATCAGTTGATCCATAAATTCAACAACTTCAATATTTGAACCCAATGCATCGTATACCGTACCCATTTCTAGGCCAATAATTCCGCCACCCAAGATCAGCATTTTCTCCGGAACAGTTTCCAGTTTAAGTGCATCTGTTGAGTCCCAAATACGTGGGTCATTGTGTGGAATAAATGGCAATTGAATTGGGCGTGAACCGGCCGCAATAATTGCATTGTCGAAGTTCACAGTAGTGACGCCATCAGGGCCTTCAACATCAATGCTATTGGCACCCGTAAATTTACCGTAGCCATTGACCACTTTAACTTTGCGCATTTTGGCCATGCCAGCTAAGCCGCCGGTCAACTTGCCAATGACTTTGTCTTTCCATACGCGAATTTTGTTGATGTCGGTTTTTGGCTCACCAAATACCACACCATGCTCAGCCATGTGCTTCGCATCTTCGATGACTTCAGCCACGTGAAGTAATGCTTTTGACGGAATACAACCGACATTCAAGCAAACCCCACCGAGAGTCTCGAAACGTTCAATAAGAACTGTTTCCATACCTAAATCAGCGCTTCGGAATGCTGCTGAGTAACCAGCAGGACCTGCACCAACAACCACAACTTGGGTTTTGATTTCGTTGCTCATTGCGACCTCAAATTTAATTTTTATATATCGGCTTTGCCGCTTTCGCCTATCGCGGGTACGAGGCAGTGGCAATATACCTTTTAGCTCACACTAACGTCAAAAGCCGGGCAAGCCCGGCTTCGATCTTGTTATTACATCACGAGTCGGCGGATATCGCTCATCACTTGGTTCAGAGTCGTGATGAAACGAGCACCAGCAGCCCCGTCGATCACGCGGTGATCGTACGACAATGCCAATGGCACCATCAATCGAGGCTGGAACTCTTTACCGTCCCATTTCGGCTTCATCTCTGAACGAGACACACCTAAAATAGCCACATCTGGCGCATTCACAATTGGTGTAAACTGCGTACCACCAATACCACCAAGACTTGAGATAGTGAAACAGCTACCTTGCATGTCAGCCGCAGTGAGCTTACCAGCACGTGCCTTCTTGCTGACTTCACCCAACTCTTTCGACAATTCAACAATGCCTTTTTTATCAACATCACGGAACACTGGCACCACAAGACCGTTCGGCGTATCGACGGCAACACCAATATTGATGTACTTCTTGAGGTATAAATGCTCTCCATCAGGATCCAAAGAGCTGTTAAAACGAGGGTGCTCTTCGAGCGCCTTCGCCGCAGCTTTCATCATGAATGCCAATGGCGTGACCTTGTAGCCCAGATCTTGCTTCGCTGCGATGGCATTTTGCTCTTTGCGGAAAGCTTCTAAATCTGTGATGTCAGCTTCATCAAATTGTGTCACATGTGGAATCGTGACCCAGTTGCGATGCAAGTTCGGGCCTGAAATTTTTTGAATTCGGCTCAGTTCAACCTTTTCAACTTCACCAAACTTGCTGAAATCCACCTTAGGCTGAGCCAATACCGATAGACCACTTCCACCCGATGATGCTGAAGTCTTCGGACGAGACAATTCATATTTTACAAACGCTTGCACGTCTTCTTTGAGAATACGACCTTTGCGACCCGTACCTTTCACCTTGGTCAAATCAACGCCAAATTCACGCGCGACTCGGCGTACTGCAGGTGATGAATGCACCGAAGCAGAGGCTTTTTGGTTAGAACCTGGGTGGAATTCAACCGGTGGCGGTTTGGCAGCTGCTGCAGGAGCTGGCGCAGCTTTCGCTGGCGCAGGTGTTGGAGCGGCTGGCGCTGCGGCTGGAGCAGGCGCTGCTGAGGCGATTGTTTCAACCAGAGCGATTAAAGTCCCTTGAGCAACTTTATCACCCACTGCCACTTTAATTTCTTTCACTGTTCCGGAGAATGGTGCAGGCACTTCCATCGAAGCTTTGTCGCCTTCAACTTCGATTAATCCTTGCTCGGCCTCAACAGTGTCACCTACGGCAACCAAAATCGTCGTGACGTCTACTTCGTCACCACCGATATCTGGCACTTCCACTTCTTTCACTTCAGCGGTAGCAGGTGCTACAGCCGGAGTTTCCGCGGCAAGGGCTTCCACTGGAGCGGCTTCTGCTGGCGCGGATGCAGCGGTTTCTAAACGAACGATCAAGGTCCCTTGAGCAACTTTGTCGCCTGTTTTAACGATGATTTCTTTGACGATACCAGCAAACGGAGCAGGCACTTCCATTGAGGCTTTATCGCCTTCAACTTCGATCAAACCTTGTTCGGCTTCAACTGACTCTCCGACGGTCACTAAAATCGTCGTCACATCAACTTCATCACCACCAATATCTGGTACCAAGATATCCTCAACGGCTCCACCCGCAGCTGGAGCAAGCGCTGGCGCAGCTGCTTCAGTCTCTGCAGGGGCAGGCTCAGCAGCTGGGGTTGCCGCGGCTGCGCTATCTTCAAGTATCACGATTAACGTGCCTTGAGAGATTTTGTCGCCTTGCGCTACTTTAATTTCTTTCACTGTACCTGCAAATGGTGCAGGGATTTCCATAGAGGCTTTATCACCTTCTACTTCGATCAAGCCTTGCTCGGCTTCAACCTGCTCGCCCACCGCAACTAGAATTCCAATGACATCAACGCTATCTGCGCCAACGTCAGGAACTAGGACTTCTTTAAATTCAGCCATCTAAGTTCTCCTTAAGCGTACAGTGAGAAGACTTTGTTCGTGTCTAAGTCGAACTTCGCAATTGCTTCTTGAACAACTTTTGCGTCGATATCGCCTTTCTTAGCCAGTTCACCCAACGCAGCAACAACAACGTATGGCGCACTCACTTCAAAGTGATCACGAAGGTTTTCACGGCTATCTGAACGACCAAAGCCATCGGTACCCAACACTTTGAATGGTGCAGGAACATAGGCGCGAACTTGGTCAGCAAAGATACGCATATAGTCGGTTGCAGCAATCACAGGCACATCGGCTTCGAGCGTCTTTGTAATATAAGGCACTTGCGCTTCATTGCTTGGGTTTAACATGTTGTCACGCTCAACCGCATTCCCGTTACGAGCAAGCTCTGTAAAGCTAGTAACTGAGAACACTTCTGACTGAACACCATATTCTTCTGCAAGAATATCAGCGGCCATACGCACATGGCGCAAGATAGAACCACAACCCAACAATTGAACCTTGGCAGCTGTACCTTTGGCTTTCACGCTGTCGAGTTTATAGATACCGTTGATAATGCCGTCTTCAGCACCTTCTGGCATCGCAGGCTGTACGTAGTTTTCGTTCAATGTAGTGATGTAATAGAACACATCTTCTTGACTGGCACCGTACATGCGTTCCAAACCATTTTGAACAATGACTGCAATTTCATAACCATAGGCTGGATCGTAGGAGATACAGTTTGGAATAGTTGCCGATTGAAGGTGGCTGTGACCATCTTCGTGCTGCAAACCTTCACCATTCAAAGTTGTACGACCCGACGTGCCTCCAATCATGAAACCACGAGCCCGCATATCACCCGCTGCCCACGCCAAGTCGCCAATACGTTGGAAACCGAACATTGAGTAGTAGATGTAGAAAGGAATAGTTGGGGCATCATTCACAGAGTAACTGGTTGCCGCTGCAATCCACGAGCTCATTGCGCCGCCTTCGTTGATTCCTTCTTGCAATACAGCACCGGTTTTGTCTTCGCGGTAGTAAGCAACTTGGTCAGAATCTTGAGGCGTATATTTTTGGCCACCGTGTGCATAAATACCCACTTGGCGGAACAAACCTTCCATACCAAAGGTACGAGCTTCATCTGGAATGATAGGCACAACGCGCTTACCCACGCCTTTGTCTTTCAACAAAGCAGTCATCACACGAAGCAATGCCATCGTGGTTGAAATTTCACGACCATTGGAACCTTGAAGTACGTTATCAAACGCTTTCAATGGTGGAATATCAAGCGACTCACTGAACTTCACTCGACGGCGCGGTAAGTAGCCTTCTAAAGAGGCACGGCGCTCACGCAAGTATTGAATTTCAGGGCTATCTTCTGCTGGCTTGTAGTAAGGCAGTGATTCGATTTCATTATCATCAATTGGAATGTCAAAACGATCACGGAAGTGCTTCACCGCACCCATGTCCATTTTCTTCACGTTGTGCGCAATGTTTTTACCCTCACCGGCATCACCTAAGCCATAACCTTTAACCGTTTTGGCCAAGATTACAGTTGGGCGGCCTTCAGTCGCAACTGCGCGAGCGTAGGCTGCATAAACTTTTGCTGGATCGTGACCACCACGATTCAAGCGCCAAATGTCTTCATCAGACATGTTGGCAACCATTTCAGCTGTTTCTGGGTATTTACCGAAGAATTTCTCACGCGTGTACGCGCCGCCTTTGGCTTTACAGTTTTGGTATTCACCGTCGACTGTTTCTTCCATCAACTGGAGCAATTTACCGGTCGTGTCACGGTTTAACAGAGCATCCCAGTAACGACCCCAGATGACTTTAATGACTTCCCAACCGGCACCACGGAAAGTGCCTTCGAGCTCTTGAATGATTTTGCCGTTACCGCGAACAGGTCCATCCAAACGTTGCAAGTTACAGTTCACAACGAAAATGAGGTTATCGAGACCTTCACGAGTGGCAAGGCCAATGGCACCTAATGATTCTGGCTCATCAATTTCGCCATCACCGAGGAAACACCAAACTTTTTGTGCTGAACAATCTTTGATGCCGCGATCGGTCAAGTACTTGAGGTAGCGAGCTTGATAAATAGCCTGCAATGGACCTAAGCCCATAGATACCGTTGGGAACTGCCAGTAATCAGGCATCAATTTAGGATGCGGGTATGAAGAAAGGCCTTTGCCTTCAACTTCTTGACGGAAGTTATCCATTTGAGACTCGCTCAAACGACCTTCAAGGAAAGAACGGGCATAAATACCTGGGGCAATGTGACCTTGGAAATAGATCAAATCGCCACCGTCTTTATCGTTTGGTGCACGCCAAAAGTGGTTAAAGCCCACATCATATAGTGTCGCACTCGATGCAAACGATGAAATATGACCACCCAAATCTAAGTCTTTCTTAGATGCACGTAGAATTGTCATCAATGCATTCCAGCGAATGTAGCCACGAATCTTACGCTCGAGCTCCATGTTGCCAGGCATTTGAGGCTCTTGCCCCGGTGGAATTGTATTGAGGTAAGCTGTCGTTGCTGTATACGGCATGTGTGCACCGCTACGACGAGCTTTATCAATCAATTGCTCAAGCAAGTAGTGAGCGCGCTCAGTACCTTCTTGCTCTAAGACACCTGCGAGGGCGTCGAGCCATTCCCCAGTTTCTTGGGGATCGACGTCATGCTCAAGATGATCAGACATGCCGTTTTCCTTATGTTCAGTTGATTTAGTTCAGCCTGCGACACGCCCGAATAACGAGGTGCCATCTTGTTATTTATTGCTACTACGAACTCGGCGCAACGAGCGCTCTACTCGAGTAGTTTCCCGGCTTACATCAAGCATTGCTTCCTCGATATAAGCTAGGTGTTCGTGACTGGCTTGACGTGCCAGCTCTGGTTTACGTTCCACTATCATTGCAAGTAAATGGCGACGGTGTTCCGCAACATGACGTTGTGCATCTTCACGCAACATCATTTGAGTTAAATTTTCTTCAATGTTCTGCTGCAACAAGGGCTTTAAACAAAGCATGACTTGCAGCACCACAACATTATGGCTTGCTTCGGCCATTTTTAAATGAAACGCCATGACTGCATTTGCATGCTCGGTCAGGGTTGCTTCAGACAGCTCTACTTGACCAATGCTGTCAATGCATTGAGCGAGCTGCTCATCATCGGTTTCAGTACCACGCACTGCGGCATAGTATGCACAGATACCTTCCAGAGCATGACGAAACTCTAAGAGATCAAATTGCGATTCAGGGTGATGAGCCATTAATTGGAATAGAGGTTCTGCAACACTTTCCCAGCTCGACTCGCTGACAAATGTTCCGCCACCTTGTTTTCGAATCAACAATCCCTTCGCTTCAAGCTTTTGGATGGCTTCGCGCAACGATGGGCGAGACACATTAAACTGAGCGGCAAGCTCACGTTCGGATGGAAGCTTTTCTCCGGGCACAAACACGCCTTCAATGAGCATGCGTTCGAGCTCATCGACAATAGCATCCGCCAAGCGAGGCTGTTTCACCACATTAAATGAGGCGCTTGTTCGTGTCATTAGTGATTCATTCTCTAAATTTAAGCTGCAAATTTCGATTGAAATTAAGGGCAGACAAAATTGGTAATACCATTTTACCGAACAAAAATTTAGCAGAGCCTACGGTGTCTGTCTAGCGATTAAAGTCTCAACAGATGCAAAGTATCGGGGAATTTCCATGATCTCGCGACAATAAAGGCCAAACAACAGGTCTGACCTTTAACAGCGTCGGTTAAGAAATACTGCCATACAATGTCAGGATAGCGATAAAGCTCAGAACAAGCAGTACGTTGCGCTTTGCAACTTCTACGAATTTGGTGACGCTGACCACACACGTGGGGTTCTTTGGATCATCAATGTCTTCAGCCACCAATGAAATACGAATCAAGTGAGACTTAGCACTGTCTTTGGTATTGAATACATTTTCCAACCATACGGGCATCGCTTTACTAAAGTTACCCACAAAGGTTAAACCAAGACTCGCGATCCGAACCGGAATGTAATCCAACCACCCAAGCACCTGATCTGCAATGCTGCGTTGAGGTTGTACTGCTCCTTCAAAATCGGCATCGACTTGAGCATCGTTGCCCTTTTCATCTTGATGCCAATCAACCAAGGTTCTTAATCCAACATAAAACACCACACCCACAGGACCAAAAATAATCAGCCAAAGCATTACTGCGATATAATAGCGATAATTAATCCAAGTGAGAGCTTGGCCGACTCCATATTCGAGCTGCGCGTGTTCTTGCTCTGGTGCAGTCTCAGCTTCGCCTTCAACTTTAGGGGCTACTGCGCCCATTTCTTGCGCAACGATAAAACATGCGGTTTCATCCCCACGACATGCCGCACGTAAGAATTTTTTATAGGCTTGGCGAGCTTGTTGACAGCCCATCGCCAAAATAACAATCAATGTGGTCACAATTAACGACAGTAAACCTAAAAAAGCGCCTTCAATTACATTCAGTAGAAGCGCGACTAGCAGCGCTGGAATAGCAGCAATAATGACCACCCCCAGAGGTTGTTCAAACCATGCTTTACTGCGTCCAATGCGATTCAACGAATTAAAATATTGCGCCAAATAAGTTGAAAACTGCCAATGTTTTGAGGGGACTAAAATACGCTCAATCGCCAGCGCTATAAGTAAGGAAAGCAAAGTCATCAATCAGTATCCGTTAGTAAGGTGCGGAACATGCACCAGTCAAATCCAAATCCTGGGTCCGTTTTGCGCCCATGCGCAATATCAGAGTGACCAACAATAGACCCCAATGTAATACCGGGATAGCAGTCCATCAAGGTTCGAGTCACTGCAATTAGACGCTGGTACTGATCTGATGTAAAGCCACTCTGATCTGTTCCTTCCAGTTCAATACCAATTGAGAAGTCATTGCATGCTGTCTTGCCTTGGAAACTTGAGCTCCCTGCATGCCACGCTCTTAAATTGAATGGCACGTACTGCCGAATTGAGCCGTCTCGCCGAATCACACAATGAGCTGACACCCTAACATTGACTAACTCATGATAGAAATCATGCGATGCGCAATCCAAGGTGCCCATGAACAAGTGGTCGATATCATCACCATCGAAACATCCCGGTGGCAAACTGATATTGTGGATCACGAGTAAATTAGGCTCAGTCCCCAAAGGCCGGGCGTCAAAATGGGGCGAGGGTCGTTGAACGACGTCCCTGAGCCGATATTCTTGATCGAGTTGCATGAGATTCCTCATTAAGCGTCAACTTAGGGTGGCAATGTAGCAACCATTTATTAGCGGCTCAACGCCTTTCAAGGGTGGGCAACCGAACCGACTCCGCGTAAACTGTGGCACACTAAATTTGCAGTGCGATGAGTCCCTAAGATGAACCAAGCCGACATAACTCAATTAGTCCAACAATGTTTAGCGGAAGATTTAAACCTTCTCTCTTCTGATCATGGCGATATATCTGCATCGCTCATCCCTGAAAAAAACGTGAGTGTTGCCCGCATTATTAGCCGAGAGCCTGCTATTTTCTGTGGGATAGAGTGGGGTAATGAAGTTTTTCGCCAGCTTGGCAACAGAGTGATCTTAGATTGGCATGTTAAAGACGGCGACTTCATGGAAGAAAACCAGTGTGTTTGCACATTGTCGGGTCCTTCACGGGATTTGCTGACGGGCGAGCGCACGCTGCTGAACATTGCACAAACTCTATCAGGCACAGCAACCACCACACGCAGCTATGTGGATGTCATTGAGGGAACAGGTGTTCGACTGCTCGACACCCGTAAAACCATTCCAGGAATGCGGAATGCTCAAAAATATGCGGTTGCTTGCGGTGGCGGCGTGAACCATCGCTTTGGCTTGTATGATGCGTTTCTCATCAAAGAAAATCATATTGCTGCAGCCGGTTCCATTCAAGCGGCAGTCTCTCAAGCTAAAACCAGCTTTCCCAGCAAGCCAGTGGAAGTAGAAGTAGAAAACCTAGATGAGCTGCAACAAGCACTTAATGCCGACACCGATCGCATCATGCTCGATAACTTCTCTCTGGATCTAATGCGCGAAGCGGTTGCCATCAATGCCGGCAAAGCTGAACTTGAAGCATCGGGCAACGTCAACCTCACCACCATTCGGCATATTGCTGATACGGGCGTCGATTTTATCTCAGTAGGAGCATTGACCAAGCATATTGCCGCTGTTGACTTCTCAATGAGGTTTACCGATTAGCGCTCAAAAGCGCTGTTTTAACCTGCTTTTAGGCCTCAAAAAAATGGCATATGTCGCATTCTTGGCACTTTGTGGGCACATTTCAAAAAATGTATAAGAAGTTGACACTTTGTTGTTGCAATGGTCATTTTTGCTCCCTAGTATCTTGGAAAACAAAATAATTACGTTTCATCGAATTACAGGGACATATACCATGAATACTCAAAAAGGTTTTACGCTCATTGAATTAATGATTGTTGTTGCGATCATTGGTATTTTGGCAATGGTTGCACTGCCTGCGTATAACTCATACACAGATAAAGCTAAATTTACTGAAGTGACTAATGCCACTGCTGCAGCTAAAACTGCTGTTGAGATTTGTGCTCAAATTACCGGCGCATTGACTGCATGTGGAAATGGTTCGAATGGCGTACCTGCAGCAGTAACAGCTGGTACAGGCACAAGTACAGTGACTGGCGTATCAACATCTTCTGCTGGCGTGATTACTGCAACTGCAAGTGCAGCATCAAATCTTAAGAACGGAACGGCCGCTGCTACATATGTATTGACTCCGACTCAGGACAGCACGACTAAAGCGCTAACATGGTCTTCTGCTTGCACTCCAACAACCCTGTGTTAGTCGCTGACTAAACAATTTACCTGAAAAGCCGCGTATATCGCGGCTTTTTTAGACCTCAAGAATGATATTTAGTGATTCCATTGCCCTTGCAACCTCCCTATAATCGTGAAAATGTCGAATAGTGGTTTGGTTACAAATGGATAAAGCAGCCAAGATTCAAGGCCTCGCGACCCTACTGGTCAGAAAACGGATTGTTGAGGCTGCGGATGCAGTGAGCTTGGTTGAACAAGCTCGAACCAGTAAACGCAACTTTATATCGCTCCTACTCGAGCAAGAATATGTCAGCGGCAAAGCCCTACAGCAAATGTTGGGTGACGAATATGGGATTGCAACCCTTGATCTCGACTCCGTTGCTCTAGATGAAATTGCCGACGAGTACCGCAACGAATCTCTTATCCGAAAACACCATGCACTTCCCCTTTACGTGCAACACGGCGTGCTGTTAGTTGCGGTTGATGATCCGGTCAACATCTCCGCTCTGGAAGATTTCCAATTCAACTTAGGTCGCCGTACTGAAGCGGTATTAGTTGAGCATGACAAGCTTGCCAAAGCCATTGATAAACTGCTCGACACAGGCTTTGATGACATTGATTTAGGCGATATTTCTGACGATGAACTCGCCGGCATGGAGGTTCAAGACACTGAAGCGCAAGACGACGACGCTACCGATGACTCCGACGATGCTCCGATTGTTATTTATATTAACAAATTGTTGATGGACGCTATTCGGAAAGGCGCTTCAGATCTTCACTTTGAACCCTATGAAAAGCGCTATCGAGTGCGCTTTCGTATCGACGGCATTTTACATGAAGTAGCAAGCCCACCTATTTCAATGTCGGGGCGCCTTGCTGCCCGACTCAAAGTGATGGCCAGCCTCGACATAGCAGAGCGAAGAGTACCTCAAGACGGTCGCATCAAACTGAGGATCAGCCGCAGTAAATCCATTGATTTTCGTGTCAGCACCTTGCCTACACTTTGGGGCGAAAAGGTGGTGATGCGAATACTCGACTCCTCCAGCGCACAACTCGGCATTGATTTATTGGGCTACGAACAAGCTCAAAAAGAGCTCTTCATTAACGCGTTAAATCAACCTCAAGGTATGATTCTGGTGACCGGCCCAACCGGTTCGGGTAAAACAGTTTCTTTGTACACCGGTTTAAACATTCTTAACACCGAAGAGCGCAACATTGCAACGGCAGAAGATCCGGTCGAGATTAACTTAAGCGGCATTAACCAAGTACAGATTAACACCCGAGCAGGACTCGACTTTTCATCAGCCTTGAGGGCCTTCTTGCGACAGGATCCTGATGTCGTTATGGTGGGAGAGATTCGAGATTTAGAAACTGCCGAAATTGCCATTAAAGCGTCTCAAACAGGCCACTTGGTATTATCGACATTGCATACGAATTCAGCAGCTGAAACACTCACTCGCCTATTAAATATGGGTGTTCCAGCCTATAACATCGCTAGTTCTGTAACGCTTGTTATTGCACAGCGCCTGGCAAGGCGACTCTGCCCTAAGTGCAAACGCCCCCATGACTTACCGCCTCACGCACTGTTGTCTGAAGGTTTCACTCAAGACGAGATCGACCAAGGGCTCGACATCTTCGAAGCAGTAGGCTGCGATGATTGCACCGGTGGCTATAAGGGGCGTGTGGGTATTTATGAGGTAATGCCCATGTCTGACGACATCGCAAGACTGATTGTTGAAGGCGGCAACTCGCTTCAAATAGCTGACCAGATGCAAATTGAAGGCGTGCATAACTTGCGGCAGTCAGCATTAAATAAAGTTAAGCAAGGCGTCACTTCGTTAGTTGAAGCCTCACGCGTCACAAGTTTTTAGTAGCAGTCCGTTGCTGAGTAAGGAAGAGTGTTAGATGGTCAAAACTCCAGCCAAAAAAGGCCCTCAACTCAATACATTTGAATGGACCGGCATCAATCGCAAAGGCAAACGTGTCAGTGGTGAAACCGTAGGTGCCAATGAGCAAGCCGTTAAGGGGCAGCTTCGTAAACAAGCTATTGCAGTCTCCAAAATAAAGAAAAAAGCCTCCCCGCTATTTTCATTTGGCGGCGGCATAAAAGCCATGGACATTTGCATGGTGACACGCCAAATCGCCACCATGCTGGGGGCAGGAGTACCTTTGGTACAAGCGCTAGAAATCATCGGTAAAGGCAGTGAAAAACCTGCTGTTCGAGTCTTACTAGAAGAAATTCATGGTGAAGTGTCAGCCGGCAACCCTCTGAGTGACACATTGCGCAAACACCCGCGCCACTTTGACGACTTATATTGCGATTTAGTCGCAAGTGGAGAGCAGTCTGGCGCTTTAGATGCCATTTATGACCGTGTGGCAACCTATAAAGAAAAAGCCGAGGCGCTCAAAGCTAAAATCAAAAAAGCGATGATGTACCCTTCAATCGTCGTCGCCGTCGCGATTGCAGTCACAGCCATTTTATTAGTCTTCGTGGTGCCGAGCTTTGAAGAGATTTTTTCTAACTTTGGAGCCGAACTGCCAGCCTTTACCCTGTTTGTGATCGGTTTGTCGAACTGGCTGACCAACAATATCTTACTGGTGGTCATCGCCATTGCTGCGTTTGCATTTGCCTTTCGGCATGCCCACCGTTCGTCACTGAAAGTTCGCGACAATACCGACAAAGCGATTCTCAAACTGCCGGTGGTAGGCAACATCTTAAACCAAGCTGCCGTGGCCCGTTACACGCGCACATTATCCACTACGTTTGCTGCCGGTGTACCTCTAATTGATGCACTGGATTCGGCCGCTGGCGCGTCCGGCAACGCGGTTTATCGAGACGCTATTCGCTCAGTCAAATCAGATGTGTCATCGGGAATCCAATTAAATAGTGCGATGCGTCAGTCTGATATGTTTCCTGATATGGTCAATCAAATGGTCATGATCGGGGAGGAGTCAGGCTCTTTGGACGACATGCTGGCCAAAGTTGCTGGCATTTACGAACAACAAGTGGATGATGCCGTTGATAATTTAAGTGCCTTATTAGAGCCGCTTATTATGGTGGTGATTGGTATTCTTGTTGGCGGTTTGATCGTCTCGATGTACCTCCCTATTTTCCAACTAGGCCAAGTGGTCGGTTAATAATTATGTTTTTTGAAACCATTGCACTACTCGCACAAGACAATCCATATTTGATTGCGGCCCTTAGCTTTGTCTTTGCCGCATTAGTTGGAAGCTTTTTGAACGTTGTGATCTATCGTTTACCCATCATGCAAGAACGCGCATGGCGACAAGAAATGGCCATGGCGAACAATGAAACACCACAACCACTCGAACGCTTTAATTTATTGGTTCCTGCGTCTCGTTGCAGTCACTGCAATACACAGATTAAACCTTGGCATAACTTACCTATATTAGGTTGGTTCATACTCGGTGGTAAATGTGCAAGTTGCCAAGCCCCCTACTCCATTCGATATCCCTTAATTGAGCTGATGACCGCAGCGCTGTCAGTATTAGTGTTGATTCACTTTGATTACAGTGCATATGGATTCGCAGTTGTATTGCTCACTTGGTTTCTGATTTGCTTGACCTTTATCGATGTCGACCATTACTTATTGCCCGACCCTCTCAATTACATGCTGCTTTGGGGGGGGCTTCTCACGCATATCATTTGGAGCCCATTCACTCTCACCGATGGTGTGATTGGCGCCATTGCTGGCTACCTATCACTTTGGACCATCTATTGGGCCTTTAAACTCATTACCGGGAAAGAAGGTATGGGGTATGGCGACTTCAAATTGCTCGCTGCAATTGGCGCATGGCTGGGCTGGCAAATGCTACCTTTAGTGATCTTGCTTTCTAGCTTAGTAGGCGCGGTGATAGGTATCGCCATGATTGTGTTAAAAGGCCGCGACAGTCAGAAACCCATTCCATTTGGCCCCTACCTCGCAATCGCAGGCTGGCTCGCGCTCATGTGGGGCGATGTCATTCTGTCTCAATACCTTCATATGCTGGGGTATTAATGTGTTTATTGTGGGCTTAACGGGCGGCATAGGCAGCGGAAAATCCACTGTCGCCAGTGCATTTCATTCGCTCGGTGCAGGGCTGGTTGATGCTGATATTATCGCCCGTGATGTGGTTGCCCCTGGTACTTTAGGGTTAGCACGTATCCAAGATCAGTTTGGGGACGGCATTCTGAATGACGATGGGACGCTCAATCGATCGAAGCTACGCACGGAAGTATTTGAAGATGAGGGTAAGCGACAATGGCTTAACGACCTTTTACATCCCCTCATTCGCGAACAAATGATTCATCAGTGTCGGCAGCAAACCACGCCATATACTGTTTTAGTCATACCGCTACTGGTTGAAAATCGACTGCAATCGCTTGCCAATCGAATTTTGGTGGTGGATGTAGCTGAGTCAATTCAATTGCAACGGACTATGTCCAGAGACAATGTTTCTGCGCAAGAAGCCCAAGCCATCATGAGACGACAAGCCAGTCGGTGGCAGCGGTTACATGCTGCGGATGACATCATCTCAAATGAAAATATATGGGCAAAGACTGAAAAATCGGTTTTACAGTTGCATCAGCATTACCTAGAATTCGCTAAACAGACCTCATAGGCTCTTTGTCTGTCGCATCCAAACGGAATAAGAATGTCTGAAAGCTTGATATATCAATTTCCCCTGAATGAATCATCTCGTACATACTTGCGTATTGAGCAGCTTTTTCAGCGCTGCATACAAGCAATGGAATTCGATACCGAACAATCGGGGCTCAGTTTCTTTTCATCAATCTTCGATATTCTCGAAGTGCTTGAACGGGCTGACATCCGCCAAGATCTCATCAAAGATCTTGAATCTCAACAAAAAGAAATCGCTCGGTGGGCGCAATATCCCAATGTCGACCAAGCCGCGCTGAAACAGCTCGATCAGTCGATTCAAAAATGCCTCGGCGAATTACGAGGGCAAGTTCGACTCGCGAATTGCCTGAAAGACGATCGCTTTTTATCGGGCATTCGCCAACGATTTAGCATTCCTGGAGGGAATTGCTGCTTCGACGTGCCGCAACTACACCACTGGATAGGCTTGGACGCTGAAACTCGTCAAACAGACATGCATCGCTGGATCAGCACTCTGGACTCCTTACGGGTTTCGATTGCCCTACTGATGCAGCTAGTCCGCGACGGCAAACTATTTAGACCCGCCATAGCGAAAAAAGGCTTTTATCAAGATAGCGCTGAAAATTTGCAGTTATTGCGCATCGACTGCCCAGCGGTTACGGGCGTTTACCCAACCGTTTCAGGTAATAAACATCGGTTTACAGTGCGCTTTATGAGCTTAGATAGCCAAGGCAGCAGCGTGGATCAAGACATCGAATTTAAGTTATCAGTGAGTTGATTTATGAAGGTGAAGTGCCCCAGCTGCCAAACCGAAGTAGTATGGCAAACGAGCAACACATTCCGCCCATTTTGCAGCGAGCGTTGCAAATTGATTGATTTGGGAGAGTGGGCCGATGAGAACAATCGAATCGCAGGTAAGCCCGACCCATCGCAAATGGAAAACATGACCGACGAGGAGTTATTCGCGCTGATGGCGAAAATGCAGGTAGACCCTACTCAAGACTAAGCTTTGACGAAATAGTTTATGGGTTCTAACAAAAAAGCAGCGTATTCACGCTGCCTTTTTGATACTTATATAAACCCATTCTTTCGGCAGCTCTTACAACGAGCTCAAATCACTCACTACGCGCTTGAGTATCTCTTCGTTAGCTTCAGGGAACTCATAGCTAGAAAGCTCTTCTACAGCCACCCAGCGCCCTTCCTGCCCTTCTAAACCCGTTGGTTCACCGGCAAAGTCGCGCACCCAATGAGTATCGAGCTTCACTTGTTTATCGCCATAGTCATGTTGGATCACAACCAGCGGCTGGAACGAATGGCACTCAATACCTATTTCTTCATGAAGCTCTCGGCTAAGAGCTTGAAGCACAGTTTCAGCCCCTTCACATTTACCACCCGGAAATTCCCACTTGCCACCTTGATGCTGGTGACTTGCTCTGCGAGTAATAAATATGTTGCGGTCGCGCTCAATCACACCCACCGCAACATGAACAACTTTCATCGGTTACGACAACTTACCGTGACATTGCTTGTACTTCTTGCCAGAACCACAAGGGCAAGGTTCATTACGGCCCACTTTAGGCTCGTCGCGAATCGTGCCTTGTTTAGGTTTAGCTTGTTCACTGGCTTCAGAAGAACCTTGATACGTCTTAGGCGTAGCTTCTTGCTGCTGTCGGCGTTGCTCTTCAACTTTTTCAACATCTTCCTGAGCTTGCACACGTACTCTGCTCAAGATAGAAATCACGTCAACTTTCAAGGCATCAAGCATATCGCCGAATAAAGCAAAGGATTCGCGCTTATATTCCTGCTTCGGATTCTTCTGCGCATAACCTCGCAAATGAATACCTTGACGCAAATGATCCATCGCCGCTAAGTGATCTTTCCAATGGCTATCGAGACTTTGCAGCATAATGGCTTTTTCAAAGTTTCGAACAACTTGTTCACCTACCATTTCTTCTTTGAGTTTGTAAGCTTCAATGAAGCCACCATGAATACGCTCACGAACACCTTCTTCGTGCAAATCATCTTCATCGTTAAGCCACTGCTGAATGGGTATTTCCAGCGCAAAATCAGATTTCAAGCGCTCTTCAAGGCCTGCAACATCCCACATTTCTTCTAACGACTGGTTAGGAATGTATTGGCTAATAATGCCATCGACCACATCGGTGCGAATATTTGCAACAGCATCTTTAATGTCTTCTGCGTCCATCAGTTCATTACGTTGCGAGTAAATCACCTTACGTTGGTCATTGGCAACATCATCATATTCAAGCAACTGCTTACGCATATCGAAGTTACGAGCTTCAACTTTACGCTGTGCATTCTCAATAGCTTTGCTCAGCCAAGGGTGCTCAATCGCCTCGCCTTTTTCCATGCCGAGCTTCTTCATCATGGAACCCATGCGATCGGATGCGAAAATACGCATCAGTGGATCTTCCAATGATAGATAGAAGCGAGAAGCACCTGGATCACCCTGACGTCCCGAACGGCCCCGCAACTGATTATCAATACGGCGAGATTCGTGACGCTCTGTACCAATGATATGTAAACCACCTGCTGCAATCACCGCATCATGGCGGACCTGCCAATCAGTTTTGATTGTTGCGATTTGTTCTTCGGTCGGTTCATCAAGCGCATCTATTTCTGACTGCCAACTCCCTCCCAACACAATATCAGTACCACGACCGGCCATGTTCGTTGCAATCGTGACCGCGCTAGAACGGCCTGCTTCAGCAACAATTTCGGCTTCTCGCTCATGGAATTTGGCGTTCAATACGTTGTGCTTGATTTTGGCTTTCTTGAGCAAACTAGACAGTAGCTCTGAGGTTTCGATGGTAATCGTACCTACCAATACCGGACGCCCTTTTTCGGTTTGGACTTTAATGTCCTCCGCAATGGCGATGTATTTTTCTTCGGCGGTCAGGTAAACCTGATCGGCCATGTCATCACGAACCATTGGGCGGTTGGTTGGAATCACCACCGTATCGAGCCCATAGATGCTTTGGAATTCAAATGCTTCGGTATCAGCAGTACCGGTCATACCGGATAGTTTGCTGTATAAGCGGAAGTAGTTCTGGAATGTGATGGATGCGAGTGTCTGGTTTTCATTTTGAATGTTCACACCTTCTTTGGCCTCAACCGCTTGGTGTAAACCTTCAGACCAGCGACGCCCCGGCATGGTTCGGCCAGTGTGCTCATCAACAATCACAATTTCATTGTCTGCAACAATGTAATCTACATCTTTCTTAAACAAGGAATGAGCACGAAGGGCTGCGTTCACGTGATGCAACAAGCCAATATTGGCCGCATCATAGAGTGATTCGCCCTCGGCCAACATGCCATTTTCAGACAACAAGCGTTCAATATGTTCTTGGCCTTGTTCAGTTAAGTGAACTTGGCGGCCTTTTTCATCAACCGTAAAGTCACCTACCGCGCGCTCGTCTTCTGAATCATCAGCTTCAGCTTTTTCGAGCTTCGGAATCAGCACATCAATTTTTTTATACGACTCAGAGCTGTCTTCCGCTGGCCCTGAAATAATCAGAGGCGTGCGAGCTTCATCGATCAAAATCGAATCAACCTCATCGATCACAGCAAAAAACAAAGGTCGCTGCACTCGATCTTCAGGACGGAACGCCATGTTGTCGCGAAGATAGTCGAAACCAAATTCGTTATTGGTTCCGTAGGTAATGTCAGAATTGTATGCCGCTTTTTTGGCTTCTTGCGGGATTCCCGACAAGTTAATGCCAACGGTCATGCCTAAGAATTCGAAAAGAGGTGTGTTCCATTCAGCATCGCGCTTTGCCAGATAATCGTTCACTGTGATGACGTGAACACCTTTCCCTGTCAAACCGTTCAAGTAGGCAGCTAACGTCGCGGTGAGAGTTTTACCTTCACCTGTTCTCATCTCTGCGATAGAACAGTTATTGAGTACCATGCCGCCAATCAGCTGCACATCAAAATGACGCATACCAAATACGCGTTTACTGGATTCGCGGACTGTTGCAAAAGCTTCTGGAAGAATCGCCTCAAGCGTTTCTCCGCCCTCTAGGCGGTCTCGGAACTCTTGAGTCTTCTGCTTGAGTTCATCGTCTGAAAGACCTTCAAAGTCTGATTCGATAGCATTGACTTTGGCTGCGACTTTGCGCAATTTTTTTAACGTTCGGTCATTCTTGCTACCAAACAAAGAGGTCATTAATTTTACAAACATGGCTTGCCTAATTATTTTCGTTTTAAACTGGCATCAACGTTGAACGGAATGTGATGCTCGAGTTAGCTGCACGTATTCTGATGACCCAGCATGATGAACGGATCTTCTCTACAGGTAAAGTCTGATATTGGGTCTATTTTCGAAAAATAAAGGGAGAAGGGTTGACCTGCCGGCCATTTTTCAAAACTTCGTAGTGAACATGAGGCCCAGTTGAGCGCCCCGTGCTGCCCATTGAAGCAATGACATCACCTTTTGTGACAACATTTCCAACACTTACCGATAATTTGTCGTTGTGACCATAGCGTGTGGTATACCCCCCCCCGTGGCTCACTTCAACCATATTACCGTAACCCGAGTGGTATCCGGCCCAAGTCACAACACCCGCGGCTGTGACCAATACATCATCACCTGTACGGCCAGCAAAATCGACACCCCAATGACTTGCGCGACGACCTGTAATTGGATCTTTTCGCACCCCAAACCCTGATGACAAAGCGCCAGACCTAACCGGACGACCGGAAAGCCAACTTGCATCTGCCACATCAGACTGCTGTATTAGTACCGATAAAAGTTCGAGCTGTCTTTGTTTATCATCATAATTTGCTACAACATGATCGAGTTTTACCAACAACTCGACAAGTTCTTCTGTACTTAAGGTTGAATCTTCTGTCAGCGGGCCACCCGCAGAGTCTAGAGGGAGTTCTTGTGCATCACTGACGGTGGCAACAATAAACTCCTGCTGATCCACATTGGCCACTTGCGCTAGCTGTTCACTCAGTAAATCTAGTTGAGATGATTTGGCTTGAAGCGTTCCAATGCGGCTTGCAACAATGGCCACCTGAGCGTGAATATTGTTTCGCAGCGCTTCGATGCGTTCCGACTCAAGTTGAGTTTGCGAGATAGCGTGTTGGATCTGATGCTTGAATTGAACGGGCTTTACAAGGTAAGGAGACAACCACCATGGTGCAATCAGAAACGCAATAAGCGTCAGAAAGCCAAACAACAACCCCACCACAGGAAGTTGCCATTTAACTAGCTTCCTGCCGAGATTGAAGGATACAATGACTTTTGTCTGACTCATAAGTTACGTCTTTTATTCCAATGCGTCGTTTTAAACCTATCGCAGTCGATGAATTACTGCAAAATAGTCCGCAACAAATCGGACAGCTATTTGTTCGCTCGCGTCAACTGCAGCAACTACAAAATCGAGTCCGTAAAGCACTCGATGATGAGCTTGCACCGCATTGCCAAGTGATTAGTATGCACCACGGCATACTGACTCTTGAAGTTGACAACCCGGTATGGCAATGGCGTTTGAATATGCACAGAAACGCAATTGTCACCACACTCAGACAACAAGGAATGCTTTCACTTTCTCAAATCGAAAGCAAAGTTTCCCCGAAACACTCTCAAGCTAAAGCAGTCTCCGATTCAGGGTATGTCGTAAATCGAGAAATCACTCAACAGTCGGCTTCAGACTTAAGAGATTTAGCTGAGCGTGTACCAGAGCCGCTAAAATCTAAACTACTAAAACTTGCTGAACATGAAAAAACAAAACCAGCATAACGCTGGTTTTGTCATTTTAAGTTGACCAGGTATTTATGCCAAGCTTGGCACTTGATAACTGATGGGTGAATCTTGTTGTTCGTAACTCACGTACTCCCAGGCCTCGGGATGAGCAAGTAATTCACGGATCAACATGTTGTTCAAAGCATGGCCTGATTTATAGGCTTTTACTTCACCTACAATGCTGTGGCCAGCCATGTACAAATCACCAATGGCATCGAGTATTTTGTGCTTCACAAATTCGTCACGATAACGTAATCCGCCATCGTTTAAAATTTTGTATTCATCGAGGACAATCGCGTTGTCGAGACTGCCTCCCAAGGCCAAATTATTGGCTTGGAGATACTCAATATCACGCATAAAACCAAACGTACGAGCTCGCGAAATTTCTTGCACAAAGTTACAAGCCGACAAATCCAACTCTTTATGTTGAGTGTCTGAGTCGATTGCAGGGTGTGCAAAGTCGATGGAGAAATCGATACGGAAGCCGTTATAGGGTGAGAACTCGGCCCATTTATCGCCATCTTCAATACGAATGGTTTTGGTGATGCGAATAAAACGCTTCGATGCCTGTTGTTCTTCAATGCCCGCTTGCTGCAACAGATATACAAATGGACTAGCACTACCGTCCATAATAGGTATCTCTGGCGCATCGACTTCAACGATTGCGTTATCGATACCCATGCCAGCTAATGCCGCCATCAAATGTTCGACGGTCGATATACGAACGCCTTCATCTGTAACGAGAGCTGTACACAGGGTGGTTTCACGAACAAGTTCTGCTCGTGCGGGAATATCCACAACTGGCTCAAGATCTGTGCGTCGGAACACAATTCCAGTGTTTGCTGGAGCAGGGCGTAAAACGAGCTGCACTTTGTTACCAGAATGCAAACCAATTCCAACTGCTTCAATCACTTGCTTGAGTGTGCGCTGTCTAATCATAGGCTGTATAGACTCCACTTTTACCACTAATAACTGCCGAAGGGCGGGTATTCTACCAGAATTTGTACCATTGCACAAAATCGGTCAAATAACAAACAACTTCAACTTCGGCGTATTAATCCGCTTGCTTACGCAAAAATGCTGGAATATCTAACAATGTTTCATCATTGTGTGCCGGCATTTCAGCTTCCGCTGCATTACTTGTAGCCGCGCCTGCGAACCCACTTGAACCACTCGGAGTACGAGGAGCTTGTGGACGCATGGTTGGCACATCAAGTGATGTTTCAGCAGCAGGTTCAACCAAGGTAATATCAGGCTTGCGCTCTGCCCCTATGCCCGTTGCAACAACGGTCACACGAAGCTCATCAGTCATTTCTGGGTCAATAACCGCACCCACAACAACCGTCGCGTTGTCTGAAGAAAATGCCTTCACCGAATTACCCACAGTGTCGAACTCTTCAATCGTAATATCTAAACCAGCAGTAATATTCACCAGAATGCCGCGGGCACCTGCTAAATCAACATCTTCCAGTAAAGGTGAAGCAATCGCTAACTCAGCCGCTTCTTGAGCACGGTCAGGGCCAGTCGCAACACCGGTGCCCATCATGGCAGTGCCCATTTCAGACATGACTGTTTTGACGTCAGCAAAATCGACGTTAATCAAACCTGAACGAGTAATAAGCTCTGCAATGCCTTGAACCGAACCATATAAAACGTTGTTTGCAGCTTTAAATGCTTCTAACAAAGATGTGCCAGGGCCTAGAACCTTCATTAATTTTTCGTTTGGAATCGTAATCAGTGAGTCAACATGTTTTGCCAGCTCATCAATACCTTGAGCCGCAAAGTTCATGCGTTTCTTACCTTCAAACGGGAATGGTTTAGTAACCACTGCTACCGTCAGGATTCCAAGTTCACGAGCAATCTCGGCAACCACTGGAGCTGCCCCTGTACCCGTGCCACCGCCCATACCACCAGCAATGAAAATCATATCGGCCCCTTCCAACGCTTGTTGGATGGCTTCGCGATCTTCCATTGCCGACTGACGACCGACTTCTGGGTTTGCACCCGCACCTAAACCTTTGGTGATGTTGCCGCCCAGTTGAATTTTGTTGCCCGCACTAGACTTTCGCAGTGCTTGGGCATCGGTATTCGCAACAAGGAATTCTACTCCCTCGATGCTATTTAGCACCATATGCTCAATGGCGTTTCCGCCGCCTCCACCAACGCCGATAACTTTAATTACCGCTTCGTCAGTATGGCTTTCCATAATCTCAAACATGACAGACTCTCCGTCTTTAACGTTCTCACCCTATACTAAAATTCGCCCTTAAACCAGCCATATAGGCGGGTTCCAAGTGACGCTACCCGTTCTGTGCTCGTGCGCTCTCGCGTATTACCCTGTACATCTTCCATACCGTAATGCAATAGGCCAACTGCAGTGGCATAGCCAGGATCACTCACATAGTCATACAATCCTTTTACTTCTTGCGGTTGTCCTAACCGCACTGGCATCTGAAAAATATCTTCCGCTAACTCAGTAGCGCCTTCCATTTTTGCAGTTCCGCCGGTCAACACTACGCCCGCGGCAACCTGATCAGCCAACCCAGATCCTTTCAACTCTTCCAACACCAACTCAAACAACTCGTGGTATCGAGGTTCCACCACTTCAGCCAATGTGTGGCGAGACATGGTACGTGCTGGACGTCCACCTACACTTGCCACTTCAATGGTGTCTTGCATGTTCACTAACTGACGCTGTGCACATGCGTATTGAACCTTAATTTCTTCAGCGTGATTTAGCGGAGTACGGAAGATCTTGGCAATATCACTCGTCACCTGATTACCCGCTACAGGTATCACTGCGGTATGACGAATTGCGCCATTCACATAAACCACTAAATCAATGGTTCCGCCGCCCATATCGACCACGCAAACACCTAATTCTTTTTCATCTTCGGTCAGTACTGAATAGCCTGACGCTAGGGTCGAGAAGATCAATTTGTCGACGTTGAGTCCGCAGCGTTCTACAACCTTTTCAATATTGCGTGCCATATCATTGGCGCACGTAATCAAGTGCACCTTGGCTTCCATACGCATGCCATTCATACCAATAGGGCTTTTGATGTCCTCTTGGCAATCAATTGAAAACTCCTGCGGCAATACATGCAACAAACGTCGTTCGTCCGAAATAGGAATCGATTTTGCTGTATGGATGACGTTGTCGACATCATCCTGTGTGACTTCCTGGCCATTAATCGACACCATGCCATTTTCGTTCTGGCAGCTAATGTGACGTCCTGAAATGCCCAAATAAACAGATGATATCTGACAATCTGCCATCAATTCCGCTTCTTGAACCGCACGTTGAACGCAACGACAAATCGAGTCGAGATCATTAACCCCGCCTTTATCCATGCCGCGTGCTGCGTGATTACCCACGCCAATAATGCTGAGCTTGTCGTCCATCAGGATTTCGCCAACCAGCGCAGTCACCTGCGATGTGCCGATATCCAATCCAACAATGAGCTTGCGTTCGTTACTTTTAGCCATTTGGTGGTGTTAACCCTTGTTCATCTTTAATGGGCCAGCGCACTGCTGCCCCTGTGTCATATCTTAAATCTACATATTCGGGTAACGCTTGCTGCTCTAATTGCAGCGTAGGAAAGAGCATTAAAAAACGCTTGAAACGCAACAACGCTTGCTCTCTTCCCAGTCTCAATTCTATGCCGTTGGCCAGTGTAATGGTCCAACTGTGCCGTGCTGTGATCACCATACTGGCGATTTGAAGCTCGGTGTCTTCGGTCAAGCTTTTCGCTTGAGCCAGCATCTTTAGCGCATCATCAACCAAGCCATCAGACGCGTCTACATGAGGTAGCTCAGACACCAAAGACGTATCTGGCACTTCAAATAAGTCGCCGCCCTGAGTCACCAACCGATGCTGTTGCCAACGCGCTACGGGCACAAACTCCACTACATGCACATCCAGTTGATCCGGCCACTCTTTGCGAATCGACACATGTTTAATCCACGGCAACTCAACAAGGGTTTGCCGAACCCAATTCACATCCAAGCTGGTTAAACTTGGTAGTGGTCCATTGGCCAACAACTTCTGGCGGACCATGTCGTCGGTTACAAATCGCCGTTCGCCATGAATTTGCAAACTCTGAACCGGCAACGCGCCTCGGTCATTCCATACAAATACTGCGCCGTACACTAAATACATCATGCCGACTAATGTGGCGATAAAAAATGCCACACCAAACCAAAACTCCCATTCAGGAAGACTGCGGGCTTCATCGGCTCCGTCGGTCACCCTGTTCTCCATGTCAGACCGTAGCTGCCGCCAAAATCTGCACAACGAGCTGAGGAAACTCAATCCCCTCTGCCTTTGCCGACATCGGCACTAAGCTCTTTTCTGTCATTCCCGGAACCGTATTCGCTTCCAGCAAGTACCAATGCCCTTCATCATCTTTCATTGCATCAACGCGCCCCCAGCCTGCACCATTGAGCGCCTCAAAAGCATGCAATGCGTGTTTTTTCAATGCCTGCTCTTCTTCTGCAGGTAGACCACAAGGGCAAAAGTATTCGGTGCTTTTTGACTGATACTTAGCACTGTAATCGTAGAATTCGTGCGGCGTCTGCATCCGAATCGCAGGTAACGCTCGTCCATTGAGAATGGTAACCGTGTATTCTTGTCCTTGAATCCAACGCTCTACCAGTATTTTGTCGTCAAATTTCAGTGCTTCTGCGATTGCGTCGGCAAGTTCTTGAGGCTTCTCAGCTTTAGCCATTCCAATACTAGACCCCTCACAAGCCGGCTTTACCATGACTTTACCGTCCAGCTGGGCAAGCACTTGCTCTGCACATTGAAGTGACAAAGGCTCTGAGATAATTCGGTAATCAGCCGTGGGCAACTCTAAGGTTTGCCAAATTTGTTTACTGCGGATCTTGTCCATCGCTAATGCAGAGCCTAGCACTCGGCTACCTGTGTATGGTAAGCCAAGCCATTCCAAGGCTCCTTGCATGACGCCGTCTTCACCGCCGCGACCATGAAGCGCAATAAACACGCGTTCGAAGCCGTCATCAATTAAGTTCTGCAGTGGCTGTTCTGAAGGGTCAAACGCATGTGCATCAATCCCTTGCTCTTGCAATGCTTTAAGCACCGCGGCACCGGATTTTAAGGAGACGTCCCGTTCTGCCGAACGTCCGCCTAGCAGCACTGCAACTTTACCGAACTCATGCATCTTCGGAAGTCTCCTCTGCTGTGGCTTTCATAGCGGTTACATTCAATTCCAATTGAGCAAGTTGCTTAGCCAACGCTCCCACACTGCCTGCCCCTTGTGTCAGGACTAAATCTTGATCTGTCATCACATCTGCGAGTACCGCAGGTAACTCCGCTGGGCCACTGACAAAAATAGGGTCAATCTTTCCACGTTGACGGATGGTGCGACATAAAGAACGGCTATCTGCCCCCGCAATGACTTCTTCGCCCGCTGAATAAACATCGAGCAACAGCAATACATCCGCTTGCGATAATACATCGACAAAATCTTCGTACAGATCTCGGGTACGAGTGTAACGGTGAGGTTGATACACCAGAACTAAGCGTCGTTCAGGCCACGCTTGTTTAACCGCCGCTAATGTTGCTGCAACCTCTGTAGGGTGATGCCCATAGTCATCCACCAACATGACCTGCCCAGCCCCGGTATCAAAGTCACCATATTGTTCGAGTCGACGACCAATGCCTTCAAACTTCGTTAGCGCATTTAAAATATGCTCATCGTCTACGCCTTCGTCTGTGGCAATAGCAATAGCAGCAAGTGCATTTTGCACGTTGTGTTGCCCTGCCATATTGAGGCTAACAATCAGGTCGTCGCACCCTTGGCGGTGTAATGTAAATTGGCAACTGGCGCCCTGTTGGCTGTAATTACTGGCTCTCACATCAGCATCTTCACTAAAGCCATACGTCACTACGTGACGCCCTCCTTCGTCACTCAATTCACGTGCCACATCACAGTCAATGCAGATCACGGCAAGGCCGTAAAAAGGTAAATTATGAATAAATTCACGGAAGGTCGCTTTGAGTTTTTCAAAGTCGCCTTGGTAGGTATCCATGTGATCGGCTTCGATATTGGTAATCACTGAAATCATAGGTTGCAAGTGAAGAAAAGACGCGTCACTTTCATCCGCTTCGGCAACCAAGTAACGGCTTTTACCTAGCCGAGCATTAGTCCCGGCACTGTTGAGCAAGCCACCAATAACAAATGTTGGATCCATTGCAGCCTCGGCAAGAATACTTGCTGTGAGGCTTGTTGTTGTGGTTTTACCATGTGTTCCGGCAATCGCAATACCATGTCTAAAACGCATTAACTCAGCGAGCATTTCGGCTCGTCGAACCAAAGGAATTCTGGCTTCTTGCGCAGCGGCAATTTCTGGGTTAGAGGCATCAATTGCGGTGGAGACAACAACCACACTGGCCCCTTCGATATTTTCTGTGGCGTGACCAATAAAGACTTGGACACCCAAACCGCGAAGACGGTTGACCATAGGATTCACAGCAATGTCACTGCCCGTGACGCTGTACCCTTCTCCGGCCAATACTTCTGCGATACCGCCCATGCCAGCACCACCGATGCCAACAAAATGAATACGCTCCACACGACGCATTTCTGGAATTCTAAAATTGTTTTCTGTTGTATTACGCACTATCACGAATTTTCACCTCGATGCTGCACTAAGTCTTGGCAAACTGAGGCAACTCGCTCAGCAGCATCGGTAATCGCAACCCGACGTGCATTTGCAGCCATATGGCGCAAACGTTCGGGCTCTTTCATCATATTTTGTATTTCTGTCGCTAAGCGCTCAGACGTCAATTCTCGCTGGGGCAAAATTAATCCAGCGTCCGCATTCTGCAGCACTTTTGCGTTGGCAGTTTGATGATCATCAACTGCATGAGGCAACGGTACTAATATTGCTGGGCGACCGACTGCAGCTAACTCCGACACAGTCAAAGCACCAGCGCGGCATATTACCAGATCTGCCCATGAATATGCTTGGTCAATTTCATGAATAAAATCGTCAGCGTGTACTGGATTTATGCCAAACGCCTGATATTTATTGAAAACGTCTTCGCCATTATTTTTTCCGGCTTGATGCCAAACGTCTACAGGCCCGTCTTTACGAAGCAAATCAATCGTTTTAGGCACAATGTCATTAAGAATTTTGGCTCCGAGACTACCGCCAACCACTAAAATTCTTAATAATTGCTCGGCGCGTTCAACGGGTGCCTCAATTGCAAATAATTCAGCGCGTACAGGGTTGCCCACACATTGGCCGTCTGCAAAAGCGCCTTCAAACGCCATCATGACTTTGTCGGCAAATTTTGAGACATAGCGATTGGTCATCCCCGCGATGGCATTTTGTTCATGCAAAACAATTGGAATGCCTGCTATTTTTGCGGCCAATGCGCCAGGGCCACTGGCGAATCCACCCATGCCAATGACAACATCGGGTCTCAGCTGTTTGAACAACTGACGCGCCTGTAAAATGGCTTTAAGAATCTTAAAGGGCGCCGTCACTTTGCGAATGAGCCCATTGCCGCGCACACCTTGAATATCGATAAAATGAATCGGATAGCCGTGTCGAGGGACCAATTCAGCTTCCATTCGCTCAGCCGTGCCAAGCCAATCAATTTGCCAGCCTGTATTTTTCAGCACATCAGCAACGGCTAATCCGGGAAAAACATGTCCTCCGGTTCCGCCTGCCATAATCACTGCACGAGGATCTGTCATTTGCGCCGCCCCCCCACAGCTTGAGTGCGAGCCATACGGCCTTCATGATCAATACGTATGACAACAGCAATGGCCATACTTAAAATAATCATCGAGCTGCCGCCGTAACTAACCAAAGGCAAAGTTAACCCCTTGGTGGGCAAAAGGCCTGCGCTAGCCCCCATGTTGACCACACCTTGGAAACACAGCCAAATACCGATACCACTCGCGAAGAAGCCTTCAAAATAACGCTCATCTTGCAATGCTTGTCGACCAATCCATAGTGCTCTGAATACCACTACTGCTAGCAACACTACAACCGCTGTAACGCCAACAAACCCAAGCTCTTCAGCAAGCACGGCAATCACAAAATCGGTATGAGCTTCAGGTAAATAGGCTAGCTTTTGAATACTATTGCCAAGCCCTTCTCCTGTCCAACTGCCGCGCCCAAATGCCATTAAGGACTGAGTAAGCTGATAGCCCGAACCGAACGGGTCTTGCCATGGGTCCCAAAAACTGGTGACGCGACGCAATCGATATGGCGACAAGATGATCAACACGGCCACCGCGGTGGCCCCAGCAATCAGCAACGCAGCAAATTGCCATAATCGAGCTCCGGCAAGAAATAGCATGCCCATGGTTGTCACGAGCATCACTACCACGGTTCCCAAATCGGGTTGCGCAATGAGTAAACATGCAATCACAAAGAACACAAACAATGGCTTGATAAAGCCTTTAATATTCTCTCGGACTTCATCATGGCGACGCACTAAATACCCCGCCAGAAAAGAGAAGAAGAACAGTTTTGCCACTTCCGCAACTTGGATGTTAATCGGCCCTAGCGCTAGCCAACGCGTACTACCGTTCACTTTCTTGCCGACGATAAGCACCGCAATCAACAATACGATAGCGACCACAAGTAAGAAGCCATCTTTGTCATGCCAATGCTTAATCGGGATCTGCAACACCGCACCCGAGATACAAAGCGCCAATCCCATAAAAATAGCGTGACGTATCGCGTAATGATAAGGGTTGCCAAACATGCGCTCCGCCTCAGAGGCAGATGCCGACATGACCATGATCAGCCCTAGACCGAACAAAGCGAATACGCACGTCACTAATAAGCCGTCGTACATCTGCGGTGCTTCAGCGGGTTTAGGTTCTGCTTTTGACAGCCAAGATGGCCACTTAAAATTCCAACTTAAATTTGGCAGCGCCAGTGCAGGCATCTTGAAATTCATCGAGAGACCTCCTGCGCTAATTGTGCAAAGCGATCGCCACGTTCCATATAATTGGAGAACTGATCCAAACTTGCGCATGCTGGCGACAACAGGATCAAATCGCCTTTTTTACCAATTGAAGACGCAATATCCACCGCTTCCTCAAGGTTTCCAACCAAGCGCGCATTTTGGCGTTTGTTGGCTAATTTAATCGCGTCCTTACCAAAACAAATCAATTCATCAACCTGCTCATTGAGGGCACTTCTCATGCTACAAAAGTCGGCCCCTTTGCTATCGCCACCCGCGAGCAATATAAGGCGACCATCATAGCTCCCACTCAAACCGTTTAGGGCTGCAAGTGTGGCCCCTTCGTTGGTTGCCTTGCTATCGTTCACCCAAGTAATGCCATCATGTTGTAGCACTGTTTGGCAGCGATGCGGTAAACCATTGAATTCAACAAGCGCCGCGACGCACTTTTCAATATTGGCTTGAACACCATCAACGCAAGCAAGTGCAGCCAAGGCATTGGCTCGGTTGTGAGCTCCCAGCATTGGCATGTGAATGCACGCAAGAATCTGTGTCTGCCCTTTTGCAAGCCACAGTTCGCCTTGTTGCTCCAACAAGCCCCACTGTTCTGGCTCAGGTTGAGTTAGGCCGAAGCTTGTGGTTCGTTCCAATGTGGACGGTTGCGTCAATGCATCAGCACGATTCCACACCGATACTTGAGCATTGGCGTATATTTCAGCCTTGGTCGTGGCGTAATGTTCAAAGCTGTCGTATCGGTCGAGGTGATCGGGTGATACATTCAAAAAGCATGCAACGCTGGCGCGCAGACTCGATGTCGTCTCAAGCTGAAAGCTCGATAACTCCATCACTAAGACGTCATCATCGGAATCAATCACATCCATTACGGGACGGCCAATATTACCAATCGCGGCGGCTTTCATACCTGCACGGTTCAACATCTCTGTCACCAAAGTAGTGACCGTAGATTTGCCGTTGGATCCAGTAATTGCGATGCGAGGGCGATCATCGAAACGACAAAATAACTCTACATCGCCAATAATCTCAGTCCCATTTAAGGCGGCTTCTTTGAGGGCTGGGTCGGCGATACTCAACCCTGGGCTCACAATGAGCAGCTCACATTGACTCAGAGCTGCAACATGCAACGCACCCAAATGAGTGACAAGAGCCACATCGGCATGTTTCATAATCTGAATTGCCGGATTGGGCAATGTTTGTCGCGTATCAAACAGCATTGGCTGGCAGCTTTGAGCAAGCAGCCAGCGCAGTACCGAGCAGCCTGTCTGCCCCATACCTACAATGCCTATTGTTCCCGACAATTGATTATTCACGACGTCGATTATGTCCTTTAACGTACTTTCAATGTGGCTAAGCCAATCAACACTAAAATTAAGCTGATGATCCAAAAGCGTACAATCACTCGCGGTTCCGGCCAGCCTTTTAATTCATAATGATGATGAATGGGGGCCATTCTAAAGATCCGTTGCCCACGGAGCTTGTATGACCCAACTTGTAAAATGACCGACAAGGTTTCCATAACGAACACGCCGCCCATAATGAACAGCACAAGCTCTTGGCGAACCAAAATAGCTAATGTGCCCAACGCAGCACCGAGGGCCAAAGACCCAACATCCCCCATAAAAACTTGCGCAGGATATGTGTTAAACCAAAGGAATCCCAGACCTGCGCCAACGATAGCAGCACATACGATCACCAGTTCACTGGTTTCTGGAATATAAGGGATGTGTAAGTATGATGAGAAATTAATATTCCCTGTCACATATGCAAAAAAGCCAAATGCAGCAGCAACCATCACGGTCGGCAAAATGGCTAAACCATCCAAACCGTCGGTTAGGTTGACTGCGTTACTGGTGCCTACAATCACAAAATAAGCCAACACCAAATACATGGCCCCAAGCTGAGGCAATACATCTTTCATAAACGGAATAATGAGCACTGTTTCAGCGTCGAGATGTGCCGTTTGATATAAGAAAAATGCTGTGGCTAATGCTGCCACAGATTGCCAAAAGTACTTCCACTTGGCGATCAGGCCTTTAGGGTCTTTTCGCACCACTTTGCGGTAATCATCAACCCAACCAATCGCACCAAAGGTTGTGATCACAAAGATCATGACCCAAATGTAACGGTTTGATAAATCAGCCCACAGCAGCGTGCTAACTAAGATACCAGCCAAGATCAATACACCGCCCATGGTGGGAGTGCCGGCTTTGCTAAAGTGCGATTCAGGCCCGTCGCTACGAACAGTTTGTCCGATTTGCATACGTTGCAAATACGCAATCACTTTTGGCCCCAACATTAACGAGATCGTTAAGCCCGTTAAAATGCTCACAATAACGCGCAAGGTTAAATACGAGAATACGTTGAACCCGCTATAAAATTGAGTGAGCCATTCGGCCATCCAAACTAACATGATGCTTCCTCTTCACCTGTTTGCCATTGCTTAAGCCGCTCTACAACACGCTCCATTGCAGCGCTTCGAGAGCCTTTAACAAGCAAACGCACAGGTTGTTTTTGTTCTGTAATCCATTCGGTCAACTCTGCCATCAAATCTTCAATGTCATAGCTATGACGGCCTTGACCGGAAAATGCTCTTAACGCTTCGTCACTGAGCGCGCCCAAGGTAAACAGAGCATCTATACCTCGTTGTTGGGCGTACTTCCCTACTTCTTCATGGTGCTGTCTAGCCCATGCTCCTAACTCTCCCATGTCACCAAACACCAATACAGTGGTGCGCTTCGACTGGGCTGCAAGTACATCAATAGCGGCTTTCACTGATGCCAAATTAGCATTGTAGGTATCATCAATAACGGTCAATTGAGACGACAATTCATAGCTTTGGAGTCGTCCTTTTACAGAGACTCCCATCTCTAATCCTGCGGCTATCTCAACAATACCAACGCCTAAGACAAAGGCTGAGGCGGCAGCCGCTAACGCATTTTCGATATTGTGTAACCCCGGCATGGGCAAGCAGATATCAATCGACTCATGATGAATACTCAGTACAAACTGGCTGCTGTCATCATCGATATCAATATGGCTCGCTCGAACCTGAGCATTGCTATCACCTTGGCTCGACCACATCAGTTTGATCTTGTCATAAACCAGCGCTTGCCATTGCCCTGCATACGGGCTGTGATAATCAAAAATGGCTGTACCTTGTGGGCCCAAACCTTCAAAAATCTCCGCTTTAGCTGACGCAATACCTTGCTCAGAACCAAAACCTTCTAGATGCGCACCGCCGATATTAGTGATCACCGCTGCATCGGGTTGGACTAAGCGGGTGGTGTAAGCAATTTCATGAGGACCACTTGCGCCTAATTCAACGACAGCATGAGTCATTGATGGCTCTGCACGAAGCAGTGTCAATGGAACCCCAATCTCGTTGTTGAAATTGCCTTGTGTGGATAACACTTGATGATGTTGGCGCAAAATAGCTGCTGTCATCTCTTTCACTGTGGTTTTGCCAGAGCTGCCAGTGATGGCTACAGATGACAGGTCACAATGTTGCAGCAACCACCGACCAAGAGCGCCCAGTGCTTTACGAGTATCGGCGACAATAATCTGTGGGATATCCACGTCAACGGGGCGACTGACAACGACTGCCGCAGCACCATTTTGCGCGACTTGTTCAATATAGTCATGTGCATCAAAACGTTCGCCTGAAAGAGCAATAAACAAATCACCGGTTGCCAGTGAACGACTATCGGTGCAGATGTTGTGAATCGTTAAACCATTCGAAACAGCGAGTTGACCGTGTGTTGCTTCTGCAACTTGTTGGAGCGTCATTTCAATCATGAATTGGCCTCCGATTCCAGCAGATTCACCACCACTTCGCGGTCACTAAAATGAAGTCTCAGATCACCAATCAGCTGATAGCTCTCATGACCTTTTCCGGCAATCAACACAACATCTTGTGCATCGGCTTCTCGAATAGCGGCCTGAATCGCCTGGTGGCGATCGTTGATCACGTGTACATTCTGTTCAGACGAAAAGCCTTTTAAAATATCTTCCGCAATTTTGTGCTGCGACTCAGAGCGCGGGTTATCAGACGTTACGATGATGCGGTCGGCACTCAGTTGTGCAGCTTCGGCCATCAATGGGCGTTTGCCCACATCACGGTCTCCACCACACCCAAACACACACCACAATTGACCTTTGCAATGGAAACGAGCCGCTTTGAGCGCCTCACTTAGAGCGTCCGAGGTATGTGCATAATCAACAATACATACCGGCTGTGTCGGTTGAGAGAAACTTTCCATTCGCCCTGCAACTGGCTTGAGTTGAGCCACCGCATGGGCTACTTCATTCAAGTGAAAACCTGACATCAGCAATGGTCCAATTGAAGCTAAAACGTTGCTGAGGTTGAAACGACCCAACAGCGGAATTGTAACGTCAATTAGACCCCAGCTTGAATCAAGCTTGGCACTAAAACCTGCCGCTTCAGGGCATATTTCAATCAGCGTTAACCAGTGTGGGAAAGAGCGAATTTCAGCACAATTATCAAGCCCATACACAACCGTGGTTTGTGGATCCGCTGAATTGAGTAAACGACGTCCGAATGCATCATCATAATTAATTGTCGATGAACTCAAATTAGGCCAATCAAACAATGCTGCCTTGGCTTCCCCATAGGCTTCCATCGTACCGTGGTAGTCAAGATGATCGCGACTCAAGTTCGTTAATACTGCATGCTTAAATGGCACACTCGCTACTCGGTTTTGCACTAGGCCATGCGAAGAAACTTCCATCGTGACCCAAGATTTACCTTGAACGAATTGCTCAGACAATAAACGATGGACACTGAGCGCATCCGGTGTGGTATTTGGCAATTCAATCAATGCGTTTGTGTCACCGTAACCTAATGTACCAATCACACCCGCTGGAGTTTTCAATAACTTCAGTAAGTTCGCCATGTAGTGACTCACAGATGTTTTGCCATTGGTTCCAGTAATTCCCACTACTGTAGGTGCTCCCGGCGTGACATCGTAAAAACGAGCAGCCACTTCGCCAAGTCGCTCAGGGAGTTGGGTAAGTTCCACCACTGGCACAGACCAATAGTCGTCCACATGGGCTTGTTCGGCGTCGATTAATACTGCGCACGCGCCCTGACAAATTGCCGCTTCAATGAAGTCTCGTCCGTCTAATACATGGCCTCTAAGCGCCACGAATATATCGCCGTGACTTACTTGTCGGCTATCAATAATAAGGTTTCTAGCTTCAACATCTGCCACCCGGGCACTGAGGCCCCAAGGCTTGACAATATCGCGGAGTCGCTTGCTCATTTTAAGACTCCCGCATATTCAGATGTGTCTGCGTCAGGTGGTACGTTCAGGTAGTGCAATGCACCGGCCATGACAGCGGAAAATACCGGTGCAGCCACATCGCCACCATAATACTGGTCACCACCGGGCTCATTAATCACCACAGCAATGGCTAAACGAGGCTGAGAAATAGGAGCGATACCGGCAAAGTCTGCCACGTAATCTTCACCATACCCACCTGCAATTGCTTTTCGGGCTGTACCTGTTTTACCCGCAACACGATACCCCGGTACGCGGGCCTTGAGACCTGTTCCACCTTTTTCGGTCACAGATTCGAGCATATGAACAACTTGCTCGACATAACGACCATCTATAACCCGTTCACCCTCGGGCACTGAGTCACGTTTGATCAACGACAATGGATACTTGATACCGCCTGAACCCAACACTGCATATGCCCGAGCCAATTGAATTGGGGTAATAGTCATGCCATAACCAAATGACAAAGTGGCCAGTTCAAAATCGGACCATTTCCGGCGAATTGACAAAAAGCCATTCGATTCGCCCGGCAACAACGTTTCTGTAGAAGACCCAAAACCGAGCTTGTAAAAGGTATCGATTAAATCATTCGGCTCAGTTGCCAAGGCTAATTTGGTCACACCGATGTTGCTGGATTTCTGCAAAATTTGGCGAACCGTCATCTCACCATAATTTTTGCTATCACGAACAGCTCGACCACCAATGCGCATCCAACCCGGCGATGTATTCACAGTGTCTGTTGCGGTGACCACGTCATTTGCCAAAGCACCTAAAACGACCATAGGTTTCACACTTGAGCCCGGCTCAAACGTGTCGGTAATGGCGCGATTCCGCATGCGGTGTGGCTTACGATCAGCTCGATTATTCGGATTAAATGATGGCGTATTGGCTAATGCTAAGATCTCGCCAGTTTCAACGTCAATAACGACAACAGAGCCTGAAGTGGCTCCGTGATATTCTGTCGCGATTTTGAGCTCTTTATAGGCCAGCGCTTGAATACGCTGATCAATAGAGAGGGTAATATCTCCGGGCTCTTCTCTAGCCTCAATAATTCCCAGCTCTTCAATTGTTCGACCCGTTCGATCTTTTCTAATTTTTCGTTTTTCTGGACTTCCATTTAGCCAATCATTAAAACTTGATTCAATCCCTTCGATGCCTTGCGCATCAATGTTCGTGACACCAATTATATGAGCACTTACTTCTCCTGACGGATAAAACCGCCGTGATTCACTCTTTTGAAATACACCGGGTAATTTCAATTTCTGAACATACTCAGAAATTCCGGGAGTAACCTGCCGTTTAATGTACATGAAGCGTTTTGTGGGCGACGATTCGATTCGCTTAATTAGCGTGTCGCCGTCAATATGCAACACATCCGCAAGTGCTTCCCAGCGACGCTTATCACTGAGGCCTCCACGATCAGCAATAACTTTCGGGTCAACCCAAATTGCTTTTACCGGTACACTCACGGCGAGCTCTTCGCCATTGCGATCGAGAATCGTGCCGCGTTGCAGTTCTGATGTTTTGGTTCTCAGCGAACGCATATCACCTTCACGCTTCAAGCGATCAGGTTCCACCACTTGAATATAAGCTGCGCGACTGAGCAGTGTCACAAACAACAAGCACACCGCACCCACAACAGTGTAAAAGCGCCACTGAATAACCGTGGGCTTGTGCTTGCGCTTGAGTTTAGCTTGGCGGCTCATTGAACATCCACCAAGGTGTTGGCTTTACGAGATGGGCGCACCATACTGTATTGTTTCGTCGCAATGCGTGACACGCGACTGTGTTCCGCTAGCGCGCTTTCTTCAAGCATCAAATGACGCCATTCAATTTCCAGCCTATCGCGTTGCTCTCGCAGCGCATCTGCGTCAGCGGTCAACTGGCGGTTGTCATACGCCAATTGCACAACCCCAAAGGCACTGAACATGACAGCAATAGCCAACGTCCAACGCACTTTGTGCTTCAGTACATCTCTCAACATGAGGCGCACAAGCAGGGGCTGACTCATTCTGCCACCCCCTGCTTCTCCGCTACCCTCAGCACTGAGCTGCGCGCACGGCTATTAGTTTCAATTTCTCGCGCTGAAGGTTTAATCGCTTTGCCTATCGCTTTGAGTGGGCGATGTTGCTGAAGCTGTTCCTCGGTTAAAGGCAAGCCTCGAGGCGGCTCTATCCCTTTACTATGCAAACGAATAAATTGCTTTGAAATACGATCTTCTAATGAATGAAAACTAATGATTGAAAGACGCCCACCGATAGCTAATGCATTTAATGCACCATCAAGCGCTTGATGAATCTCTTCCAATTCAGAATTAATGTATATACGAATGGCCTGAAATGACCGCGTTGCTGGATGCTTGTGACGATCGCGGCTCGGGCTTGCTTTATCAATGAGAGTTGCAAGTTCAGTGGTGCGTGTGATTGGATTTTCATCACGCTCACGCACAATTGCATTGGCAATACGTTTGGCAAAACGCTCTTCACCAAACTCTTTCAACACCCAAGAAATTTCATCGGCTTCTGCAACAGCTAACCAATCAGATGCGCTGCGCCCTGTGCTCGGGTCCATTCGCATGTCGAGTGGGCCGTCGCGCATAAAGCTAAAGCCACGTTCGGCTTGATCAAGTTGCGGTGATGACACGCCCAAATCGAACAACACGCCGTCGACTTGGCCAATAAGTCCGCGCTCTTCTAAATACACTCGCAATTGCGAAAAAGGGCCGTGCTGAATTTCAAATCGAGGGTCGTCTATTTCACTGGCCGTTTGAATTGCTTGAGGGTCGCGATCGATGGCAATTAATCGCCCGTCAGCACCAAGACGTGACAGAATCTCCCGGCTGTGGCCGCCGCGCCCGAAGGTTGCGTCCACATAGGTACCATTTGGTTTAATCGCTAGCGCATCTACAGCTTCGTGTAGGAGTACGGTCACGTGTTCTGCTTCAATCGTCATTTATAGGCTGATATCGAGTAGTTTGTCGCTTAGAGGTTCGTCATCGGCTAACTGAGCCGCCATATCTTCTTCAACCTGAGCCTGCCAATTTTCTTCAGACCAGATTTCAAATTTGTTCGATTGACCAACGAGCATCATCTGTTTTTCCAATGCCGCATGTTTACGAAGTGTTGCAGGAAGTAACAAGCGCCCGTTCTTATCCATGTCGCAATCTGTAGCGTGACCGATCAGCAAACGCTGCAATCGGCGTTCAGCAGGTCGCATTGTTGAGAGTTGTCTGAGCTTGAGTTCGATCGCTTCCCACTCGGGGAGCGGATAAAGGAGCAGGCACGCGGAATTGACGTCAATGGTACATACCAAACGTCCGCCACATTGATTCATCAGTACTTCCCGATAGCGCGACGGTATAGCTAACCGCCCCTTGCTGTCGAGACTGATGGAGTTGGCTCCGCGAAACATCATGCTTCGTTGTTCTCACCTTGTTATGCAGATTACTGATCCACTTTGATCCACTTTTTCCCACAAAATCTAGTTTAGGGACTTGGAACAAGGTCTGTCAAGAACCGATTATCATGAATAACTCTTGTATTCTTGGGCATTTCCGCTAACTCGTTGGTATAGAGAGCAAAGTGGATATTTTAACCAAATTTTAACCAAGTTATGGCTTTGTTAAGGCCATCACACATGCCATTTAAGGCGTGTTAGTAAGCAAGGTGGAGCAAAGTGGGAAAAATTTCTGAGGAACATCAATTTATATTCAGCTCTAAGCAGCGCAATTTTACAAACTGCGTAATAAACTTAGGTTCCCCACCAATATTGAGGTCAACCATGTGAGTGAGCTACTAACAGAACGACAAAAAATGGAGCAAGGCCATGCATACGATGCTTGGGACTCGGAGTTAATGTCGTTGAGACTGAAAGCCAAAAAAGCATGCCATCAATTTAATTTGGCTGACCCTTCCAAAATTAAAGCCCGCATGGCGTTTCTGAACAATATTATAAAGTTTGATGGAAAAGCTTTTGTTGAACCTAACTTTTACTGTGACTATGGCTTCAACATTCATGTGGGCGAGCGCTTTTACGCCAACCACAACTTAACCATTTTGGATGTTTGCACAGTTACGATTGGCTCTGATGTGTTGTTTGGTCCAAATGTGATGATATCCACCGCAACGCATCATGTTGATCCTGCAAAGCGTCATGCCAGCGAATGCGCACTGCCGATTACCATTGGGAATAACGTGTGGCTGGGTGGAAATGTATCCGTCTTGCCTGGGGTTACAATAGGTAATAATAGTGTGATTGGGGCAGGTAGCGTGGTGACCAAGGACATTCCTGAAAATTGCGTAGCCGCAGGAGCCCCCTGTAAATTTATTCGTTCAATTTAACATTGACGATTTATATAGTGTGAGTTTCAGCCATAAAAAAACGCCCGTAAAAACGGGCGTTTTTTGGTAGCAGAGTCTTAAGAATTACTTCTTAGGATGAACTTCTACACGACGGTTTTTAGCACGGTTGTCCTTGCTGTCGTTTGCAACAACAGGGTCTGCCATACCATAACCATGTACGTCTAAGCTCGCCTCAGGAACACCTTCTGAAACCAGTACAGCTCGTGCATTACCTGCGCGGCGCTGTGACAAACGTACGTTGTACTCTTCTGGGCCCACTGAATCAGTGTAACCAGCAACTTCAAGCATTGGCGCTTTGGTTGCTTTCGCTACGCGGGCAATACAAGAAAGAATCGCTTGGCCTTCACCTGAGATTTCAGCTGAATCAAAAGCAAACAATACTGGTGACGCTGTGACAATTTGGTTGTCAGACACGCTGATGTAGCTCTTACATTCTGCTGGCACATTCGCAGCGATGATTAAAGGACAACCTTTGTCGTCAACTTTGATGCCTGCTGGTGTGTTTGGACATTGATCAATGTGATCAGCAACACCGTCGCCATCTGAATCAAGTGGACAACCTTTAGCGTCAACAGTTACGCCTTCAGGAGTGCCTGGACACTGGTCCATTTCATCCGGAACCCCGTCACGATCTTCATCATTCGGATCACATGCAATCGCACCAAAGATAGCACCAAAAACGGCACCTGCTGGCGCTGCAAATCCACCTGAAGATGCTGCACCAGCGGCTGCACCGCCAAGAACTGCGCCACCTAAAGTACAATAACCTATATTCTCACCTGGTTTTTCGCCTGTGCTCGCACAGCCACTTAATACCAGTACGGACGCTGCAAGCATGCTGAGAAGTTTTTTCGCGTTCATACAAACTTTCCTCTGTGTGTAAAAAAACCCCATCGCCCGCAAAGACGGTTTGGAGTTACCTAGCCCGATACGTGAACTGTTTTATTATTAGACCAACTGTTCACCCGTTAACATTAGGCCACAATTGGCTGATACGCCACTTAGTTTACCGAGCTGACTAACCAAAAATCTTTTTCCACCAAGGCTTAACCTCTTGTTCTGAAATAGACGGATTTTTGGCACACTCAATCCTAGCGTCATTTTTTTGTTTGTCCACTGGTAACTGCCTTATATATGGGCATTTTTCAGTCAAAATGTTGCCTTTTTCGTCAAATGGCCGTATTTCAACGTCTACAGGTGGTGTTAATGTTTGCGATAAGGGGCCACGCTGTTGAAGGTAATGTGAGTAAATACTCATTGCCGCAGCGCTGCCAGTCATATGAATGGGACGGTTATCATCACGACCAATCCACACCACGACAACTTCTCGGCCATCAATGCCGATATACCACGCATCTCGATAGTCATTGGTCGACCCCGTTTTTCCGGCCATAACCACATTGGGATACAATGCACCAAGCTTACGTGCGGTTCCGTCTTGCACCACTTGCTGCATGGCATATGTCAGTAAATATGCCAGCGATGGGTCGATGCGCTGAGAGCGTTTAGGCGCGCTAAGTGGCATATACCCTGAATCGGTTTCAATGCTTTCTAATAGATATAGAGGTTGAAAAACACCTTGATCAGCCAAGGTGTTGTATAGCTGAGCTACCTGCCACGGTGTCATTGAAATACTGCCCAGTAAGTCCGACGGATAAAAGCTGCGGTATCGATGACCGGTAAAAGACTCTAAGTCGGCTTTGACATCGGGCAAGCCCACCGACATTCCCAAATTGACGAAAGGTACATTGAGCGACAATTTCAATGCATCGATGGCTGCCACACTGCCACGATACTTTTTGTCAAAATTCTGCGGCTGCCAACGATTTCCTTGGTCATCTCGCATCGATACGGGTCGGTCATTAAGCATGGTGCCAAGCGTGGTTTTATCTTGGCGCTTCAAAGCCGACATCAAAATAAACGGCTTGAGTAATGAACCGATGGGACGATTCGCTTGCCGAATTCGATTAAATCCAGGAAATTGCGGATTACGGTCACTCACCATGGCTTTAATTGCAGCACTGTCGACATCAACCGCAATCATGGCCACTTGCAAATTCGATACATCTTGTCGTTGCTCAAGCTGGGGAATGGTTTGAATAATGGCTTCTTCCATCGCCTTTTGAGACAAGGGATCGATAGTGGTTTGAATGGCTTGAATTTGGCCTCTGTCACTCCGGCTTGCACGAGCCGACAATTCCAAGCCAACAGCAGAGGTTAGAGAAGGACGCGCATTGGTTTGCAACTTCCCTTTCTTCACCACTTTAATCGGCCGCTCGACCATTGCCAAATAGGTGTCAGATGTGATGTCTTGGCGCTCAAGTAAGACTCGCAAAATAAGATCTCTGCGTTGTACTACGTTATCTGGACGCCGCCACGGGTTATAGAGGGATGGACCTTTAACCATGGCCACCAAAATAATCTGCTCATCCAACGCAAGTAAATTCAGCGGCTTACCGAAATAAAATTGACTCGCCGTTGCAAAGCCATGAACAGCCGTTGCGCCACTTTGTCCCAAATAGACTTCGTTAATATAGGCTTCGAGAATTCGGTCTTTGTCATAACGCCACTCAAGTAACAGCGACAGAAAAGCTTCATTGATTTTGCGGGTAATACTGCGCTCGCGCGTCAGTAATAAGTTTTTGGTCAGCTGTTGCGTCAGCGTGCTTCCGCCTTGCACTGTTTTGCCTGCACTAATGTTGGCGATTAGCGCTCGACCGATAGCAATAGGATTCACACCCCAGTGATTGTAAAAATCTCGGTCTTCCACCAGCAACAATAAATCAATCAGCTGTTGAGGCACCTGCTCCAGCGGCACATGAATTCGGTCTTCACGTTCACCAGCCCAAATTTTGTCTAACACACGAGCCGGTAAAGTGAACTGTTCGAGAGACTCGCCAGCATCAAGATCGTCGATGGAGGCGACTCGGTCTTGATCGAAATGCACCATGACATGATGGCGTTGCACTGGTGTTGTTTGCACTGCGTTGTTGAGCATCACCTCAACTTTGCTACTTGAGGCTGAGTATTGATTGGTTCGGCTCGGACGGCTCACCCGCTGGTAGTTTAGGTCATCTAATTCAAGGGTTAAGTCACTGCGAGTCAGACGAACGCCCGGTTTTATTTCCAGAGCTCGTGAATGAATTTCAATCGCTTGGCTTTGCTGTAGGTGCGAGAAAACCGATAGCATTTTGCTATCTAAATAAATCAAGTACCCTACCAATAACGCGCCCAAAGCCACACCAAACTTGAGCACAATCCGCCACCAAGACTGGCCACCCGTAATGGCCTGAAGCACTTTCACTGCAATGTCACTCCATGAGAATTCAGCATTGGCGATCCCTTTTAAGTCTTCGGACGGCGTTTGGTGTATCGAGTCGGTTGCGTATTGGCCGGATCATCTGGCCATACGTGTTTAGGGTAACGCCCTTTCATTTCTTTTTGAACGTCTCGATAACTACCCGCCCAAAATTGCGGCAAGTTTTGAGTTAATTGAATCGGTCGTTTAGCCGGTGACAACAGTTCGAACGTTAGGCGATAATGCCCGCCCGCTAGCTCCACTATCTCATCAAAGCCATACATTTCTTGCATCGGCACTGATATTTTTGCCCCAGACTCTGCATATTCAATATGAACGCTGCGGCCAAGTGGCGTGTCAAAGTGTGTGGGGAACCACTGTGCTAGTTGCTGTTCATGTTGATAACCCAAATAGCTTTTTAAGATTTGGGTTAAGTTCAGCGACTTAAGCTCGTTGACCGTTCGCATGCCTTGCAAGTATGGCAATAGCCATTGCGACAATTCGTTCACTAACGCTGTTTCTGAAAAGTCGGGCCAATGCGCGTGTAGCTGCAACTGCTGCACCAAACGGCTGCGTTCACATAAACTCCGAGCAGCGTCGGTCCACGGCAACAATTTCAGCCCCTTGCGCTCTATATATTTCATTAACGCGTAGGCCAGTTGCTGACCATCAGGCGACGGCAAAGGTTGTTTGCTCAACACAATTGAGCCAAAGCGGCGTTGCGTTTCACCCACCACCTTTTTCTTTTGTTCATCCCAGTAAACGTGGTCGGTAGATTGAATGTGATCCGACAAATGGTGGTTCACATCCTGTTCACTGAGCTTAATGGCGTAGCGAACCCAACCATCAGAATGATGCTCACTAAGCTGATAGTGTAAAACCAGTAACCAAGAGGATTGTGTTAACCCATCATCCATCGGCAATTGTACGCCAGAGCCATTGGCCATAGCGTACTGCTGATTTTGGCGAAGTTTCGCAACGCGATCTGGGAACGACTGCATCATCACAGTAATCAATTCGCTACTGTCGATATTCGATGGCCATAATGAAGTTGAATTGCGTTTATACCATTGCCGCGCTTGTTGCAAAATAGCATTATGGATTGAACCTTTTGAATGCAAAACTTGCTCGATCCGCTGGCTAAACTCAACCCCCACATGACGCCCTTGCAACACATCTTTGCTGTCCAACAACGCGGCAGCAAGGCATGCCAAAGCCAGTGAGTTATCGCTGATTTTAGCGGCATTTACCATCAGGTGAGCCCAACGCGGATGACTGCCTGAACGATGCATGAGTTGCCCATGTGTAGTGAGCGTTCCCTTGTTGTCGATCGCATTCATCCATTTCAATTGAGCCTGCGCTTGCCGCCAATGGCCCACGTTGGGCATGGTAATCCATCGAAGCGCTGTCAGTTCGCTCACGCCCCAATTGGCCAGTTCAAGCGCCAACTGGGTCAAATCTGAATATTCAACCTCAGGCACAATGGTCGGTTGAAAGCTCAGTTGCTGCTGTTCACTCCAAAGTCGGTAACAGTGTCCTTCGGCCACACGCCCTGCTCGGCCTGCTCGTTGCTGAGCCGATGCCAGCGCTATTTGGCGCAACTCTAATCGGCCTGTTGCAGCACTGGCTACAAAACGCATACTGCGCTCAAACCCTGAATCCACCACGACTCTAACGCGTGGCAAAGTAAGGCTGGTTTCGGCGATATTGGTGGAAAAAATGATGCGGCGTTGTTCGGAGTGCTCAAAAATCTTCTGCTGCAACTTTTGCGGCATATCACCGTAAAGTTCAAGTAATTCAAACTGAGTGGCCGTTTCACTGTTGTTTCGAAACTGCTCATGCAGGCGTTTGATTTCGCTCACGCCGGGCAGAAACACTAATATATCGCCCTCACTCTGCTCAGTAATGGCTCGGTTCAGCAAGTTCAAGCATTGAGGCAACCATTGCGTGCGAGTGTCTCTAAGCTGATAGTGACAATGCACCGGAAATTGACGCCCTTCACATGTCACTCGCTGTGCTTCCGGCAGGCAGCGTTGAAAATCATCTACAGCCAAGGTGGCTGACATCATCATTAATCGCAAGTCTTCACGCAGACCTTGCTGCGCATCTAAACATAATGCGAATGCTAAATCGGCATGAAGGTTACGTTCGTGGCACTCATCAAAAATCACCACGTCAAACTCAGCGAGTTCCGGATCGTGTTGTAATATACGGGTCAGAATGCCTTCCGTTACCACTAATAAACGCGTGTTTGCTGAGGATTTCTGGTCTTGCCGAATGCGGTAACCCACTTGCTGGCCAACAGCTTCACCAATTTGAGATGCCATGTAACGTGCCACCGACATTGCCGCTAGACGACGCGGTTCAAGCATAAGAATCGACTTCCCTTCAAAGTGCGGGCTTGCCAGCAGCAGTAAAGGAAGGAGAGTTGATTTCCCTGATCCGGTGGGCGCAGTAAGAATAACGTCTTGGCCGGATGCAAGGTGCTCAATCGTCTGATCGGCAATCGTTTGAACAGGGAGGGTCACGGCATTCCTATCGGTCGGTCAATTTCTAGAGTTGTGCAAATCGCATATGGGCACGATAGTAAACCAAAGCGTTCGTTGCTAACACTAAATCAAACAATCAGATGCAATGGCATTGATCCGCATCTAGCAGTTTGACGCAGCAAAAATTAGAATAGCGGCAGAAATCATTCACATCATCAATTGAGATATCATGAAAATCACATTTTCAGGCGTAGTTGCAGGATTGGCATTGGGCTTTGTTTGCTTTTTAGGCGCAAGTCGAATGACGGTCGATAGTTTTGTCTCCGGCGCAACCACCAGCCGAAGCGATATTCTTCTAAAAGAAATTCGCCACACCCTCGCACTCAAAGAAGCACTGGATGTGAACGACATTGGGTTGGCGCATGACATCATTAAAAGCCAGCTCGTGGCCGACTTGGATGAACTCAAAGGCTATCGGCCTTACGCATCGGACATTCGCAAACAAGAAATTGATGAAGCGTTTGTAAACCTGGCGGCCTATCGTCAACAACTCGATGCCTCAGAAGCAACCGCAGTTGCCAAAGCCAGCTGGCGAGCCACTGATGTTGAAGCCATTTTAGGGCCTGTGGAGCGAGCGCTTGTGAAATCACAACAGGCAAAAAGCAAAGCCGCTAAAGACACACAAGAGTAAATGCCCAGACTATTTGTTGCATTGGCGTTACCTGAATCCATTGAGCAAGCGATTGCTCAATGGCAGCGCACGCATCAGCCAACAGGAACCACCGCCGTTGTAGCAAAGAACTTACACATCACACTGCGTTTTATCGGACAGTGCAGTAACCAGCAAGTGGATGATATCGCATCAGCCTTAGGCGCCATTCAGGTGCCTTCATGGCATCAATCCATTGACAAGATTGGGCGATTCAACACACCGCAAATTGGTTACTTGTGCTCTCGGCACACTTGCTCTGAGCTGATTGCACTCAAAGATGCAGTGCATCTCCAAACTTCCGCATTTGGACGTACTCCCGCTCATCCCAGCTACATTCCACATGTGACTGTGTTTCACCGATTAGCACAACGTATTGACTGGCAAGCGCCCGCGCCCCTATTAAACTGGCGCGTGCGTCACTTTTCATTGTTCGAATCTGCCCATGGCACCTATCAAGAGTTACATCGATGGCCCACACTGTAAAACCAACTCTCAGCTCTGCGACCTTCATCCGACGTTACAAACGCTTTTTAGCTGATGTGGAACTCGCGTCTGGTGAAATGACTATTTACGTGCCCAATACCGGCGCCATGACAAACTGTGGCAGTGCCGGTGACACTGTTTGGTTCAGCACTTCAAGTAATCCAACGCGAAAGTATCAACACACTTGGGAATTGACAGAACGCAACGGACACTTAATCTGCGTCAACACCGCCAGAGCAAATCAATTTGCGGGCGAAGCATTGAGGTCGAACCGGGTTAAAGGCCTAACCGATTACGAGGTGAAACCAGAGGTGAAATACGGGGACAGCAGAATCGATTTTCTGCTCACGCGTGATGAGCAAAAGTGCTATGTCGAGGTTAAGAGCTGCACATTACTTGAAGACGGTCAGGGATACTTTCCTGATACCGTCACTGTACGTGGACAAAAACACTTGAAGGAGTTAACCAAAATTGCCCAAGAAGGGCATCGAGCTGTTTTACTATTTTGCATCCTTCACAGCGGCATCGACTCGGTTTTAGCTGCCCACCATATTGACCCCACATACGCAGTATTGCTCGATAACGCAAAAGCTCAGGGTGTTGAAGTGCTGACCTACAAACCCGATTTAAGAGGCATGTTTGAATATGACACTTCGGCTTAACAGGCCAAGTGCTGCGCGCACAACATTGTTTTACCGATGCCAACGATGACGACCGGCTATCGACTCTGATATGAATGCCGCAGCCGGTACGTATAAACCCTTATTCCCCATAGCAGGGTACGACTAAGCGCCCCACCACATCGTATCCGTTAAGTCGATTATCGGCTTGGAACGAGTAACAGGCGTAACAACGTATCTTGGTCGGGCATGCCAGTCACCTTTAAACCGCTTTGTTGCTGAAAGCGTTTTAGGCCAGCGCGAGTCGCATCATCAAACTCGCCTTTTTTATAGGTATCAACCAGGCTCTTGTGCTGCAGCTTGGCTTGGATTTGTTCAATCACGGCAACGTATATTTGTATTTGAGCGTCGCCGTCTGAAATCACCACGCGCTCAGACTGCTCAGTTAATTTATGGGGTTCAAGTTGCACCACTAAACTTTCAACGGCGGTTGCAAACGGCGCTTGAGGTTGCTTACCACAAAGTAGGTGAAGGGTTTTTACCGTCATATATTGCGTTTGCCAAGGCGTGATATCAAAAGTGTTTGGCGTTACGCGATTGTAGTGACTTAGATACCCATCAACCCAACCAATATACACGTAAAGGTCGTTTTTCTGCCCCTCTACCGCCTTCACAAATTGACTACACGGTTGAAAACCTGCGCCATCCACTGAAAAGCTTCCTTCTGAATCGACCGCCTGCACATTCGTGCTCACTACCATTGCAGAAAGCATCGACAGAAGCCTTAATTTGCTCCATTTCATCACATCATTCCTATCACGTGTCTCATTCTGATCCAAAGAGTATTCGATCCCTCTCAAAATTCACAATTTCATTTCACCGACCTGCAACACAAAAGAAAACTCCATGTTCGTGAAACAACGCATAAAACAATGTTCAAAACAGCGAATTAGCACCGAGAACATCAAATTACTTGGCTTCAAAAGTAGTTGAATCTTTTAAGTCATGTTACTAAAGACAATTGCGGGCGCTCGAAGTTTCTGATATAGATAGCGCCCTAATTATTTCAGTTGATCTGGAATTGGTGTTGCTTATATAGGGGTATGTGGCATGCCTGAGTCTAAAAAAACTACGTCTCTCGGTATCTTAGCGTTAGCAGGGGTTGAACCTTACCAAGCTAAAGCCGACGAAGAATACATGAATACACCGCAACAAAATCACTTTCGTTTGATTTTGGAAGCGTGGCGTCAGCAACTTCGTGAAGAAGTTGACCGCACTAAATCACACATGCAGGACGAAGCTGCAAACTTCCCAGATCCTGTCGATCGCGCAGCTCAGGAAGAAGAGTTCAGTCTTGAACTTCGTACGCGTGACCGTGAGCGTAAACTCATTAAGAAAATTGAGAAAACGTTGCAGCTCATCGAAGAAGATGATTTTGGTTACTGCGATACATGCGGAATTGAAATTGGCATTCGTCGTTTAGAAGCTCGTCCAACTGCCGATCAATGCATCGACTGTAAGACGTTAGCTGAGATTAAAGAAAAGCAGTTAGCGGGTTAATCGATAGGTCACCTAGTGACCCGAGCAACGCAGCTAATGCGCCCACTTGCCACCCGATATTGTGGGCGCTTTGCTCCTTCTCCTTCCGGACCGCTCCACTTCGGCTCTTTAATTGCCGCAGTAGGAAGCTATCTCGACGCTAAAGCTATTGATGGCGAATGGCTTGTGCGTATTGAAGACATCGATCCACCTCGTCAAGTCACTGGGGCTGATACCCAGATCTTAAACGCGCTTGAAGCATTTGGATTGCATTGGGATCAAAGCGTTTTATATCAAAGTACCCATCAGCAAGATTTTCTCGACCGCATTCACCAACTTGTGGCGGATCAACATGCTTACGCATGTGATTGCACGCGCAAGCGAGTGAAATCAATTGGCGGCCATTATGATGGGCATTGCCGCGATCGTCATCTGCCGATTGAAGGTCATGCCGTCCGTTTCAAACATCACCACCGAGTCGACCATTTTCATGACCTTCGTTTAGGGTCGATTGAATTACATCCACCGTGGAATCAAGAAGATTTCATCATCAAACGCCGCGACGGTCTCATCGCCTACCAGCTCGCAGTGGTAATGGACGACTTAAGCCAAGGCGTAAACCATGTGGTGCGGGGCATCGATTTGTTAGAAACAACGGGTTGGCAAATAGCGTTATATCAAAATTTTGAACAACAGCCACCCGCCTATTTACACCTCCCGCTTGCGCTTGATGAACATGGCAATAAACTCAGCAAGCAAAATCATGCCGCGCCAATTAACTGGCAACATCCACAGCCAGAACTTTGCCAAGCGCTGGCCTGTTTGAACCTGCATGTTCCTCAACAATTGCGTCATTCGACCGTAAGTGACATTCTCGACTGGGCAAAAACGCACTGGAACCGAGAAAAACTAGGCGTGAAACGCTCCGTCAATCTTTGATTTCACTAAATTTTTAAGATAGTGCGAACAGATACAAGCCTTTTCGTTCTATTTTGCTGCGAGTTTGCTAAAATTGCGCTTCTTTTAACACGATGAGCCATTAATTTCATGGTACTGAACCGCGTACTCAACCTGTTCCGTCGCAGCGCGACCACAAACACTAGCGACACCGAAGGGCTGCAAGCCACGGTGATCCCGCGTTCCGAGCACGGTATTTCGCGTCAACAACTCAGCCCAAGTGCTTTGAAAGTTATGTACCGCCTCAACAAGCAAGGCTTTGAAGCCTACCTTGTTGGCGGCGGTGTACGCGATTTGTTGTTAGGCCAGCAGCCAAAAGATTTCGATATTGTCACCAACGCCCGCCCAGAGCAGGTCAAAAAGTTGTTTCACAATTGTCGTTTAATTGGCCGCCGCTTCCGACTTGCCCACATTATGTTTGGCCGAGAAATTATCGAAGTTGCCACCATGCGTGGTCACCACGACGACTCCAAGAGCAATCAAGTGTCTAAGCTTGATGATGCCGGCATGATTGTTCGTGACAATGTTTACGGCACTATCGAAGAAGATGCCGAACGCCGCGACTTCACCATCAATGCTATTTACTACAGCATTGCCGACTACTCATTGCTTGATTTTGCCAATGGCATAGATGCCATTAACAATCGCCGCATCGAAATCATCGGAGACCCAGTTGAGCGTTATCGAGAAGATCCGGTCCGAATGATTCGTGCCGTGCGTTTTGCCACCAAACTCGACATGACCATCGAACCTCGCACAGCAGACCCAATTCATGACCTAGCTCACTTGTTGGGCAGTATTCCTGCAGCTCGCCTATTTGACGAAATTTGTAAATTACTTCTGGCCGGTAAAGCCGAAGAAAACTTCCAGATGCTACGCGAATTTGGCTTACTCGAAGCTTTATTCCCTGATTTAGTTACGTTTCTTGACAGCGATGCAACAGAAGCGGATGAGGCCTTTATTCTTGCAGCGCTCCGCAATACGGATGAGCGCGTGAACAACGATCAAAGCGTCACTCCAGCATTTATCTATGCTGCGATGCTGTGGCCATTGGTTGAATTTAATGCGCGAGAGCTGGCCACTGAATCTGAACTCGGACCTTCTGAGGCGTTTCAAATCGCGGCCAGTGAAGTGCTCGACCGCCAGCAAAAACGGACCGCGGTACCAAAACGCTTTAGCCTTGTGTCTCGTGATATCTGGAGCTTGCAATTGCGCTTACCCAACCGCCAAGGCAAACGTGCAGAGAAGCTATCGACTCACCCAAAGATTCGTGCAGCATTCGACTTTTTATTGTTGCGAGGTGAAGTCTACGGTGGCGAGCTAAAACCCCTAGCAGAGTGGTGGCAACAGTACCTCACATCAACGGGCGATAAACGTGCCTCATTGATAAAAGAAGTTGCAGGTTCAGGGTCAGCAGGCAAACGCCCAGGAAGCCGCCGTCGGCGGCGCCGGACTTCGCCTAACAAGCCCAAGAAGGATGCAGAATCATAATGACGCAACGGCAGACTTGCTACATTGGCGTTGGAGCAAATCTTAATCATCCTGTGCAACAAGCTCAAGTTGCCATTGATGCGCTTAAAAAACTAACAAATAGCCGCTTTATTGCGGCTTCTCCTTTGTACTGCAGCAAGCCTCTTGGCCCGACTGATCAGCCCGACTACATTAACGCAGTAGTGGCCATTGAGACGGCCATGGATCCCGAAGGTTTGCTGAATGCCTTGCAGTCCATTGAGCAACAACAGGGCCGACAACGCAAAGACGAACGCTGGGGACCACGGACTTTAGATTTGGACATACTGCTTTTTGGCAACCAAACTATCCACACACCTCGCCTAACAATTCCGCATTACCATATGGGCGAACGGGAGTTTGTCCTTTATCCTCTAGCTGATATTGCTGCCGAACTTGTATTGCCCGACGGCACTCCTTTGCAAACATTGCTCAGCCAATGTCCACGCAACGGTTTGCATCAGCTTGAACATTCGGCCTGATCTGAACGCAATTAGGTTTAACTATGAAAAAAGTATCTGTCGCAAGCCTACTCAAGAAAAAAGAGCAAGGTGAAAAGTTTGCAACTCTCACGGCGTATGATGCCTCATTCGCAAAAATCTTCGACGACTGCGGTATCGACCTGATTCTGATCGGTGACTCGCTGGGCATGGTGTTACAAGGCGAAGACAGCACATTGCCCGTGACCGTCGAACAAATGGCTTACCATACACGCTGTGTCGCCTCTACAGCGAAACGAGCCATGGTTGTTGCCGACATGCCTTTCATGTCCTATGCAACACCTGAACAAACCTATCAAAACGCAGCTCAATTAATGCGAGCAGGCGCTCAAATGGTCAAGATGGAAGGCGGTGAATGGCTCGCTGAAACCATTAGCGGCTTGGTGGATCGCGGTGTACCGGTATGCGGCCACTTGGGACTCACTCCGCAGTCGGTCAACGTATTCGGGGGCTTTAAAATACAAGGCCGTGGTGATGCTGCAGCACGTCAGCTGATCAACTCGGCCATGGAACTAGAAAAAGCTGGGGTTCAACTATTAGTACTTGAGTGTATTCCTGCACCGCTTGCTAAACGCGTGGCTCGCAGCTTAACCATTCCTGTCATTGGTATTGGAGCGGGCCCAGACACCGACGGCCAAATCTTAGTCATGCAAGATATGTTGGGCCTGACCGCAGGCTATGTTCCAAGCTTTTCCAAGAACTATCTCGAAACCACCGGCAATATTCACAAGGCTGTGGCTTTGTACATACAAGAAGTTGAACAAGAGATATTCCCTTCAGCTGAGCAGAGCTTTGACGAATGATTATTTCCGAGCATATTGATGTCATTCGCGAGACTGTGCGTGAATGGAAACAAGAAGGGCTAAAGGTCGGCTTTGTGCCCACTATGGGCAACCTTCATCAAGGTCATCTCACCTTGGTCAAAGAAGCTTTTAAGCACGCCGATCGCGTGGTGGTGAGTATTTTTGTCAATCCAATGCAGTTTAATAACGCGTCAGATTTAGACAATTACCCTCGAACCTTGACCGACGATTGCTCAGCATTAGATAAGGTCGAAACTGACTTAGTGTTCTGCCCCACTCCTGCAATCATGTACCCCAAAGGGCTTGATGCTCAAAGCCAAGTTTCTGTGCCAGGTGTGGCCGATGTACTTGAAGGTGCGATGCGACCGGGGCATTTCACTGGTGTAGCAACCGTTGTGACCATGCTGTTCAATATCGTACAGCCTGACGTTGCCTGTTTTGGTGAAAAAGACTTCCAGCAGCTAGCCGTGATCCGAGCATTTACAAAAGATTTGTGTTTGCCTATCAACATCATCGGCGTACCTACGGTTCGAGAAGACGATGGTCTTGCCATGAGCTCACGCAACGGTTACCTCACCTCAGAGCAGCGCCAAATTGCCCCTCTGCTCGCTCAAGTGATGAAGGGCATCGAGACCGCGGTCCGTGCAGGTGAAAAAAATTACTCAGAGCTGATTGAACACGCGTCACAACAGCTAGATGAACAAGGTTTTAAAACAGACAGCATCGATATCTGCGACGCCAACACGCTTGCACCAGCCAACTCTGACACAACCGAGCATGTTGTTTTAATGGCCGCTTTTTTAGGCAAAGCTAGGCTCATCGACAATATTGTGGTGAATTTGCAGGACTCTATTATTTAGTATATATTCCGCCGTCCGAGGTCTAGTCCATCAACGCAGGCCTCAGCCGATAGATATTTATTGAAGAGTGGGGAGCGCAATGCAAGCGATCATGTTAAAAGGTAAACTTCACCAAGCACGTGTCACACACGCCGAGCTTGAGTATGAAGGTTCCTGTGCGATTGATCAGGACATGTTGGACGCGGCTGGCATTCTCGAGTACGAGCAAATCCAAATTTATAACATTGAAAACGGCGAGCGTTTCACAACGTACGCTATTTCAGGTGAACGTGGATCTCGGATCATTTCAGTCAATGGTGCAGCGGCTCACAAAGCCAGCATTGGTGACCGCGTGATTATCTGTGCATATGTGAGCATGGCAAATGCCGAAGCCACAGCACATAAACCTTCATTGGTTTACTTGGATCAGAACAATGATATTGTTCGCCAGAGCAAAGACATTCCTGTTCAAGTCGCGTAATGCCACAAGCACAATGTGCACATAAAAAAACCAGTCACTCGACTGGTTTTTTTATGTCTGACATTTGAATCAATACGTCTTACAACTGAATAAACTTCCGATATTCCCTCTGAGCTTTGCATTTTTCTATATTATCTTTCCGTTTATTGCTTCGCTCGGAGTATTCTTTGTCATTGAAATTATTTAAATTTTAAAAACAGAGGTCATGTATTTCTGCAAAACAACTCCAATCCGGTCACGATCGTTCAATTCAAACTTGAACGGTCGCTACAGTTCATCTATAGTCTTTGCATCTGTAAGGTTCAAACAGACTGACCTCTTTCAAATATTTGGAGCTTAGACCATGAACAACTTTCAACTACATACCCTCGAAACTGCCCCCGCTGAAAGCAAGCCTCTTTTAGATAAGTCGCTAAAAGCATTTGGCATGATCCCCAATTTACATGCCGTTTTAGCGGAATCTCCGGGGATCTTGGAGGGTTACCAAGTGCTTCATCAGTTGTTTGCCAACTCATCGTTCAATGCCGAAGAACTTACTGTGGTCTGGCAAAGTATTAATGTAGAGCATGGTTGTACCTATTGTGTACCTGCACATACGGGTATTGCGCATTCAATGAAGGTCGATGCCGCGCTTACTGACGCGTTGAGAAATGGTGAACCAATGCCCACTGAGAAGTTACAAGCCCTGCAAGACACCACGCTAGGGATTGTGCGGGGTCGAGGGCGCGTTGACGAAGCTCAAGTTGCAGCATTTTTTGCAGCTGGATACGGGCAACGGCAATTGCTTGAAATCATATTAGGTCTCTCACAAAAAGTGATTAGTAACTACACCAATCACCTTGCTGCTACACCGCTGGATAAGGCATTTGAACAATTCGCGTGGGAAAAAGCATAAGGTTTCTTTGCTGCCATAAAAACCAACCAGAAAGCTGGTTTTTAGCAAAAATTAAATTGAAAGCTCGAAAACAACGAGTGAATACAGGATTAAATGACTATCAATTTTATTGATGGTCAATCACATCTTCTTTTTGTTGGCCTTAATCATGCGTTTGGCCTCTCGTTTAATGCACTCGCGCAACGGGTTTTCCACCGCATCAGTGCGCCAAATAAATGAAAGAGTGCGTTCAATTTCAATCCCGGGTGTCGACAAGGCCACCAGATCTCCTCGCTCAATTGAACTTTCAACGTCCAAATAGGGTAAGCAGCTGAGATACGGGCCGTTTTCAACTAACGATCTCAATACCGCGACGTGTTCGTATTCACGCCACACATCCAAATCATCAATTGCGCCATGCATTGCACTATCAAATATTTTTCGCGTACCCGCCCCAGGTTCTCGAAGCACCCACTTTGCCTGCTCAAGTTGCGACAAACTGACCTCATTGTATTTCGCAAACGGGTGATGTTTCGATGCCACAATCACAAGATGATCATGACACCAGACTTCTTGTTGCAAGCGGCTATCGTCGCAGCGTCCTTCTATAATGCCTAGTTCGTATTGATAATCCCGCACACCGCTAATGACTTTCTCAGTATTTTTAACACCTAACTGCACTCTTAACTCTGGAAATTCATTATCAATATTACTGATAAGTTGTGGCATCAAGTGCACTGCGGCGGTTTGACTCGCTCCTAACGACAGCTCACCGCTTATAATGTGTTGATCATAAAAGCCTAATTCAATTTGTTGCGCGTCAAACAAGAGCTGCTTTGCCTTGGGGCGAAGCCACATGCCCCAATGAGTTAAAACTAAGCGGCGGCCTTGGCGTTCAAACAATGGGCGTCCCAGCATTTTTTCAAGTTGAGATAACGCCATACTGGTAGCTGATTGCGTTAAAGCGAGCTTATCCGCGGCTTGACTAACGCTTCCAGAGCTTGCGACAGAATCAAATACCGCCAATTGCTTGAGTGAATATCTCATATTTTCAGAATCTCTATTCCGTTGAAGATGGCCAGTGATGCGCTATTCATGCTACCGACACTTTAATCAATTTTATTGAATCTTAATCAAAAAATTATCAATTTAACTTGCCATGTTTTTCGGGGTAATTTGGTTTCAGTTTTTCACGAGGACCATCATCAGGGAGCGCTAATGACCTTACAAATCCTCACTTGGCAATTAACGAGCAAGCTCGCTCTATACACACAAGGAGCAAACAACAATGACTGCTAATCGGTCACCACAAGTGCCGCTTCATACTGTAGATAACAATGGTTCATCCGAGCATTTCACGCCAGCTGAAATGATGCAGCAAGCTGAAAAATATGCGTTATCGAAGTCGAGTAAGCCCGCTGCAATGACGCTTGGTTTAGCCGTCATGGCTGGTGTATTCATCGGTTTAGCATTTGTGTTTTATATCACGGTAACAACAGGTGACGACTCGATGAGTTGGGGCCTGAGTCGGTTAGCTGGCGGTATCGCGTTCAGCATGGGACTGATCTTAGTCGTGATATGTGGCGGCGAATTGTTTACCAGCTCGGTATTGAGTTGTATCGCCCGAGCCAACCGTCAAATCACCACGGGCCAAATGCTCAAAGGCTGGGGCAAAGTCTATATTGGAAACTTTATCGGTGCATTAGTGCTTTTAGCACTGGTCACTGCAGCGGGCTTATATCAACTCGACAACGGGCAATGGGGGCTCAATGCCTTAAAAATTGCGCAGCACAAGCTTCACCATGCCCCCATGCAAGCCTTTGCTTTGGGAATTCTATGTAACCTTTTGGTGTGTTTAGCCATTTGGATGACATTTAGTTCAACGCAAATAATGACCAAAGCACTGATTGTGATTTTACCCGTTGCGATGTTTGTCAGTGCTGGATTCGAACACTGTGTAGCCAACATGTTTATGGTGCCTTTAGGAATCGCGATTCACACCTTTGCACCGGCTGATTTTTGGCAGCAAATAGGCGTTCCAGCATCGCAATTTTCGGACCTCACACTGAACAACTTTTTTGTCGCAAACCTAGTCCCAGTGACTTTAGGAAACATCGTTGGTGGCTCAGTTTTGGTCGGCCTAAGTTACTGGAGAATTTACCAGTGGTCGCCTGAAAAAGCTCAGTCAAATACACAATTAACCCCCATCATCACCACAACGAACAACTATTTTTTGGAGTCTCAAATGTTAGATAAAACAATGAAAATCAATCAAATCATGGAAACAAACCCAATCACAGTTACTCCTGAAACATCGATTCAAGTTGCGCTTGATCAATTGCTTGCAATGAATTTGAGCGGAGCACCTGTGGTGGGTCATCAACAACAAGTCGTTGGTTTCTTCTCTGTACAAGACGTGCTGGTCGATCTTTGGTGCACAGACTATATGCCAGAGGCTCACACTCAAGTTCAGCACTTAATGCGCCGTGAAGTTCACACCATTTCAGGCCACGACAATCTACTTCAATTAGCAGAGTACTTAAGTATCGATAAAGACCAAGTTTACCCAACATCAGATGCGGGTATCGCAACGTCTATGAGCACCTTGTCGCTTACCGATAGAGCACGTGAAAGCCATGCAAATCGCCCTCATATGATTCCAGTGGTAGACGGTGAGACTCTGATTGGTGTTGTCACGCGCCAGCATGTCATTAAAGCACTTCGCCCGATTTATGGTGAGCACCTTAATGTGATTGAAGATATTGATCATGTCGAACGCGATATTGCGTAAGTAAACATCTCGTTTTTAAAAGCCAGCAAATTGCTGGCTTTTTTATTTCCGTTTGCCGAACATCAAGTCATTTGATTTTCTTCTATGCTATTTATGCGGCGATAAAATTATAAATCTCAGGTGACACCTCATGGCAGTTTTCGAAATCAAACACCCTTTAGTGCAGCATAAGCTTGGGTTGATGCGAGCAAATGGCATCAGTACTAAGCTATTTCGCGAGTTATGCAGCGAAATTGGCGCTCTCTTAACCTACGAAGCCACACGTAACTTAGAAACAGAAATCATTGAAATTGATGGCTGGCAAGGCACTCCGGTTGCCATTGACAACATCAAAGGTAAAAAAATGACTCTCGTTCCTATTTTGCGCGCAGGATTGGGCATGTTGTCGGGTGTTGAAACCTTATTCCCCAACGCCAAGATTAGTGTGGTTGGCCTATACCGCGACGAAACAACCTTAGAGCCGGTGGCCTACTTCGACAAGGTAGTGCAAGACGTTGAGCAACGTACCGCATTAATCGTTGACCCCATGCTAGCTACCGGCGGAACGCTAATTGCCACTATCGACCTATTAAAATCTAAAGGTTGCACCCAAATCATGGGACTTTTTCTGGTTGCTGCCCCAGAGGGCATTCAGAAACTCGAAGCCGCACACCCTGATGTGGATATTTACGTAGCCTCGGTCGACGAATACCTAAATGAACAAGGTTATATTATCCCCGGATTAGGTGACGCTGGAGACAAAATTTTTGGAACTCGATAACACCTCAACCAAGTTCCAGATGACTTATTTGTCGTAACTTTTCAGTGTTCGCTCAACTGCATAGAAGCCTCAAAGCTGATATGAGTTGGGCTCACTTGCAACCCATTCTATTAAAAGACTAAGGTTTAATTATGTCTCCGTATTCTCCACGAACGGCGATCGTTGGCGCACAAATGTTGTTTGTAGCCTTTGGTGCATTAGTGCTCGTACCGATTCTTACTGGGCTTGATCCCAATGTTGCTTTGTTTACCGCAGGTATTGGCACACTGTTGTTTCAATTGGTCACCAAAGGCCAAGTCCCTATCTTTTTGGCGTCATCATTCGCCTTTATTCCTGCCATTTCACATGGCGTCGCAACATGGGGAATTGCCAGCACAATGTCTGGCTTAATGGCGGCTGGCGTGCTGTACATGTTCCTTAGCGGGCTGGTTGCGATCAAGGGAACACAGATCATTCACCGCATTCTGCCACCGATTGTCGTTGGGCCAGTGATTATGGTGATTGGTTTAAGTCTCGCGCCAGTGGCTGTGCACATGGCACTGGGAAAAACGGGTGACGGTTCAGCTACTTTATTTCCCATTGAGCAAGCTTTGATGGTATCGATGCCAGCGCTCATTGTGACGATTTTGGTGTCTCTTCTGGGCAAAGGCCTGCTGCGTCTGATTCCAATTTTAGCCGGGCTAATCGTAGGTTATTCCATTGCCGTTTTTCAAGGCATGGTAAACTTTGCCCCTATGACGGCCGCACCTTGGTTTGCCATTCCAAATTTCACAACGCCAGAATTTAACTGGGAAGCCATCTTATTCATTGTCCCCATCGCCATCGCTCCAGCAGTCGAGCACATTGGTGATATGGTTGCCATTTCTAATGTCACAGGCAAAGACTTCTTGAAAAAGCCAGGGCTTAAAAAGACCCTGCTTGGGGACGGCATTGCAACAACCGCTGCGTCTCTGTTTGGAGGCCCGCCGAATACAACTTATTCCGAGGTCACAGGGGCTGTAGCTCTCACCCGATCCTTTAATCCTGTGATCATGATTTGGGCCGCTGTATTTGCCATCGCATTATCGTTTTGTGGTAAAAGTGGCGCACTGCTAAGCACTATTCCTACCCCTGTAATGGGTGGAATCATGACGTTATTATTTGGGGCTATCGCATCGGTGGGACTCAATACTTTGGTGAAAGCGGGAGATGACATTAGCGAACCACGAAACCTGACTATTGTAGCGCTCACGCTTGTTTTTGGGTTAGGTGGAATGTTCTTTGAGTTTGGTGATTTCGCGTTACGTGGCATTGCTCTAGCTGCCATACTTGCCATTGTGTTGAATTTAATTCTGCCCAAGGGCTCTACTGAAAAGACTCATTAATCAATCACACAATAAACACAGGTTATTTGCCCCAAAAAAATTGAATGTCGAGTTCAATTTTTATCAAGCAAACATAGTCCGTTATAATCCACGATCGGCGGGGTGACTCACCCCGTCGCTAACCATCACATTCTCCACATCACTGAGTTTTAGCCCGATCAAACAAGCCACATTGTAACCAAATTCATTTGAATTCGAACGCCGTTGATGGTGGGTGTGCACACCACATTTTGAACAAAAATAGTGAGTTGCAACATGAGTATTGAATTGATACCCACTCAGAACATCATGCCCCTTTTCAATGGTTAAATCCGATTGTGCAATTGCGCCCGAAACACTTCCCTTACGGCGGCATATAGAGCAGTTACAGCGCCTCGGATTTTGAATCCCGCAAGGCAAATGCAACCGAAGTTGCACCGCACCACAATGGCAAGCTAGCGTGTACTTTGCGTTGGTGGAAGTATCATACACATCTGTCATTTAGATCTATTTCGCAATCCATTGAGAGCTGCACAATAAGTGCTGATCATCAAATATTTTCCCTTCAAACGTTGAGCCAGCGTTAACGACACCAACACCTTTGGGAGTTCCTGTCATCACCACATCACCATCTTCGAGTGTCATAAAAGTAGCCAAGTCACTGAGTACTGTAGACGGTTGATACATCATTTGTGATACTCCGCCAGATTGCGCCAGCGAACCATCAATCCAAAGCTCTAAACGAAGATCATCAGAAACTGCATTAATGGGTACAAAATTTCCCAGCACTGCTGCTCCGTTAAACGCCTTCGCTCGCTCCCACGGTAACCCCTTTTCTTTAAGGCTACTTTGCAATGTGCGCTTAGTGAGATCCAAACCAAATCCGACGGCTGCGAAACGCCCTTGTTTTACGACAAAGCAAATCTCACCTTCGTAATGCAGAGGCTCTTGATGAACGGCTTGCAACTCATTTGAAATGGCAGAATTGGGTTTCACAAACACCACTGCTTGTTCAGGAATTTCATTGTTAAGCTCTGCAATATGTTCAACATAGTTGCGGCCAATGCACACAATTTTTGACGGAGTCACTGTATTTATTGATGCCTGAGTGATTTGAATTGATTTCAATGGGGACTCCTTTGCAGTGCCCCGGCATGCTGTTTTGTCAGGGCTGGTCATATAACAAACACTTTGTGTAATGGTTTGTAATTCAGTCATTCACATAAATTAAGTAGTGTTTATCGCAGGTCAGGACGTAGACCTGATTTGTGAATGATGACGCTCACTATTCGTTCCAAATCATAAAAGCACATGGATGACATGCACAGCAACTAAATCATCAAAACAATGCAAACTAGGTGTAGATATGAAGGCTCGAACACTAGCATCTTCGCGCTACAAAGCTCTATCCGACGTTTTTTCAGACTCTCTCCCACAATTCGGAGATGCGCTAAAAAACTATAAATCACAATTCATCAACGTCAATGCGTCCGTCATTTCTTTATTGAATTGCGACGAACATATCCATGAAAACAAAGCGACAGAACGCGCTTTTTCTCGTGCACGCTCAGCACTCAAACAATGGTCGGAAAATTCATTGTCTGGTTTGTGGGAAATTTCCGATAGCGCCCATCGCTTTCATCCTTTGGTTCGCCAACACTTAGTCTCGGCTAAAGCACATGCATCAGACTTAATCGAAAATCCAACGCATGAGATGACGCTGAAAAATTTAGCGCAAAACATCTCGAACATTAGTCAACCCATAGGGGCTGTGATTGAGCATTTTCAGAAATCTCTCAATTCAACCATGTTGCATCAACGCGTATTAACAGCCGAACTCTCAGAGCTAAAATCTCAATTGTCCATTGAATTGCTGATGGAGGAATGCGATGTACTCAAAAGCATTCAATCTTTCAAAACAAGAATTCAAAATAGCGCTCAAGTGACGCAACAAATTCAATTGGAAAATAGTGACTCGGCTGTGCTGGGGAAAATTTCTATTTTAGAAGGACATTTACAGCAAGAGGCACCCGGGATAGTCATTTGCTGCTCAATTGGCGGAGCCGAATACCCTATCAGATTAGATTCAGAACATTTGCTGGACCAGATTGAGGCAATCGAAGATAAGGTTCTGGCGGCAACACCGCAAATGATGCAACAAACTCAGTGGCATATTCTAGGCGACACCTACCTCAATTTAATAAATGAGATCTCAATTTTACAGCTGTATTTGAACCAGTGTTATGAGCTTTGGCTTGCATTAGAAAATGATATGCTCGAAGCGTTGGAGCATATCGAACACCTCACCCAAAGAAAGGGTAGCCGTGACTACTGCAAGATATTCTCATACCTACTCGACGCATTAGCTGAGTGGGATCAGGCCTTTGAATACTGCGGTAGCATTCATATCAACTTGCAGTTCTCTCATGCTCCTCTCAACATTGGTTTGTCTGAAACCCGTGCAATTGCGGCCATGAATAGCCATGAAGTAAGCCATGTGAGCAGCCAGTATATTACGCACCAAAGCCGGCTCAACTCCATTGATGTGAAGACTGTAAGCTACCTACAAGACGTTACTCACCTCCAAAAGTAGTATAGGCGTCATTCTGCGCCCCTAAAAAACGCCTCAATAGAGGCGCTGTTTCAATCACTCAGGGCAACATCATTTGCCCTGAATAGACTCTAAGAATGCAGCTGCCAACCAGTCCGGTGCCTGATAGGAGTCCAGCGAGCATGTCACCTGCACACTGGAATGACCCGACTGCCAATACTTGCGTTCAAATGGCGTCATAGGTGCTATTGTCTCGCCCGCTTCTGGATAACGACTGATCGCTGCATTGATGTGGCATGCACTCAATGCTTGAGCAAATTCGTTGATGTAGATGTCCCAATTTGAGCGCACAATCAACTCCCCTCCCAACGCCAAAATGTATGGGAATACTCCAGCCCCATGCCAGCGACGCCCTAAGTGTTCAGACTTTGGCCACGGGTTTGGATACAGCACATATTGTGCCGCCACATTCCAACCTGCACTCCAAGCAAGTCGCCAAAAGTCGTTTAAGTCGGCGCGCATCAAAATATAACGACCTTGCCCCGATTCTTGTAAGCCCTTTCCTATGCGAAGATCTGACTTATCAATACCCACGACTAAGGCATCTGGATGGGCTTCAGCCAATCCTTTGGTGCTTTCACCAACACCACAACAGGCATCAAGAATAATTGGCCCTGTCCATTGTTTGACCTGCTCATTGACTTCATCAAATGCTTGGCGCGTGTGTTCAGCAATTGGCTTTTTGAATGGGTGCGCTAAATGACGCTCCAAACGTTTGAGTAAACCGTCATGACAACCTTCTTGATTACTGACAATTGGTTTTGAATCGCCACTCATTAACTTCTAATTCCTGTGCCGCGCTTGAGCATTCCCATAATCACCGCGAATAAAATCACCGTCATCGCCAAAACCATTAAAATAGAAGGCAATACAGGAATATCACTCACTCCCAAAAAACCATAACGGAATGTGTTCACCATGTAGACCACAGGATTGAGTTTAGACACCCATTGCCAAAATTCAGGCAACATGGAAATGGAGTAAAAAACACCGCCGAGGTAGGTCAATGGCGTTAAAATAAATGTTGGAATAATGCTAATGTCGTCAAATGTTTTAGCAAATAAGGCATTGAACAAACCTCCCAAGGCAAACAACATAGAGGTCATTAAAATCACGAGCACAACAATGGCGAAATTCTGGATATGAATGTCGGTGAAAAACAAAGACACGATGGTCACAATGCTACCCACTAACAAACCACGCGTCATTCCTCCAAGCACATAGCCCAAGACAATCACCCAATTGGGCACAGGCGCAACTAACAACTCTTCAATATTGCGTTGAAATTTGGCTGAGAAAAACGACGAAGCCACATTGGAATACGAACTCGTGATCACACTCATCATGATGAGCCCCGGAACAATATAATCCATGTAGCTAAAGCCGCCCATCTGCCCCACGCGACTACCGATGAGATTCCCAAAAATCACAAAATATAACGTTGTTGTAATGGCTGGCGGTACGAGGGTTTGCACCCAGATCCGTAAGAAGCGAGTGCATTCTTTACGAACAATACTTTGCAGAGCAATCAGATTCACTTGCATACTCATGATTTATTTCGCCCCTGCTCAACCATCGACACAAATAACTCTTCTAACCGATTCGCTTTGTTACGCATACTTAGCACTTGAATCCCTTGCTGGTCCAACTGGGCAAACACGCGGTTCATTCCCATTTCTTTTGCCACATCGACTTCAAGTGACTTGGTACCTACCACCCTGTGTTCGAACCCTTCAAGCACGGCTGCGGTAGCGGCTTGAGACAAGTCTAAAATGAAGGTTTCCATATTGAGCGATGCCAGCAACTCTTGCATGCTGGTATTCACGACGATCTCACCTGAATTAATAATGCCAATATTGCGGCATAACGTTTCAGCTTCTTCTAAATAGTGAGTGGTGAGAATAATGGTTTTACCATCATTATTAATGTCTTTTAAAAAGTCCCACATACCGCGACGAATTTCGATATCTACGCCCGCAGTCGGCTCATCTAAAATCAGCATTTCTGGTTCATGCATCAAGGCTCTAGCAATCATTAAACGGCGTTTCATGCCCCCCGAGAGCTCTCTTGCTCGGTGATGACGTTTGTCGAATAACTCCAATTGAGTCAGGTACTTTTCTGCACGTTCTAGCGCCGTGCGGCGAGGTACTCCGTAGTAACCCGCTTGGTTGACGACGATTTGTTCGAGCGTTTCAAACTGATTGAAGTTAAATTCTTGCGGCACCAGCCCTAAACAGCTTTTCGCTTTTTCTAACGCGGTGTCGATACTATGTCCAAAAATTGAAACCTCACCGGAGGTTTTCGTGACTAATGAGCTTAAAATTCCGATGGTGGTTGATTTACCCGCGCCATTGGGGCCGAGCAATGCGTAGAAGTCACCTTGTTCAACACAAAGATCAACTCCTTTGAGAGCCTGCACACCATTTTCATACGTTTTGGTGAGGCCCCTGATATCAATGGCTTTCATTTAGTGTCCTGTGAGGAGGAAAGTGCCTGTGTGCAAACCACAGGCAGGTGTTGATTTGTTATAGAGGTATGACTTTACCTAAATAAGGTAAATTACGATAGCGCTGGCTATAATCAATTCCATAGCCCACTACGAAGGTGTCTGGCACTTCAAAGCCTGCCCATTTAATATTCACATCTACCTCCCGCCCAGAAGGTTTATCCAGTAATGTACATACTTTTAATGAGCGGGGATTGCGCAATGCAAGCATAGCTAACACTTTGCTCAAGGTATGCCCTGAGTCAACAATGTCTTCTACTAATAAGACGTCAGCGCCTTCTATGTCTTCATCGAGATCTTTGAGTACCTTAACATCTTTGGTTGTACTCATACCGCTGCCATAGCTCGACACTGTCATGAAATCCAACGTCACAGGCTGCTCTATAGCACGTGCTAAGTCGGCAAGAAAAATGACCGAGCCTCTGAGTAATCCCACCAAAATGACATGCTCACTGCCCGCATAGTAGGTGCTGATCTCATCCCCGAGCTCTTTTACCCGAGCCAACAGTGTATCTGCTTCAATCAGTGGCTCAATTTTATGTTCAATCATTTAGATCTCCGCTTTGGTGATAACCCCAGCGAGGCATTAATGTTTGGTCTAGGCCTAAGTGATCTAAGATTCTAGCCACTATAAAATCAACCAAGTCATCAATGCTTTTCGGGTTTTGATAAAATCCGGGTGCCGCCGGCATGATCGTTACCCCCAGTTTAGCGAGGGATAACATGTGCTCCAAATGGATGGGCGAAAAAGGTGTTTCGCGCGGAACGAGAATGAGTTGGCCTCGTTCTTTAATCACCACATCAGCAGCTCTTTCAATTAAATTGTCACTGGAGCCCAAGGCAATTGCAGCCAACGAGCCAGTGCTGCACGGACACACCACCATTTGTTTGGGCGCAGCCGAACCTGATGCAACGGGCGAAAACCACTGCTCTTTGCCAAAGACTTGAATTTGGCCTTCTTTCGCTTTGAAATAGTCCACCAACATGGACGTTGCTCGATCGGGTGACGACGGCAATTTAAATTGGCTTTCGGTGTCGAGCACAACGCGTGCGGCACCTGACACCAAGACAAACACTTGGTGATTTGCGGCCACTAAACACTCCAGCAGTCGCAACCCATAGGGCGCTCCGGAAGCGCCGGTAAAGGCCAGTGTGATGGGTGATTTAAATGAACTCATTGCTGTCTCTCTAACAAAGCTTGCAGAATTTTCTCGTGAATACCGCCAAACCCGCCATTACTCATGACAAGTATGTTGTCTTGTGGCGATGCCATGGCTGTGATCGACTGCACCAAAGCATCAATGTCATCCGCAATATGCGCACTGCAGTTGAGCTCACTTACGAGTTCATCCGTTGACCAGTTCAGTCCTGAAGGCTGAAATAAAAAGACTTGGTCAGCTCCTTGTAAACTGGCAGCCAATGTTTGTTGGTGAACGCCCATCTTCATGGTGTTTGAACGCGGCTCTAAAACGGCAATTAAGCGACCTTCGGTCATATGATTTCTAAGACCTTCAATGGTTGTGGCGATGGCCGTTGGGTGGTGAGCAAAATCATCAAATACTTTGACCCCCGCCACATTGCCTCGCAACTCCATTCGACGCTTGGTATTAATGTAGTCCACCAAACCTGCAGTAGACACATCCGGCGTCACACCAACATGGCGAGCCGCAGCAATGGCCATCACCGCATTGCGCACATTGTGCTCACCCATTAAGTTCCACTTTACAGGCCCGTACCACTGACTTTTATGGCGAACGCTAAAACACGAACCGTCACTTTGTTCCAGCCGGTATCCCCAATCGGAAGCGTCTGCCCCTAAAGATTCCTGTTCGCTCCAACAGCCTTGTTCCAACACACGTTGCAGTGCAGGTTCATCCTCAGGCGCAATGATTCGCCCTGACCCCGGAACAATCCGCACTAAATGGTGAAACTGTCGCTCAATGGCAGCAAGGTCGTCAAAGATATCAGCATGATCAAATTCAAGGTTGTTGAGGATCAAAGTCCGAGGGTGGTAGTGAACAAATTTGGAACGTTTATCGAAAAATGCTGAGTCATATTCATCAGCCTCTACAACAAAAAAAGGCGAGTCGCCTAAGCGCGCAGATAAGCCAAAGTTCTGTGGAATACCGCCAATAAGAAAACCCGGTTTCATACCTGCATACTCCAACAACCAAGCCAGCATGCTGGATGTTGTTGTTTTACCGTGAGTTCCTGATACGGCTAAAACCCAACGGTCTTGCAACAAGTAGCGGTGCAACCACTCGGGGCCAGACATAAAAGGAATGCCCTGATCGAGTACCGCTTCAACGGCCTCATTGCCGCGCGACATGGCGTTGCCAATAACCACTAAATCAGGCTTTGGGTCCAATTGGCTTGGGTCATACCCTTGTGTAAGCTCAATTCCAAGCTCAGTTAATTGAGTCGACATTGGCGGATAGACGTTGGCGTCTGAGCCTGTGACTTGATGGCCAAGCGCCTTCGCCAATGCGGCAACACCGCCCATGAATGTGCCACAAATTCCAAGAATATGAATATGCATGAAGTTAAGTAACCACTTGTTCTAATGAAGTTAGATTCTAACACTGCATGAGCACATCGAATACCGCCAGATTTGTAGCAAATAAAATCGAACACTCGTTTGAAAAGTAATTTAATAACAATTAATTAACTCAACTGTCGAAAAATATGAGATTTGAGTCACAATAAACAAGGTGAATATAAAACTAAAACAATAAAAGCCAATTTCGTAAATTAAAAAGGATCTATTAGTTATGGCAGGAATGACAACGCTGGGCGAATTTATCGTCCAACAACAACACGCTTTTCCACATGCAACCGGTGAACTCTCCTCTCTTATTAGTGCTATCCGTCTTGCAGCAAAAATCGTTAACCGTGAAATCAACCGCGCAGGCCTATCTCCCGACATTATTGGAGCTGCAGGCCAAGAAAATGTGCAGGGTGAAGCCCAACAAAAACTCGATGTATTCGCAAATGACAAGTTTAAAGCCGCACTCGAAGCCCGCGGTGAAGTCTGTGGTATCGCTTCAGAAGAAGAAGATGAATACGTAGCATTTTCTGGAGAACGCGGACGCAACGCCAAATATGTTGTATTAATGGATCCACTTGATGGTTCATCGAATATTGATGTAAACGTTTCTGTCGGTACTATTTTTTCTATTTTCCGCCGCATTACTCCGGTTGGCGAACCTGTGTCAGCAGCAGATTTCCTTCAACCTGGCCGCAACCAAGTTGCAGCAGGCTACGTCATTTATGGCTCCTCAACCATGTTGGTTTACACCACCGGCAATGGCGTAAACGGATTTACCTATGACCCTACGTTGGGCGTATTCGCACTCTCTCATCCAAATTTAACCATGCCCAAAGACGGAAAAATGTACTCCATCAATGAAGGCAACTACATTAAATTTCCAACAGGTGTGAAAAAATATCTGAAATATTGCCAAGAAAACGATGAAGCAACCAGCCGCCCATATACATCACGTTATATTGGTTCACTGGTTTCTGATTTTCATCGCAACATGCTCAAAGGTGGTATTTACATGTACCCCACCACCCAAAGTGCACCGCAAGGTAAACTCCGCCTATTATATGAATGTAACCCAATGGCATTTATTGCAGAGCAAGCAGGCGGCAGCGCTTCTGATGGCTACAGCAGAATCATGGACATCATTCCTACGGAACTTCATCAGCGAGTGCCCTATTTTGTAGGATCGAGCAACATGGTGGCCGACGCGGAACGATTCATGGAAGAGTTCAAAGATTAAACGCATAAGCTGCTGGAATTCAAAACTGTCGCAGCTATAATGCTGCGACATAACCAATGCTTATTTTTCTAGTCAAGGAATCCAACATGAGCCTGAACGATGTACCTGCTGGCAAAGAATTGCCTGATGACATCTATGTGATCATTGAAATCCCAGCAAACGCTGACCCAATTAAATATGAAGTAGACAAAGATAGCGGCGCTTTATTCGTTGACCGTTTGATGACTGCTCCAATGTTTTACCCAGCAAACTACGGTTACGTGAACAAGACATTGTCTTTAGACGGTGACCCAGTTGATGTATTGGTTCAAACACCACACCCACTTCTCGCGGGCTCTGTGATTCGCTGTCGTCCAGTTGGCGTATTGAACATGACTGACGAGTCTGGTGAAGATGCAAAAATCATTGCAGTCCCTCATACAAAAATGAGCAAAGACTACGAAGACATCAAAGATATCGATGATGTTTCAGAGCTTCTTAAAAACCAAATCCAGCACTTCTTCGAGAACTATAAAGCGCTCGAAGCTGGCAAGTGGGTTAAAGTTGAAGGCTGGGCTGACGCAGCCGCTGCTCGTGCAGAAATCTTGGAAAGTGCCAAACGCTACCAAGAAAGCTAAACACTTGAGCGACCTTTGAATACCAAAATGCCGGATATGTATCCGGCATTTTTTATGCGTCAAATTCAGCCTTTCATGTTAATCAACCGCTGCCATAGCTGCTATTTGCTCAACACTCGTCTCTGCATAACGCGCTTTAACTTCAAGTACCTTTGGCAATTGCGACACAAAGACTTTGACCAGTTCTGGGTCAAAATGAGTGCCCGCATCTTTCTCAATCGTGGCAATCGCATCCTCAACTGTCCATGCCTTCTTATACGGGCGTTCAGTAGTAAGAGCATCGAACACATCGGCAATCGCAATAATCCGTCCTTCAATCGGAATGGCTTCACCAGACAGACCATTTGGGTAGCCTGAGCCGTCCCACTTTTCATGGTGAGTCAGCGCAATAACTTTCGCCATCTTCAACAATTCGGAATCGTGCTCGCCGATAATAGTGGCACCAATGACGGGATGAGTTCGCATACTTACCCATTCTTCATCAGTTAGTCTTCCAGGTTTCAACAGAATACGATCTGGAATCCCGATTTTACCAATATCATGCATAGGAGCACTTCCTAGAATAAGTTCGCAGTAGTCCTCTGGCATCTCTAAAGCTTCGGCAATAATACGAGAGTAATGGCTCATACGAACCACGTGCATTCCTGTTTCATTGTCCTTGAATTCCGCTGCTCGACCTAAACGTCGAATGATTTGCATTCGGGTTGACTCAAGTGCTGCGGTTCGTTCAGCGACTAAGTGGTCAAGGTAGCGTTCTTGGTCATAGAGCGACAAGTGAGTCTTCACTCTAGCCTGTACAACCGGAGGGCTTACAGGTTTGGTTATATAGTCCACGGCACCTAACTCAAAGCCATTCGTCTCATCTTCAACTTCACCCTTGGCTGTGACAAAGATGACCGGAATACGATTTGTTTTAGGATTCTCTTTGAGCTTCTTACACACCTCATAGCCGTCCATTTCCGGCATCATAATATCGAGTAATATGATATCTGGAGGAGTCTCTGAATTCGCTAAATCGAGCGCTTTCTGCCCTTTCATAGCCACTTTGACTTTGTACTCAGCCCGCAAAATACCGGCGAGAACATCAACGTTCTCGGGAGTATCATCTACTACAAGTACGGTCTGTTTCACATCTGAATTCATGTCACACCTTTTTCCATATCTGGCTATATCAGGACAGCCACTTGTTTCTAAGTAGCTCGATGGCCTCATCATATTCATAGTGGCTGATCAAATTGATTAAATGCTTCCAGCTATCATCTTTTGGAAATTGGTTGGCCAGTGATTCTGCCAACTCAACAGCGTCAACATCTGATTCTTGTAACAATGACACAAGCTGTTGCAGTTGCTCGGCTGACACCTCTACATCTTGAGATTGCGAGGCCAGATCATCCTGTTGACGTATTCGTTCCAACCAGTAACGAATCGAATCACACACTCCTTTTAATATAGGATCAATCAGCATCAACACATGATCACACCCTTGTTCTGTGATCATGAGCTCTTCGACGTCTCTCCCATAATCCTGTAATACTTCGCACCCTAAGGAACCGCATAAGCCTTTGAAAGTGTGGGCTAATCGTTTCGCTTCTTCCTCTTTTCCTTGTGAAATTAACCCCTGAAAGTCGTTGATAAAACTTTCGTGGTGCTCCACAAAACGAGTTAACAATTTGCTGTAAATTTTGACACTGCCTTGAACGAGAGTAAGCCCGCGGTCAACATCTAATTCAGGGTGCGACGGCCACGCAACATGTGTCAATTCTGGCTTTTCTGCCGACTCCAATGGCTCAATTTCAAGCCATTTCACAATCGTTTTCTGCATGGCACTGACATCGATTGGTTTGGCGATATGGTCGTTCATTCCAGCGGCAATGCAACGTTCTCGGTCTCCCGCCATTGCATTCGCTGTCATGGCTACAATAGGCAGTAATTTGAATTGATCTAGCGTTCGAATTTGGCGCGTCGCTTCGTATCCGTCCATCACTGGCATTTGGCAATCCATTAACACCAGATCATAGGTATTTTCATTGACTGCCGTGAGCGCTTCTTGCCCATTGTTCGCCACATCTACATTCACAAAACCCTGTTGTTCGAGCAGCTCAGTCACCACCTCTTGATTCACTTCATTGTCTTCAACCAACAGCAAACGTTTTGATTTCAGTTGGTCGGTCACGACAAAGTCAGTATTCGATTTCGCTTCAGATACTTCTTTTCGGCCAACCATGAGGTTCATGATGGAGTCGAGTAATGATGAAGGGCTCACTGGCTTGTGCAACATGGTGTGAATACCTAGAGCGGCTAGCTGACTATCAAGCTCTTGATTGCCATATGCCGTGACCATGATGATGTGCAGACCCGATTCTGGCATGAGGTCTTGCAGGCGCGATGCCGTCTCTACGCCATCAATACCGGGCATGCGCCAATCTAATATGACTAAGTCGATATTCGATTTTTCACGCTCATAGATTTCAACGGCATCAAACCCATTGGCCGCACTAAGCACTTTAAAGCCAAAGCTGTCGAGCAGGAGTTGCAGCACTTCTCGGGCAAAATGATTGTCATCAACCACCAGCACGCATTTACCAGAGAGGAGTTTCTTATCTGAGGTATTGATTCGTTCATGGGAGATTTCCCCAAACTGGGCGGTAAATGAGAACTTCGTGCCTCGACCCGGCTGACTTTCCAGCCAAATATCTCCGCCCATGAGCCCACAAATACGTTTGGAAATAGCCAGGCCCAAGCCAGTACCTCCGTACTTGCGAGTTGTAGAAGTGTCCGCTTGAGAGAAGCTTTTGAACAATTTACTGCTCTGCTCAGTTGTCATGCCGATACCGGTGTCTTCCACCATAAACAGTAAAGTGACTTTACCGCTTTCACTCTTCTGCGGTTCAATGCGAATAACAATCTCACCGCGCTTTGTGAATTTAAGCGCATTACTCACTAAATTTGTGAGCACTTGGCCTAGCCTGAGAGGATCTCCTGTCAGTTTTGGAGGTACATCGGGCTGAACGGAGAATAATAACTCCAAACCTTTTTCTTGTGCTTGTGGCCCGAATAGGTCGCTAAGTCGCTCAAGCACCTCATCTAGGCGAAAATCAATCTCTTCCAGCTCCAAATGCCCCGCTTCGACTTTAGAGAAATCTAAAATATCGTTGATAATGGTTAATAGAGCTGTCGATGCATTTTCAATTTTAGATACATAGTTCGACTGTTTACTGTCTAACTTAGTTTGCTGGCATAAGTGCGCCATGCCGATAATCGCATTCATAGGAGTCCGAATTTCATGACTCATATTGGCGAGAAAATCGCTTTTCGCCTTATTGGCTGAATCGGCTTCTTCCTTCGCTTTTTCAAGCTCCGCTGACATTTGTTTGCGCTCGGTAATATCATCCACTGTCATCACTGCAAGCGGCTCATTGGCATCCGAATCAGGCATTAAAGTGACGCAAACATAGCCCACCCGAACGGCACCATCTTTACGCACAAATTCAAATTCATCGAGGATTCGGACTTGTTCGCCACTGAACAATTCGAATAGCTCGCCACTACTTAAGTTATTGGCATCTTTGTGCAGCAGTTCGAGCAAGTGCATACGCGTCAATTCATCAATTGAATAGCCGGTAAAGTCAGCAAACTGCTCATTACAATTAATCAAATTGGCGCGTCTATCAATGTTCGTCATGCCGATACCGGCACTATTAAACAGAGCTCGATAATGCGCTTCGCTGCGGTTGCGCGCTTCGTTTAACTCAATGCGATCACTGATATCATAGATATAACCATTCCACTCTGGACGCTGACCATGAGTAAAGATTGGCATCATGGCTAGCTCTACCCATTTCAACGATCCCGACGGGGGCGTCACTGACAGTTCGAGTCGCAGCGGCGTCATCGTCGTCTTACTGCTGTTCAACCCTTGATACAAGCTTTGCTGATGTGTTGAATCCATCAGTGCTAAAAAGTTATTAAACGATCCGGTTAATTGATCTTTTGGGATCCCCAATGTCTGCAAACTAGAAAGACTAACGAAGGTGAATTGAAAATCGTTTTCAGTGACTTCTCTTAATTGGAAAACAGTGCCAGGCAGAGAATTGGTAATGTTATTGAGCTGCTGCTGCGACTGCTGAATTTGACGCTGAGCTTCTCGTTGCGCAGTAATATCAATGACCGAACCATCAAGATGAATGGCCTCTTCACCTGAATAAGATGCTCGACCTTTTTCTGCGACCCAATGCTCTTTGCCCTTGCGATCCACAATCCGATATTCCACCGAGTAAGGCTCTCTTTTTATGACAGCATCTTCAATAGCAAAGGAGACCAATGGGCTATCTTCAGGGTGAATCACACTTTCAAACGTGCGTATTTTATTGTTGATGAAGTCGCTCGCGGGGTAACCACTAATGAGCTTGATGTGGTCGCTGATGTACTCCATGGTCCAATGCTCATCCAGCGCACAGCGATACACAACGCCAGGTAAATTATTCACCATGGTACGAAAACGAACTTCACTTTCTTTCAAGCGCTCACGCGCGTCATGCTTGTCGGACACATCTCGAATGACGCTCGCCGCCACTCGTTCTCCGGTTGGCGACTGAGGCAACAAGCTTAAACTGACTTCAACTGGAAATTGTTCTCCGCCATTACGTTGGCCATATAGCGTAAGGCCTGCGCCCATTTCTCGCATCACTGGGCGCTGAAAGAAACCACTTCGCATTTGTGGGTGATGCTCTTTGAATCGATCAGGAAGTAACATTTCAATTTTGTTGCCTTCTAACGCTTCGAGTTTATACCCAAAAATAGTCACCGCTCGCTGGTTAGCAAATACAATATTACCTTCCTCATTCACCAGTAAAATGGCATCGGGGGCGGTGTCAATAATGGCGTGGTACCACTCCTCAGAATAGGCGCGTTTCGTCACATCAGTCAGCAGAGCCTCTGCCGCATAATCTCCCTCAGAGCATGCCCTAAGCGTTACATCAAATCGCAACGGATGCCCATCTTGGTGAATCAGTTCTATCTGATGTGCAGGTACAGCCCCCCCTTTAATGGCTTGCTGAATATGGTCAAAATGCTCTGCATTAAAATCACGAGGGCTGGCTGATAGCAGCTTATTATAAGATGCCAGAAACACACTCGCCTCAATGCCCAGCACTTGCGCCACAGAGGAACTAACATTGATAGGAGAGCCGTGCTCATCAAACGTAATATAAACCGCTCCATAACGAAGTGAGTCTACCAACTGGCCAAATCGGTTTGCCCGCTCTGAAGTGAGGTTTTTTTCCCGCTCTTTTAATACAGCAATGACATTTTGAAAATTACGAGCAACAACTCTAAGTTCTTTAGCGCCTTCATCATCAAATTGAATCAAGGTATTGCCCAGTGCCATTTCATTCACTGAATCTTTCAGCCGTGTTAATGGCCGAACCACCCGAGCAGAGGCCCAAATTGAAAACAATATGACGCAAATGCCTACGGTTAACCATTTAATAAGCTCATACCACATATCGCGCTTTGCAACCGCTACAAGCGCATTTTCAGGTACGATCACAATGACATTCCAAGCCCTTCCTTGAATAGGCTCAGAAGCAACATAGTAGTCCACGCCATCAATGGTAATGGACTTATATTCCCAATCATTATTGAGGATTTTAGAAATATATTGATGCGTTAACTCATTGTTGTTGAGTAGCTCTGAAGTTGACTCGGAAAGGTGTTGCTGAATATTGGTATACTTTAAGATCTTACCCTTATCATCAATAAGGAAGGTAGGCTCTTTCGCTTTATCGAGTGTTTGAACGATGGCATCAAGGGCGATGTCGGTGGTCACGACCCCTGCAATTTTGCCGTCCCAATAGAAAGCCCCCGAATAAGTAGTCATCCATATGTTGCCCGCTCCCTCATCAAAATACGGCGCTGTCCAGACCCGAGATTCACTCTGCATGGGCAACGTAAACCAGTCATGAGTACCGTCAGCATAATTGTAGCCATCACGGGCAATATCCATGATTGGGCTGAGCTTATGACCCTCGCGATAAGCGTAAGGCGCATACAATTCATGGTTGGGTAACACACCGGGAACAAATCCAATGGCGGAACCGAATGCATCCTTATTTACTTGTAAATGCCAATAAATAATTTTTTCGATCATGAGTGAGCTAATCTCTCGCCCATGAAGCTCCAAAAACCGAACAACCGAACGATTGAATTTCATTGAAGCTTGGATCTGGTCACTTAAATCTGAAGCAACCGCCTTTGATACGCGCTGCACATACTGACGTTTGTTTTGAACTTCGAGCTGATACTCGCGATATATATTGACAATATCAACGCACAATAGAACTAAACAGACAGGCAGCACGATACAAGCGATAATTCGGCCGCGAAAAGTTTGAGGCATAAAACGCATGAAAGATGTTCCGGTATCATTTCAATAGGGCTACGAATACTCTAGTTCAAAATATTAGAATATGGACAGTTTTCAATCACAAAGCTGTAATTAAATGAGCATGTTAGCCATCAAAATCTACCATGGTTTATGGGTATGGATTATTGGGTCAGACTGGGCATTTGCTGGGGCATCGATTTCAACAAATATTTGTTTATTTTGATATTCATAAGGACGCCAATACTGCCCACCACAGCCATAATATCGATACGGAGAGGCGTACAAATAGCATCCAGCGGGCAACGAGTAAACCCAGTTTAATATGTGTTGCTGGCGCATCGATTCTTGCCATGCATTGTGTTGAATGAGCTCTTTCTTGAGCGCCCACGGATCAAATTCGGGATCCGAGCTTTTTCGAACCACAACTTTGCCTGCCACCGTTGGTGCAGTCACAATCATCAGTATGATGAACATAGTTATTCGCAACATGTCATTTCTACCTTCTAACAACGCTACCCATGTCAGTATGACACAGCAAAACGGTCATCATTCATACACATCATTTTTTAAACTAAACTTAAGAGTTAATACGTGCTGAATGACCGTGTCGATTCTTGACTGTAGCCTCCGGTAGCACTTTGGATACGCGCGATCAGGAGGATCACAACATGTATGAACAACATGGTCCAGTATTCAGTTTGGTGGGGTTTATTTTACTTGCAACCTTAGGTTCATTGCTGTTTAGTGACGTCACACCTACTAGCAACCGCCCCAACGATCGCGAATACCTTTCTGATATTTCAAATATGAGCAGCGTGCCTGCACGATTATGGCAAGACCCTTTCAATGCCTACTACCAAGCTCGAAATAATTCAAATTCCGTGGAACCTTCAGCGTTTACCACCCAAATTGCTAAGGTTGTCAGCCAAAGTCATACGGAGTCATACACTGGCGACAACACAATTGTGCTAGGGGTCATGGTGAGCACTTCACCTTATGCCTCCATTCGGGAACGCCGACGTATTTATCGCTATTCCACCGTGACCGCACTCAACCGCGCTAAATTTACCGCATTAAAAACCGAAGAAATTCAGATGGCGGGAATGAAACATCTAATTCCACCCGCGACATCCCCCAAAGCGGACACAGCCAGTGAACAGTCCGGGACCTTTGTACTTCCCTACGAATGGTATCAGTCAGCGTCAGGGAAGAAAGTACTCTTGCTTTGGCTCGACGAACAACAGTTTTTGTCTGCACCACTGAACGCTATGGCGCAACTCAACGCAAATCTGCAAAGCGCTTTTGGAACGATCCCGCCTAACTCAAAATCTCAGCCTAAGCTTAAGATTATTGGCCCTTCAGACTCCGGAGTATTGCAAACCATGCTGCTTGAGTCTTCCAAGCCCCCCAGTAACCAGTCCAATGCAAATACATCAGTCGTCGAAATTTACTCGCCCTTTGCCACCGTCCCTGCCACCTTGTTCAAAAAAAATGAGCAATCCGAGTATTATTCAAGCGAAGTTGATCTTAAAAATAAGATTGATGCGATAGCGGTGAATCAGGTCAAATTTCGCTTCCATCGAACCATATTAGCCGATTCTGAAATCGCCAAAGCACTGGTCAATGAATTGAAAGTGCGTCGTATTGAAGCCCCCCAAATTGATGACTGTAAAAATCAAAACATTCCCGTCTGCCTGCATCAAAAAGGCACCGTGGTGTTAATTTCTGAGCTCGATACCCAATATGGCCGAGCATTAACCGAGTCATTCAAACAAAACTTCTGTGAAGCCCCAGATCACTGCCCTCAACTCCTTCAGTTTTCATACCTTCGCGGTATTGACGGCATTACCGCAGGGGTGTCAGATGTTTCCACTCCTGAAGAATCAAATGCCAAAAATGAAACAGAATCACTGTTGGCACTGGACGGCGACCGAATGCATCGCGCTACCGGTGCCAGCCAATTTGACTACATCGACCGGCTGGGTAAAGAAATGAGCTTTCGGCATCAGCAATTAGCGCAGCACAATCGCAAAGGTATTGTGGCCATTGGATTGCTCGGAACCGATGTTTATGACCGACTGGTGATTTTAAAAACCCTACGCCACCGATTCCCGCATGCCATTTTCTTCACCTCCGATGCCAATGCACAGTGGTTGCATGCCAAAGACTATCCATGGACCCGCAACCTTATCGTCGCGTCCAGTTATGGACTTAAACTAAACCCGCTGCTACAAAAAGAAGTACCGCCATTTCGCAGCAGTTATCAGTCAGCTGTTTTTGTCTCAACACTGCTTGCTGTCGCCCCACAAGAGCTACCTTTCTCTTGGACATGTGGTTCATCCCCTTGTTCGTCAGATGAGATGGCCGAGAAGTTATTACACTATGTATCCCCCGTGATTTGGGAAGTTGGACGCAAAGGTCCTGTGCGTCTTGTAACACGTAATGAAGCCAATATTACTGATACCCGTGTGCTGAACTATTTGCCCACGCAAAACCAGATCGCAACGCAAATATCGTTCGCCTTGTTTTACGCCATTGTGGTGCTGTTTTTTGGCGGATTTTTGCTCAATTATTGTCAGTTCGATAAACAACACATGTTCCAAAGTTTATGGACTGACCATACCAAACTCGCCACCAGCGTCATCATTTCGTATGCCTTGCTCACAGCCGTTGTCATTGGCGTTAATTTCAAAACGCCAGAACCTTTTAGTTTGGTTGATGGCATTAGCATTTGGCCTGCGATATATCTCAGAGCGGCCTTGTTACTCGCTTGCTGCACGTTTATTGCGAATAGTTTGAACGTACTAAATCGTCACAATCAACGTCTCGAATCAGCATTTCAATTGCCCCGCAAACAACAATCTGCCGACCAGAGCCCGCCGGTCTTGGCGCGATTATTCTTAAATCTCTGGGTGCCTATGTTAATGGTGATCATTTGTGCCGGTCTTATTGCCGTATTTTTAACAACGGAGACTTCCCTTGCGCAATTTAATATTTGGATGCCCATTGCTTCGATAACACTTGCCATATGGGTTGCCACCACTTGGTATAACAAAGTCTCAAGGCTGGCGGACTGGGATACAAAAACCCAATCTGAAAACACATGTACCAAATCAACGGCAACGCATTACTCACTCGACACACTTTGGGCTGACTATCAGCATTACGGTTCCACTTCACAAACCACCATTCGCGTATCCACTAACACTCTAATTTACATTATATTTTTCATGTGTTTGTGGATGCTGTGCTCTGAAAGCCCTCCGCCTTTATTCAGAGGTGGGACATTTTTGGTGATGATGCCGATTATGATTCTAAGCACTATTAGCATGCTCTATGTGCTGTTTTATGTGGTCGATGTGACGCGTCAGTGCCGAATATGGATTCGGGCACTTGGACGTGAATCACTCACTGTTGAAAGCCACAACTTAGAACATTGGAACAGCAAACTGGATACGCCACAATTGCTCACCATCGCCATGACTAAAATTGACCTAATCGGCTGGCGAACCAAGCATGTGAGCCACATGATTTATTTCCCATTTATCGCGATCTTGTTGATGCTGTTATCCACCTCCAACTATTTCGACAACTGGGTATTCCCTACACCGCTGGGCATTATGCTGACCATCAATGTGGGCATTTGCACCATCAACGCATTTCAATTGCGCTCTGCAGCCGAAAAAACGCGGCTTAATATATTACGTTCACTACGACAAGCTGAGATCGCATCCGCTGCCGCAAACGATGCATCGGCCATTCACTCTGAGCAGCTCCAGAAAGTCACCCAAATGATTCAAGCGAGAAACGATGGAGCATTCAGGCCACTGCTACAACAACCGATTGTAAAAGCCTTTATTTTCTTAATTGGCGGTATTGGATTTGCGCTCACGCAATACACCAATATGGGAGGATAAGGCATGGGAGGTAAATGAGCCTTAGAGCGACTTCTGTAAGAGCTTCACTTGCACCGAGCCGTTGCATTCGTCATTCTTAGTCCTCACAGGTCGAAGATGTAAGAATATCTGCCCCATGCCAAACAATAAGATTCATCCGGGAAGCGCAGCAGCAAGCGCGAGAAAAGCATTGAAGAATGCTGGGGTCAGTCTATCAATAGCCCAAACCACATTGCCGCAGCGACTTGAAAAACGCCGAGCTCATCAGCACTTAACTCAGCAAAGTAACATTGAAGCTATTTTAGCCAAAGCGCTCAAACTGTGTGAGCAGTCCACCTCCGATCACGCATTAGATCCCGATTGGTTAACGGCTTTCATCGAGTTTGCAGAACAAACATCAAACCCAGAAATGCAGCGTTTGTGGGCGCTTGTGTTCTCAAAAGAAGCCGCCATGAGCGGCAGTTTTAGCATTCGTAGTATGCGTGCGCTCAAAGACTTAACCCGCAAAGATGCCGACATTTTTCAGCTCGCAGTCACTTTATGCAGCAGAACTCCCGGCGATCGCTCTTTAAAAATCATATTAGGCTGCTACCACCCTCCGACGTGGCGCATGTTCGGACGCAAAGGCCATCAAACCATTAGCCTCAATCGTTTTGGAATGCCCTACTCCAATATTTTGTGGATGATGGAACACGGCTTGGTTTACAACAGTGAACTTGAGACCAGCGCGCTTTCAACAGAAAACGATTATCAACTTAAAATAGGTCAAGATACGTTGTGCTTTCGCCCCAATGTTCAACAACTCAAATTGCGTTACTACCGACTCACGCCAGTCGGTGATGAGTTAGCAAAACTAGTTCTTAACGAAGGACATTCTGGTTACACACAACAACTGATTGAAATGCTCGAAAGCGTTATGTCGCCCATAGAAGCTTAGGTCCCACCGCCTGTGAACCATCAATTTAATGTCGCCACTCTCAACCTTTTTAATTTTGTGGCTCCGCCACTGGCTTGCCACGAATTAGAGAAGATTTACACGCACCAACAATGGCACCAAAAATGCGATTGGACACAACGCCAAATCGACACTTTAATGCCTGATATTTTAGGTTTTCAAGAAATTTTCAGCCCAAATGAATTGGAGCGGCTTTGCATTCAGTCGGGGTTGTCGAACTTCTGTGTGGCCACTGAACAATTACCAAACGATGGTCATGTTTGCCAACATTCAACCGTAGGCCTTGCCACTCGCTTTCAGATCATCAGCTCTAAGGCTGTAGAGCCTACCGCAGAAATTGCAGCGGCGATGGGAGTGCAAGCCCACGAAATATTTAGCCGAAATCCACTATGTGCCACTTTACAGGTTCCTAATTTTGGCCCATTGAGAGTCTACGTCGCGCACCTGAAGTCAGGCCGTAGCAAACTTAATGAATGTCACCAAGTCGTCCTTTCCAAGGCCCAGCAACAACTCGTTGGCAACTGGAATGCAAACGCACAACGCGGGCTGGAAGTGACCGCACTCATCAACGATGTCATGCGCCAGTATCAACACGCCCCTTTACCAACGGTGATCATGGGCGACCTAAATGACTCACTCGATTCAGCGTTATTAAGCTCCCTAAAACAAACATTTGATGCCCAGCGTAACTCAGTGTGGCGCATGCACGACGCATTTGAACTTGCTGCGCAACACTCTGCCGCTGATTGTCATTTAAATCGCAGCCCTTCTTTTTATTGGGGCGCGCAGGGCAATTACCTAGATCAAATATTACTTTCTGCCGAATTTCATCCCGACTGTGAGCACAATTTGGCACATGTCGAACAGGTCATCACGCATGACTCTCATTTAGTTAACTATCGTCCAAGTTGCGACCAACAATGCTCAGATCACGCAGCCATTCAAGCCACTATAGAAATTCGACGATAACGAGTTTCAAACTTGTCCAAAACAGCAATGCTTCATACACTAAAATTCCGCTGATTCTATTGATAAGGACACTTCATGAAACTGATTGGCATGCTCGACTCTCCTTTTGTTCGCAGAGTCGCAATCTCACTTCAATTGCTCGATATTGAGTTTGAACACCTACCATTGTCTGTATTTAGAGACTTTGATCAATTCAAAGCCATCAACCCCGGCGTGAAGGCCCCAACTTTGATCTGCGATGACGGACAAATATTGATGGACTCCACTTTAATTCTTGAATATGCCGAAGCGATTCGCAGTTCGCGACGCTCTTTGATGCCTTCGAGTATCTCAGAAGTGAAGCGCGCGCTTCGAGTGATTGGTTTGGCCATGGTGGCCAATGAAAAAAGTGTTCAGATCTATTACGAAATGCACCTACGCCCCGAAGAAAAACAGCACCAGCCTTGGGTTGAACGAGTGAGTGCCCAGCTTAAAGATGTGTATCAATTACTTGAGAATGAATTGAACGCTAGGCCCATGAGTACCGATCCTCATACGTTAGGGCAAGCAGGCATTACCACCGCAGTAGCGTGGTACTTCACCCAGAACCAAATTCCAGGTTTTATTGATCCCGCCGACTTTCCAGAACTTGCCAGTTATTCCAAGCAGCTAGAGCAACTGGCTGAGTTCAAAGCGGCTTCATTTCACGGCGATGTTTGTGAAGGTGCTCAGTAGCCCCAGCGCTACCCCCTCCGCATTCTCGAAGCAGAGGGCATGCAGCAACACCGTAGATCGCCATACAAAAATGTATTGTTTGGCGGACGCAATAACTAGCCGAATACTTGGGTTTACTTAACTTGCTTCAGATAGATTCTGCATAACATTTTCCTGCAAATACAGAAACAGCCCCGTTTGCAGATTCACATTCCAATATCGCCCCGCCATGGTCAGCAAAAGAGCCCGTTTCGAAAGTTTGGCTAAACCATGCTGTTGCCACGCTTCAAACAACGGTATCAAATGCTCAACCATCGCCACCGTCAGGCTATCGAACGGAAGCTCTCCGGCATCGAGCCCACGTTTAAATGCGGCATCTAATGCTGCGTCCGGATTTGGGGACATAAACATAGCCGGCACACGAACCGGAAGCGTTGAGAGCGAGTTATTTTCATTAGCCTGAGCGTCATACCAGCTCGACAAATCTCGCTTATTCATCATGCCGTAACCGTGAATATTGCCGCCAGCTCCTGAGCCAAAAGGTAAAATCTCGATGCCACTTTTGGCCAAAGAGTTGTATACACTTCGCTCGCGCGTATCGCGACGCCAATGACAACTCGATAACCGCTGCCAGTTCGCTTGTTCTAATGTATTTGCGCCATATCGATACATTTCAGCACGTTGTTGACTGTCGGCTCTGTGCCCAGCAGCAAAACCTTGAATCGGCTTACCCTTGCCTTCAGCCTGCTCGAGACGACTGCCGGGTAAATTGATGAGCTGATACAAATCGACACCATGCACACCTGATGCAATAACATCGGCTAAGTCCTGTTGCCAGATCGTGTCAGTTTGGCCGGGCAACCCAAACATCAAATCAACCACAATGCTTGCCGTTTCATGCAGACTTAAACCATGTAATCGCTCAAGTAAAAGTTCTCGTTCATCCAAGCGCCCTGCGGCTTGTCGCACTTGAGTATTAAAACTTTGCACACCAAATGAAAAGCGATTAAAACCAGACTCCAGTGCACTATTCCACTTGCCATCATCAAAACCATTGAGCCGACCTTCAAGCGTTATTTCAGCGCCATCCACTGTAGGAAACTTTCGAATCATCTGCCCCAATTGATATAAGTCATCAGCCGACATATCGGTGGGAGTTCCTCCGCCCACATACACTGTATCGAATGGTCGACTTTGCACCAACGCCGTATTCGATGCGCGATCGAGCTGCTCACAAAGCGCATTTACATACCGACTGACACGCTGGGGCTGAGCACCATTTTCAAAGAAGTTACAAAAGCTACAACGTTTTCGGCAGAATGGGATATGAATATAAAGCGCACGACGTTGTGCAGACGACGGCATATTCCACCAGTGATGCCACATTTGATGGTCGACCGAGATAGGCATCGAACCTTGACGACCCGCATGAGCCGCATTTTTGATCTTAAATGCATTCTTTAGTGGGTCTGGACTGGCAATACCAGTCATTTCGGGGGTTAACAGCATGATCATTCTCACCAACATTTTAGATGATAATAATAATCAATTCGATTTTTCTGTTTTTGTGTTCGATCAATATAACTCGCAATCGGCACGCATAAAAAACCAGAGCATCTGCTCTGGTTTTTTTACGTCGCGACAATACTTGGGGTTAGGCTGCGTTATGCGCTTTATCTTCAGCAGGTTGCTGCAATCGCATGCTCACCACATCACCGATCACAAGCAATGCCGGCGACTGGATTTGATGCTCGGCAATTGTATCTGCTAGCTGCTGAAGTTCGCATTCAACCACACGTTGCTCGGGCGTACAGCCTTTCTCAATAATCGCAACAGGCGTACTGGCATCGCGCCCATTATCTATGAGTTCTGCGGCAATCTTAGCGGCTTTAAACAGCCCCATGTAGACCACAACCGTGCTATTCGATACTGCCATCTGTTTCCAGTTGGGCGCTTTGCCTTCATTCTTACAAAAGCCGGTGACCACAGTGGCGCTTTGCGCAACATCGCGGTGAGTGAGTGGAATCCCCGCATATGCGGCACAACCTGACGCAGCGGTGATCCCCGGTATCACTTCAACATGATGACCTTGGTCGAGCAAAATTTGCATTTCTTCTGCCCCCCGACCAAAAATAAACGGGTCGCCGCCTTTCAGGCGCAATACGCGTTTACCGGTCGCGGCGACTTTAAGTAGCAACTGATTGGTCGCATCTTGAGTCATGCTGTGTTGTCCTGCTTTTTTGCCAACGCAATAACGCTGACAGCTTGAGGGCAACAACGACAAAATTTGCTCAGAGACTAAGTAATCGAACAATACGATTTCAGCCTGCTGGATTCGAAGTAAAGCATTGATGGTTAGCAATCCAACATCACCCGGCCCAGCCCCCACAAGTGAGATTTGCGCCATTGGTGTTGTTAGATATTGACTGGGTACCTGTAAAACAGTGCTTTGCGAGCCACTTAAAGGCATTAGATACCATCTCCGTCAACGTTTGATTCGTGTAAACCACATTCGCGTTTCAAACCAAAGAAGCGGGTTTCTTCTTCGGTCATGCCAGCTTCAAGCGGACGACTGGTGTGCACATCACCCACAGACACGTAACCTTTGTCCCACAATGGATGGTACGGAAGGTCGTTCTCTTTCAGGTAGTAATGCACATCTTTATTGCTCCAATCAATGATTGGAAGCACTTTAAAACGGTCTTTCACGCGGTCGAGCACAGGTAAACTGTTACGCGTACTCGATTGGCTCCGACGAAGACCGGAATACCAAGTGGAAGCATTCAGCTCTGCCATAGCGCGCTGCATGGGTTCAACTTTGTTCATACGGTTATATTGCTCAATGCCTTCTACACCGTTTTCCCACAAGTTGCCAAATCGCGCTTCTTGCCAAGCAGGGCTCATTTTGTTGCTATAAATCTGCAAATTGAGTTTTAAGCGTTCCGTCAGTTGATCAATAAATTGATAAGTCTCAGGAAACAAATAACCTGTGTCTACCAGCACTACTGGGATGTCGGGCTTTTGCTCAGTCAGCATGTGCAATAACACCGCAGCTTGAATGCCAAAGCTAGACGATAAAACCTGCACCTGCGGCAGATTTTCCAGTGACCAAGTAACACGCTGCTGAGCGGTCATTTTCTCAAGGTCAGCATTAATGCTGGCCAACTGAGATGATTGCTCTGCCGCAGACAATTCCGCAAATACTTTAGACGATTGCGCCAGCATCATGAAAATCCTTCGCTGAGTCGACAACAGGGGCAATAATGCCGGCACGGACCACGAAGTCACCAAAGCGCTCTTCGCCATCACGTTCCTGAAGCCAACGACCAATCAGGCCATCAATGTGCGTGAGGATCTCAGCATCGGTGATGTTTTCCTGATAAAGGCGGGGGATACGCTCACCATTGTGAGTACCGCCGAGATACAAGTTGTACTTGCTTGGGCCTTTGCCCACTAAGCCAATTTCTGCCAACATGGCGCGTCCACAACCGTTTGGACAGCCCGTTACACGAGTAATGATGGACTCTTCAGCCGCTCCGTGTTTTGCCAGCAACCCTTCAATCTGAGTGACAAACTCTGGCAACATCCGTTCAGCTTCGGCCATGGCTAATGGGCACGTTGGGAACGCAACACAAGCCATAGAGCTCAAACGTTGATTGCTCACGCCGTCATCAATCAAACCATGCTCACGAGCAAGCTGTTCAATCGTGTCTTTTTGCTCTGGCGCAACACCGGCAATGACCAAGTTTTGGTTGGCCGTCATGCGAAAATCACCTTGATGAATTTCTGCAATCTTACGCATACCGGTTTTCAGTGGCTTGTTTGGGAAGTCCAAAATTCGACCATTTTCGATAAACACGGTTAAGTGCTGCTTACCGTCAATCCCATCAACCCAACCAAAGCGATCACCACGTTCGGTAAACTCATAAGGGCGAGTCGCCTCAAATTGAACACCTGCGCGACGTTCAACTTCTGCTTTAAATACATCAACACCAACACGTTCAAGCGTGTATTTAGTTTTCGCATTTTTGCGGTTCACTCGGTTGCCCAAGTCACGCTGAGTGGTTACTACAGCGGCGGCAACATCAAGAGTGGCCGACAGTGGGATAAAACCAAACTCGCTCGCTTTGCGCGGATAAGTGGCGTTATCTCCGTGAGTCATGGCCAAGCCACCGCCCACAAGCACGTTAAAACCAATGAGCTTGCCATTGTTTGAAATGGCAATAAAGTTCAAGTCGTTGGCATGAATATCCACATCATTTAAAGGTGGGATGGTCACTGTCGTTTTGAACTTACGTGGCAAGTAGTTCGAACCCAAAATTGGTTCTTCTGTGGTTTCAGCTTTTTCGCCGTTCAACCAAATCTCGGCATAGGCATTTGTCTTAGGTAACAAGTGCTCTGATATTTTAGTCGCCCAGTCATATGCTTCTGCGTGTAATTCAGACTCAACAGGGTTACTCGTACACAGTACGTTACGGTTCACATCACCCGCAGTTGCAATGGAATCAATGCCCATTGCATTTAAGGTTTGATGCATTTCAATCATGTTGCGCTTAAGCACTCCATGAAATTGAAATGTTTGACGCGTTGTCAGACGAATACTGCCGTGAATCGTCTTTTCTTCAGCAAATTTATCAATGCCTAACCACTGGCTGGGTTGAATAATTCCGCCCGGTAAACGTGCACGCAACATCACCGTATGCAAAGGCTCTAGCTTCTGCTTGGCACGCTCTGCACGAATATCACGGTCGTCTTGCTGATACATACCGTGAAAGCGGATCAACTGAAAGTTGTCAGGCCCAAAACCACCGGTGATCGGATCATTTAGCTCTTCTGCAATCGTACCGCGTAAGAAATTGCTCTCGCGCTTCATACGCTCGTTGTCGGCCAAATTACCTTTGACCTTCAATTCTTCGATATTAATGTCGCTCATTAGTACACGTCCCGTTGATAACGCTTCGCCTTACGCAATTCAGTCAGATATTGCTGGGCTTCTTCTTCGCTCTTACCGCCATGCTCTTGCACAATTGTTTGCAGTGCTTCATGAACGTCTTTTGCCATTTGGTTAGCATCGCCACACACGTAGAAGTGCGCACCGCGCTCAAGCCATGCATACACATCTTTGCCTTGTTCGAGCAAACGATGTTGAACGTAAACTTTTTGTTCTTGATCGCGTGAGAACGCCACATCCATGCGCTCGAGAGCACCCGACTTGAGATAACCTTGCCACTCCACTTGATACAAGAAGTCTTGCGTAAAGTGTGGGTTGCCAAAGAACATCCAGCTATTGCCTTCAATGCCGTCGGCATCACGCTGTTGCATGAATGAACGGAACGGTGCAACGCCAGTGCCTGGGCCAACCATAATAATTGGCGTTTCAGGGTTTGCAGGGAGACGGAAGTTGTTGTTTGGCTCAACAAAAACTTTCACCTGTCCACCGTCTTCAAGGCGTTCAGCTAAAAATCCAGATGCGCCCCCCATATGTGGCTTGCCGTGCGCATCGTAACTGACCACGCCCACGGTTAAGTGAACTTCTTCGTCAACTTCAGCCTGACTTGAAGCGATAGAGTACAAACGTGGCGCCATTTTGCGCAATGCGCCGGTTAGCTGCTCAGCGGTTAGCTCTAACGGATAGTCACGAACAATATCGATGATTTGGCGATCTGCAATGTAGTCACGAAGCTGGGTGGCATCTTCGGCCATCGCTTTGAGCTCTGCATTGCCCGTTACTTCTGCCAAACCTTTAATGAAGCCTGGGTAGCTCAGTGTTAACTCATACTCATTAATCAAGGCCGCGCGTAATTCTGCATTGCCTTCGAGTTTGACAAGCGTGAGTAATTCATCGACCAACGCCGCGTCATTCTCAAACCAAACGCCCAGTGCGTCTCCGGCTTGATACTGAAGATCAGAGCCTTCCAAGTCGATTTCGATATGACGAATGTCTTTGATCGAATCTCGGCCTGTAATTTTCTGGTTGGTCAACAAGCTCGCGTTAAACGGGTTTTTCTTGTTGTATTGGCTTTCAGCCGGTGCTGAAACCGCAGCGGTTCCTGCCACTGTAGGAGCTGCCGAGGACGCTGTTAACTCTTTGGCTTTCGCAACAACATCTTCAATCCACGTTGCCGCAGCTTCGTCGTAATCAACATCACAATCAACACGAGGAACAAATGCTTGCGCGCCCAGCTTGCCTAAACGCTCGTCAAAGTCTTTACCCGTTTGGCAGTAAAATTCGTAGCTTGAGTCACCTAACGACAATACCGTGTATTGGGCATCGTTGAGTTTGGGTGCTTTTTTGCTGACCAAGAAACTATGCAACTCTTCAGCATCATCTGGTGGCTCGCCTTCACCATGCGTGGACGCAACAATGGCCAACAGTTTTTCATTTTTGAGCTTGTTAGGCTTGAAATCACCCATGCTAACAACATCGGCGGCTACACCTTGTTCGTCAGCTTTAGCTTTCAGTTGTTTCGCAACGCCTGCGGCGTTACCTGTTTGCGATGCCACTAAAATAGTGAGTTTGAGGCTTTCGCCTGCGGCTGCAACGGGCGCTCCAGCAGGAATAGTTCCGGCACCGGCTTGGCTAAGGGCTGCTAAATAACCGCTAACCCAGCTCATTTGCAGTGGCGACATCTCAGCAAGCGCTTGCTGAAGCTTGCTTAGTTGTTGGTCCGTCAAGGGACTGGTGAGTCCTGGTAATTGCATGGTCTGGCTAACCTTACTTTTATTGAGTGCGATAAGATTAAAGTGTTTTTTAAATAACACAAAAGAATGGATATTGATTTTTATATATCATAATGAAATAAGGCGCTATTTAAGCGCCTTCGCATCAAACATGACCACATCTTTATTTAGAAATGCGCTTCAACACCCAAGTAGGCACCATCATATTTAAGGTCGCCATAGATGTTATCAATGTCGTCAAGTTCGTAATGAGACACGCGGTAGCCTAGCTGAGCGGTTAAATTCAACGCTAAGCTGTCGATGACTTTATAGCCCAGGCCCAATTGCCAATCGAGTAGCTTGCTACCATCATACTTGATGTAGTTAAACTCACCGTATGCTGAAATCCCTGAAAATGGAAATTCAGTACTGGCGGCACCGTAGAACATTGGAATAAATGAGTCGAGTGACTCGCTTCCGGTTTCAACATCCGTCACAAGACGCACATCACCGTCGAGTTGACGCACATTTAAGCCTAAGTCGAGGCTGCCTACATCAAAGTCCAACACTTCGTAGTACATGATGTAATCAATTGTTTTGGCATCAACCACAGCTTTGAATTCAGTTCCGGCAGGAATGACGACACCGCCGATACTGACATCATCAGCAAGTGCATTATTGCCGTCAGCGTCATAATCGGAAAAGCGCAACTTTACGTTTGGAACGAGAGGGAGAGGATGTTCAAACGACACATAGCCTGTCATGGCTGTGTCACCATCGATGTTGTAGTCAGGGAAGTCTTGGGTGACGCCATAGCCACCATCAACAGACTGCGACCAACCTTGAATACCAAATTTGAAGCCAAGCATGTCAGCTTGAGCAACGGGCGCGATCAGGGATAACGCTCCCGCTAAAGTAATTAATGTTTTTATCATTATCTTGTCTCGCAATAATGGCGTCTTGTGCGCCATTAATAGTGTGTGAGCGCAGATAATATCAGCCTTGATTCAATAATTCCCGTAAATCAATCACAGCAGCATTGGCTCGAGAGATATAATTCGCCATCACCAAAGAATGATTGGCTAACATGCCAAAGCCTGAGCCATTCAACACCATAGGGCTCCAAAGTGACGTTTGAGTTGCTTCAAGTTCACGAATAATTTGTTGCAGCCCCACAGTGGCGTTTTTCTTCTTCAGCACCTCTGCAAAATCAACTTCAATACCACGCAGCATAACCATGAGTGCCCAGCTTGTGCCACGCGCTTCATAAAATACATCATCGATTTTCCACCAGCTAGTTTTCACCATTTGTTCGTCTGGCGTTGCCGTGGATTGAGAGCCATGAGTGTCGCCCATCATATCGATGTTTAAGCTGTCGCGTCCTACGCTAGCACTGAGTGCTTGCGACTGAGAGCCCAGACGCTTTTCCACAAACCGGAGCCATTCACTCAGATTATCGGCACGCGTGTAAAACTGAGCCGAGAAATCATTAGGATCGGCCAAGCGCGTTCGGTACGATTTCAAGGCAACAACCGCCTTGGAATATTCGTCTTCAGAAGACGGCAACATCCAGCTTGTGTGTGAAATATTGAGGGATGGGTGAGCCACCGTTAAATCAGGATCTTCAGTCGATTGAGATTGGCTTCGGGCAAAGTCTCGGCGCATGGCCAGAGCCGTATCGCGGGCAATTTCAAGCACGCCAAATTCCCAGCTTGGCATATTGTCCATCAATACGCCCGGCGGCATCACATCGTTACTCAGGTAGCCACCCGGTTTGTTCATGAGCTGATCAACCACTAAAATCAGGCTCGTCGTGGTGGCATACCCCGGCACCATGGAGACTTCTTCTTGCTCTGCGGTGGCACGAGCAACCTCATGCACATCGGGTACATCGGGCTCGCCACTCCACCAAACAGCAATGATATAAAACACCACTGTCAGTGCAGCGATTCCCGATAAGATACTCTTCCAATACGACTTTTCCACGGCAACCCCGAAATAAAAAACAATTAATGATGGTGGTGTTGATGCTGAGACATTAGGTCCTGAACGACAGCCTGAACTTGATGCGTTTGCTCATCGCTAAAGGTTAGCAAAAAGCTGACTGACTCGCCTTCCTTCAATGACTTATTTAATCCAAACAACATAATGTGGTAGCCACCGGGTTGTAACTTCACCGTTTGCTGACCTTGAATTTCAATAGACGCCACGCGTCTCATCTTCATCATTCCATCTTCTTGAATATGATTGTGCAATTCCACTCGTTCAGCCACTTCCGAGCTGGCTGAAATCAACTGTTTGGCGTTCAACGATTTATTTTCAATCGACACAAAAGCAGCTGCATTCGGCACTCCCGGCATAGGAGCTCGGACAATCGCTTCTGAAAATTGTAAATCACAACACGCATAGGCCGATGAGCTCAACAGTAACAAAGCCCCAAACAATAGTTTTTTGATCACAGTTTTTTGCATCCTTTCTTGTGGTTATTGATTCGCCCCTCATACTGGTATGACCAGAGAAGGAGAATCTCATTATGACGTCTGTATTGTCAGCATACCAAGATCATATCCAAACCATCACCCTTTGCCGCCCAGATAAGAAAAATGCCTTAACGATTTCTATGTATCAACAACTTGCGCAACACCTCAATGATGCAGCAAGTGACCCCGGTGTGCGTGTTGTAATGCTATGCGGTGCGGGCGGAAATTTCACCGCAGGCAATGACCTGCAAGAATTTTTAACCACAGAACTTTCCGAAGGCAGCATTCTCGACTTCCTCTCAGTACTGAGCCAATTTCCTAAGCCTATTGTGACCATTGCTGAAGGCGTAGCTATTGGTATTGGCACAACCATTCTATTACATAGTGACCTCATTTTTTGCGCTGAGAACACTCGCCTTCAACTTCCTTTCGCACGACTTGGTTTAGTTCCGGAAGCCGGTTCAAGTCTTTTACTGCCCCAACAAGTGGGCTACGCCAAAGCCGCCGAATGGCTACTGTTGGGTGAACCATTTACTGCCCAACAAGCGCTAGATGCAGGGCTTATTAATACCATTGCTCCGCCAAGCAATATTCACAAGTTAGCACTCACTGCAGCCAAGCATCTCGCTCAAGTACCACCCGAGGCGGTACAAGCCTCCAAAGAATTGTTGAAAGAGCCGATGAAAAAACAAGTCTCCACCACTATTCAACAAGAAGCATCTGTGTTTGCTCAGCGCCTCAAAAGTCAAGAATGCAAACAAGCCATCACAGCTTTCTTTGAGCGTGCGCGATAGCGCTTTTTAAACAACTCCGCGCGATGATCACGCAGGCATCTCATCACTCAAAGAGTCATAAAGTGCACGAAAAAGTAACGTGTCAGGAGATCGCGCGCACGTGCTTGCTTCTCATCAGCCCCATGAATAGATTGAACATTCAAAAAACACACATAACGTCGATTTGAAGGGGTTGCAATGAGAACTCAGCACGATAAAACCAATGAGGATCGGAAATGCCATTATGAGACTGTAAATGGCCAAATTCACAGAGTGCCGGCTCGAATGCATTGTTCTATATAGTGTTTGCTTTGTTCCTTATTACAGAACATGGCTCGTTCAACGAAACTGCCCTACAAAAAGCTAACCGCCTACGTGATAGCGCTCTTTGGCTACAGGCATTAGCAATGCGGCTAAAATGTAACAAGGCAAAGTGATCAAAGGCATACTAAATAACAATACCAGTGCCACAATACGTAACCAGAAACGGCTTAAGCCCCAATTTTCTGCGAACCCAGCAATGACGCCAGCAATTTTGCCTTCCACAGGGCGTCGGCTTAATGTGTTTTCATAGTGACGATGTCTCATCGTTCGATTCCTTAGTTTTCTTTATCATCAAATTTTGCAACTCTCGAAACGGTTGAACTGGTCGATGCTGCCACTGAGTTCAATGTGTCATTGGCTTTGCGCTGAGGCGATTGAGTAGCTGGTAGGCAATCCAAGCCACCAGCCACCCGGCCAAAGGTAAACTCCACCACATCATCAGTTCCATTGGCGATATCATGTTGATTACTCTTTGTCGCCTTCGCTGTCGTCAAGCATGGCCTGAAGTGCTAACCAAGCTTGTTCCAATTGACGCTCAGAGCTCGCTTTGATTTCATCAGCAAGACTGTTCGAAACCTCAGCGGCCATTTCTGATACAACAGTGCTAACTGATGCACTTGTGTCTGAAAAGTCTGAAGCAGCTGCGGTACCCGCGAAGCCAGTTACAAATAAAGCCGAGGCTGCTGCGATAGTGATTTGAATGCGGTTCATGATTGTATTCTCCATAATTTAAATTAGATTCCAGTGAGATTGCTCGGCTTCACTGCGTTACGAGGTATACAATTCAATTGCTGTGCCAAGTTATAAAAATATTTTTAAGCGCTTGTTTTTAGACGACTATTTTTATTTTTGTGGATTTATAGTGAGTAAAGGAGGTGAGGTTTAAAGTGTGACATTGGTCATTTTCACCAATGAGTTAGTGAAAATGACAACGGTGACAAAAGAGTGATGCAGTATCCGACCGGATTAGTCGTAGACCAGTGCCATGGCTTGCTCAACCACTTGAATGGTTTTGCCTTCACCCCGCGCATTTTCACTGAGATAACGGCGCCAAGCCCGAGCACCAGGAACCGCCTGATACAGGCCGAGCATGTGTCGAATAATGCTGTTCAAGCGTGCCCCTTCACTGATCTGAGCTTCCATATACGGCAACATCGCTTGCACGATGTCAGCGCGAGAACGACGTTCTGTTTCTTGCCCAAAAATAAGGGCATCGGCTTCAGCTAATAAATAAGGGTTTTGATACGCTGCCCGCCCCATCATCACGCCATCCACATGTTCTAAATGCTCCAAAGCTTGTGCTAACGTCATCACTCCGCCATTGATAGAAATATGGCAATGGTTGAAATCTTTCTTCAGTTGATACACACGCTCATAGTCCAAAGGAGGTACTTCTCGGTTTTGCTTTGGGCTTAAACCTTGCAGCCAAGCTTTACGTGCATGAACAATAAACACATCGCATCCAGCTTGATTGACCTCCCCCACAAAGTCAGTCATGAACGCATAGCTTTCATGCTCATCAATCCCAATGCGGTGTTTCACGGTCACAGGGATGTCGGCAACTTGCTTCATTGCATCGACGCATTCCGCGACCAACTTAGGCTCTTCCATCAGGCACGCACCAAACCGACCTTTTTGCACGCGATCAGACGGGCAGCCCACGTTCAGGTTAATCTCGGAATAACCTCGTTCGGCGGCAATTTTGGCACACTTCGCCAGATCAACCGGATCACTTCCTCCCAACTGGACGGCAACCGGTTGCTCTAACTCATTGAATTGTAAATAGTCACCTTTGCCAAATAAGATAGCCCCCGTGGTAACCATTTCGGTGTACAACAAAGCATGTTGACTCAACTGACGGTGGAAATAACGGCAATGACGGTCAGTCCAATCGAGCATGGGTGCAATGGAAAGGCGACGCGAGAGAGACATGTTCATAAAAACACCAACATTAAGAGTCAAGATCTAAAACTAAAGCCAAATAACAGACTCGTCGTCGAAATGGCGTTCTGAGGATTTGAGATTTTAGCAGAAAATGAAATGTTTAAAATGATATGCCGACGCTGAATAGCGTCAAGGCTCTGCATGAGCTAAGCCAGTAGGCAGCATCACGCCATAAAGAAGGCTGGTTCAATTCCTAAACCTGCCTTCTTGTTCAATGCGTGACCATTACGGCTCTTCGATTGACCATTGAGTACGGCTGCCTGTCCATTCGTTTGGACCTAGTTCAAACTGGCTGCCATTCTCATGAAAATGCAGTCGAAGTGCACTGGCACGATGAATCAAGCGACCCCACTCACCTTCATCCGAGAATGACCATTCATAGTCTTCACCGCTGCTACCATTACTGAATAGCGATGGAATCGATTTAAGATCGCCATTTTCAATGCCCAACACTTGCCCTGTGGCAACATGAATAAGTCGGAAATAGATACTATCTGTCCACTCAACTTGCCATTGGGCATCTACGCCAAGGTCTGAACTTAAGGTAAAACCGTCAGCTGCGGTGTATCGCAGATTGTTACCCGAAGCAGCATGATTCAAAACCTTAATGCCTTCTGAAATATCAGGTTCAATGAAAACCGGCAATTCGCTATCTGGCACATCTCCAAGTTCACTGAACATAAAACTGCTCTGAGAGTCAGTCACATCATGCGCAGCATAAAGCGGCAACTCACGCCCAGAGTTCAATTCAGTTCGCACCAGTAATCCCATTGATTTTGCGTAAAGCGAGAAACTACCATCAAGATTGTCTATCCAGATAAACTTGGCATCCTCGGTTACCCCTTGGGTGTCTAAGTCGCCACGCAACAGGTCGGGTTCAGTGTACACATAACCATAACGGGCAGGATCTGCTTTCACGTAGTAGCCGTTTTCAGCCTTTAAAGCCACATAACCATCACCGGCATCAACCACGGCAAACTGTTGCAGAGCCAACAAGTTGTTATCAGAATTAGCGGTCAGCGGGCTCAAGCTAACCGGCAATGATACATTCGCTAAAATAGGCGCATAATTGTGCGATGCGGTAATAGTGATGTACTTGCCTATTGGTGCATTGCCCGCAATCGGGGCTTCAATAGCTTTAGGCAAGCTAAAGAAAGTAAATGTATGTTGCAACGTGCGTTCGTCATACTCAAAAAATCCACGCTCATCAATATTGTCAATGAGGTCACCTTCAAGTACTAAGTTATCAAAGTGAATAAATCGGATATAGCCGATGTTATTGCGATCGATATCAACTTCGCTCAAGAAACGATTCGGAATAAAAGGTGTTTGATGTACGGTAAAGTTTTTGTAGGTTTTGTCGCCCAAAACACTCGTGAGATTTTCATTAGGGCCTCGGCGATTATCATCATTCCAAATCCGAACATTAAATATTATGGATTCTTTACCCCACAATTCCATATTCTCGTAGTAGCCGCCTTGGTGGTGTACTAACTGCCCCAGCTGTAAACGAGAGTTAAATACACCGTGGTTACTGCCCGGAGTTGTGGGTTTATTACGCGGGGAGTCAAACACAGTATGATCATAAACTCGACTCTTAGCATCGTTACTATTCACCGCCCAACCTATTTGGAAACTAGGTCCATTGTGCAAGTTGTACGTAACACAATGCTCCATTCGATAGTTCATATGGGTATAGGTGGTGTCGTCGTTGTTGTACATAATAGTGCCGCGATAAAGCACATCATTCACGCTCCCTGATTGATAAGTCGCACCTGCATAACCAATGCTTTTGAGATTTAAAATATCAGCAACGCCGTCTTTGACGGTATGACCCATTCCTCGAGTTACAGCGACCAACCCATCAACCGTTGCTTTTTGTGTTACATCATTAATGTAAATTCGAGCCCCCCAAGACGGGTTTTCCAACCCCCAAATGTTATTCATTGCGCCATTTGGTGTGGTGTGAGCCCACGGAGTGCGGCTTGTGTCATTTTCTTCATCTGCACCGGCCTTGTAGAGCATATCGGTATACATACCTCGGCCCCACAACTTCAGCGGGTGTGATGTATCTTTGATAATAAAAGCGCTGTGGAATAATGAATCGGCAGGCCAAAATACTTCTTCAGCGACATCATTTGCTAGCTTGCCGAAACGGGCATAAGTATTGTTGGGTAAGTGAATCCCCGAACCAAACACCACAAGCTTGCCCCCGTCATACTCCTTGATTTCACCTTCAGGCGCAGAGGCCGGCGCATGATGCATGGGGTTAATATTAATAAATAGCGGCGACTCGATAATGGTACCCGTTCTACCAGGTACTGCGGCGGACCAAGCATTACGGTTCATTGCAATTCGATAATGTTTGGTGTAATCGTCGTTGTCAGCTTCGAGTGTCAGCTCAATCACGCGCTCGCTGATTTGTTCAACTTTTAGAGGAGCGGGTTGAACATCTAAGTCAGCTAAATCGATCGGTCCCGGTAAATTGGCAGTCTCAAGTAGTTCAATACGAACAACGATATCATTACTCGCGTCAAAATGACTCCAGTGTCGTTGATGAACGGTTCGAAGCTCAGAGACGTTTGAATTTGGACCATACAGTCCATAGTCATAGACGTTATGCCCGCCACTAAACATAGGATCATCCACCGGTAAATCGATCCGAAGTTGCGGACGCACTTCATATGTAGGCGACGTTTGAAATGCCTGTGCTGTCCCTAGTTCTTTCACCTGAATAGCGAAAAATGTTGAAATTTGCATCGCATTGCCCAAGCTTGGATCTATGGGTGCTTGCGGTGAAATTTCAGGAAAACTAATACCATCAATGCTGTGGATTTTAGGGGTGCGTATGTCTGGCAACTCGGCGTACACTTCAAACGAATCGTCTTGCCCCACTAAGCGAATTGAGTCGCTGCTGATTGCATCGTTTTCAAATAACGCAACCACTCGGATGTCCTCAGTGTTCCCTGAGCGGTCATAGGAGTCACTACTCCAAGAGGTTGCATCAGCTGGTGCAGTACCGAATGATACCCAGTCGCTTGTTCCTTCAGCACGTTTGTCAATACGATAGCCAACCTCAGCTATGGCATTGTCTTGCCAAAATAACTCCAAAAAATCATAGGGTGCAGGGTTGTAGAAGTGTAACGCCGTGGGCTGGTATTCAAGCCATAACGGATCTGTCATGGTTGTGACAGTAAATACTTCGCTCAGTTGCGCAATAGTTAGCTCTACCGATGCTTGGCTAATGTATTCAGAAGAGGCGGTTAGTAGAACTTTCACCTTGGCGCCATTGGTTGCTTTGCCGGGTGACGATACGACTTCGCCATTGATTTTCAATTGGCAGGAAGTACTGCATGATGTAAGACTCACATCCACTTCGACCCCGTCAGAAAGACCGGTAACGCTCACCTCATCCGATGCGACCACGTCATTGACTTCCGCACCATTCACAGCGCCGAGAATATAATCATCAACCTGTAGATCTGGCGTCACCATCGTCGTCACAGTGAAGGTTTGTGTGAGTTGTGCAATAGTAAGCTCTGCCAATGATTGGCTACTGTACTCAGAAGGAGCGGTTAATAGAATTTTTACCTTGTCGCCATTGGCTACTTTGCCCGGTGACAATACGACTTCGTCATTGATTTGCAATTGGCAAGTGGTACTGCATGATGTAAAAATCACATCCACTTCGACTCCATCTGACAAACCTGAAACCATCACTTCGTTAGACTCTAAACTGTCACCAAGTGCTGCATTATTGAATGCTCCCAGATCATACGCGTCGACAGAATCATCAAGCTCGGATACAGCCGTGACGATGAATCGAGACATTAGCTGAGCAATTCTTAACTCCGCAGATGCTTCCTCGCTCGCAACTGCAGGAGCCATGAGCATTACCTGAACGGTGGTGCCATTGACCGCAACACTAGGAGATGGAACCACTTCACCATTTACTTTTAACTGACAAAACGTTGTGCAAGAACTGAGAGAAACGTCCACTTCTGCGCTCTCGGAAAGGCCTGATACGGTGATAATATTAGAAAAAACATCGGAATGAAGTAGCTCGTTGTTGTGAGGTTCTAAGTTAAAACTGTTGATCTCAAGATCAAGTGGAGCTTCAGGAGTTGAGGTAGAATCCGAGGCCCCCCCACCTCCACATGAAGCAAGTAACAATACCGCCCCCAATGTAAAAGCATACCGTGTCATATTTAATAGCCTGTTGAATGGTTCCGTAACTAACTCTGAGATTAGGGGATAGGCGAACTATCCAAGCACTCTCAAAGCCATTTTGAACATGAAATAAGAATGAGCTGATGCAGCTTATCGCCACTGAACCCCTCTAGTTTTTGTGAATTGAGCCAGAGGTGATGAAGTTCCTCTGGCCCGTTGGAACGGCTTTAAATACCTGTTAATCTCCACAAGGTGCGATCACCTGTCCAAGAGTTAGGCCCGATCACAAAGTTACTTTCATCTTCATGAATATGAAGGCGCAAGCCACTGGAGCGATGAATCAGCCTCCCCCAACCGTCGGCTTCAACTTCAAACTTCCACTCATAGTTAGCACCTGTATTGCTGCTGCTGAAATGTAAAACTGATGCGCCATCTTCCGATCCCAGCACATTGTTGTTTTGCTCACTCACTAGGCGGAACCAATCGCCATCAGTTTTAACTAACTCCCATTTGTTGTAGTTGGCAGTACCTGTATTCAAGCTCACGGTATTAGTTGATGAGTGATAGCGCAGACGCTCTCCAGAGGCTTTATGCTCAAGGAACTTCACACCTTCGGTGACGCCATCAACCGGATCAGAGGTGCTACCAGTAGTGAATTTCTCCCAATTACCCACGCTTTTAGCCGCCGCATATAATGGACGCTCTGGACCGGAATTGGCTTCGGCTTTCACGTACAGCCCCATAGCCTTTGACCAGAGCGCGAAAGTGGAGGAATCAACATCTACCCAAACAAACTTTGCATCATCGGTAATTGCAGTGGTGTCTGTATCGCCTCGGACTTGATCTGGTTCGGTATACACGTAACCATAGCGCTTAGGGTCGGCTTTAATGTAATAACCATTTGGAGCTCTAAGGGCGACATATCCTCCACCGGCATCAACCACATCAAACGTTTGAGAGGCATTTCCCTCGTTTGCCACCAATGGGCTCAAACTCGCAGGTAAAGAGTCGTCAGCTTGAACAAACTTATTATTCACCAGTGCTTTGATCGAAATGGATTCACCAATGGGGGAATTGCCAGATGCCGGCTGATTAACCGCATTGGGCAAACTAAAAAAAGTCAACGTATGTTTAAGCACATACTCGTTGTAATTGAACAAGTCTCTGTCGTCGATATTCGTCAACGCAACACCTTCAAATTTCACATTATCAAAGTGTAAAAAGCGAAGGTAACCGACGTTGTTGTTGGTAGTATCTTCAGAGCCCAAAAGTTGGTTTTGAAAATATGGCAATTCATGGACTTCAAAGTTCTTAAAGGTTTTATCACTGAGCAGACTTGTCATGTCTGTGCCCACTGTATTTTTGTCATTCCACACCTGAAGATTAAACAGGATGACTTCTTTTCCCCAGAATTCGAAGTTTTCGAAGTGTCCACCGATGTGCTGCTCCAGATTTCCTAACTGCAAGCGCGTGTTGAATACACCATGGTTTTTACCGAATTTATCGTCATCACGACGATTCGAACTAAATACCGTATGATCATACACCTTGGCTTTGGCATCTTTGGTATTCACTGACCAACCGAACTGGAAACTTGGTCCATTATGTTCATTAAAGGTAGTGTTGTGCTCCATGGTGTAGTCTTCATGGATGTAAGTGACATCATCATCATTTGCCATCATGTTGCCAAGATAGTAAGTCTTGGAATTGCCACCAGTCTGATAAGTTCCGCCACCGTACCCTACGTCTTTGTGATTCAAGATATCGGCGGTTGCGCTCTTGACCGAAGTTCCCATCCGAGCGCCAATGTTGGTAAAGCCATCAAACGTCACTTTGTGTTCTATATTGCCGCGAGCATGGAAGTGCGAACTCCAAGACGCATCTTCGATGCCCCAAGGGTTATTCGCAATTCCACGTATTCTGGCCCACGGCGTCCGCGATTCATCTGAGCCGGAATAACCAGTATCCGTATCGGGATAGACGATAAACATTTCGTCACTGTAAATAGCGCGCCCCCAGATCTTGGTATCTGCAACAGGTTTGTTAACTAAAAAGCCGTAGTGGAGGTAAGCGTCACCTGGCGCATAAACCTCACGCGCTGTTTCATTCGCGCCATCGCCGTAATGCTGGTAGTTAGAGTTGGGTAGATGAATACCAGAACCTATCGCCACTAGCGTTCCATTATCAAATTCCTTGATCTGTCCTTCAGGCGCAGATGCGGGCGCATGGTGCAGTGGATTTACAAAAATAAAAAGAGGCGATTCGATAATGGTCCCCGCACGATTGGGCACTTCATCGTCCCAAGCCGAGCGGTTCAACGCAATGCGATAGTGACGTGAAAACTCAGTCGCACCTTTGAGCTCTACCTCTAACGTGGTGTTGTTCACCAACCGTGAGCTCAAAGGAGAAGGATGAATTTCTACGTCGCTGATGTTGATTGGGCCCGATAGGCTCGCTGAGTCTAATAATTCGATTTGAACCGTCACATTGTTAGTGGAGTCGAAATTTGTCCAATGCTTTTGATGCAGTGTACGGCCTGCTGCATCGGCGTTTGGGCCATAATAAGAGTAACCATACGGCTTATGTCCGCCGGTATGAGCCGGATCGTTATGGGCTAAACTATTGCGAATTTGAGGCCGTGTTTCATATGTGGGCGATATAATAAGATTGTCACTTGATCCGGCTTCTTTCACTTTAATTTCAAAGAAGGTTGAGACCCGTGTGGCTTTACCTTTTGATGGGTCTGACGGCGTTTGATCTTGAAGCTCACTAAAAGTAACCATCTCACCTGAGGTAACGGACTGCATCATGTGGTTTTGAGGTGAACGAATGCCCGGAACTTCTTTATATACCTCTAATGTGTCATCTGTTCCGACCAGTCGAACAGGCTGGCTGTTCTGATTGCCTGCAGTGCGAACAGCCACTACGCGAATGTCTTTTGTTGGGCCTCGGTTATAATCTATTTTTGTCCATGATGTGCTATTTGCAGGTGCACTTTCTATGTCATACCAAGTGGTCGTGCCTTCATTTCGACGCTGAATTTTAAATTCAGTTTCATCGGTACTATTGTCATCCCAATGGATTTCAATGTAATCATGTGGTGCGGGATTATAAAAGTAAACATTCGATGGCGCCGCTGCATTCGCAGAGAAACACGCCAAAGATACAGCACTTGCCAAAATACATTTGGACAAATTGGATTTAAGGTTGGAATTCATTGTTCCACTCACTGTTATTCGTCAAAGCATACCAACATGGCGGAGCCTCTTACCCCTATGGTAGGAAGCGGCAATGTGCTATTTGGCTCTATTTCCTTGCTGCACTCTTCCCTAAAAGCAGGTGAAATAAGGCCCGTCACTACATCATGCTTCACCTTAGATTAATGAACCTATAGGCCCAACCTTGAGTGCACACATCACATCTAAGGCATAGTTAACCTTTTCATATTAAAAGCTCAGCTATGAAAACCTATAAAAAACAGAGGGAATATTTAGCATCAAGAGAAATAAAAATTTAACCAACAATTTCAGTTAGTTAAACCATAAAAAAGAAGGGTTCGTTTAATTTCATCGGTAAAATTTAGACCTTATTGCCACTCCATATTCGTATCAAAAAAAAACCAGTCCCCCATAAGGTCCTGGTTTTTTTAAGAAATAATGATGAATGTAGGGAGCAGTCGGATTTTAGAACTTTTGGACCTCTTCCGGGCCCGGTTGCACCAATCGAGAATCTAACGGTGTGAAGAATACGTCCCCATCGGATTTCACTGTGAGCTCAAGTGGCACCAAGTATATACCGTCTTTGAACACCGTGTATTTTTTCTTCTCTAACCCTTTCGCTTTGGTGATGGTGTTGAAATCCATGGTTTTTCCATTTTGGAAAGCAGTCGTCCACCATTGACCTTCTCGATCTTGAAACGGTGTTCCATGACCTAAAAAGCGCCCCATATATCGGCGATCGCTGTAGGGGCCTCTAATATCAGTCGCTGTTGCGTAATACATGTTATATGAACCACGACCGATTTTATCGGTACTCCACGCAGTACCGAATATCACATAACGATCGTTAACCTTGGTGAGGTATAAGCCCTCATGTCCCATTTTTCGATTAGCAGGTTTCACTTTAAATTCGTTGTCCGTCAACTCATTAAAGTCTGGCGTCATTTCCACCACAGTATCAACGCGGTGCGTGAGATATACCTTACCATCGTCATCATGAAAGAATGATGGGTCATGCTTATGATCGATGGTTGTCGACAGCTCGGTTTCAACGTACGGCCCTTCTGCTTTATCTGCAACATAAAGCATTGCTTTGCGAACGCTTGTTGTATGCACAATAACCCACTTGTCATTAATAAAGTGAATTTCAGGGGCCCACACTCGAGCATTCCCCTTACCAACTTCATCACTATGTGCTTTAAGACCATCCACCCAAGAAAGATCTCCTAAACGACGAGGTACAGCAAGTAGTTCCCACGATGATAAGTCTTTACTACGCCACAATTCGACCCCCTCGGAAGTCCAATCTTTTTTGCTGCCGCCGCTGAGGTGGTGTCTGCGAGTTCCCGTTAGGTAGTAGTAATCATCCGGGCCGAGATAAATGTATGGGTCTCGGAAAAATTCTCCTTCAAACATGCGGACTGCTTGGTCACGGCTGGCCAACTGTGATGTCACTTTAAAGTCTTTGACGACTCCAATTTCAGCTTTGTTACCGGCCGTTACTGTAATCGGGAGCGCTGCAAGTAATGCTGAACACAACACCCAGTTTTTGATTGTATTTTTGATAGACATAAAGTCCCCTATTCAAGCTGCTCTTCGAACCCCAAAAAATGTCAATTTATTCCGAAAACGCGGGGTTTCTGAGTATTACCCCACATAGAATATCAGCGCCTTTATATAAGAGTTAGCGCTGTATCCTGATGATTTTCGTAATTTTTATTCATGTTCAAACACCCAATAAAAAAACTATTAAACAAAGACTTATACTCCAACAAACTTAAAGCCTTTATAAAATCTCAAATCTCGTTGGTGATTCCTTGTGTTATTTTGATTGAATGTGATGTTCCAGTATGAAGTGTGGAGATAAAAAAGGGCCGCTTGAATGTCTTCAACCGGCCCTTTTTTGTGTGCTAAGTGAGCTCCTTATTGAGACTTCAAATAACTATTGAGCATTCAACAAAAATACGCGTTGCCCCGATTCTTTGGAAACTGCATAAATGTCATTCTTGCCATCATCGCCATCGGCAACTACGAGATAACTTAAATCACCTTCATGAACAATGGCTGAGAACTTGCCAATATCACCTGTATCTGCGGCGTCGATTAACTTGGTTCCAACCGCAACACGCGTAACGTCATCTGCATTGATGTCATGGGCACCATCAAGCACATTGGTTAAATCGAATTGGTAAATCTCGTTCGATGTCACCACATAAGCAGTCTGGTTCATATCATCAACAGCGATACTTTCACCTCCATTTAAAGAGATAGGTGTGCCAGCTGCATCTTCTAACATGATCTGCTTCATCAGGTTTGAAGCCACCACATCCGTATCGTACTGCGTGTAATCGTCAACCTGTTTCAGGATCCAGATACTATTGTCTCCCGTATCAGGAAGGATGTTTCGCGCCGTACTCTTCGCAGCTTTAGTTAAGATAAGGGCGTATTCTTTTTTGCTTGCGTCATCCCCTACACTGTAAACGTCTACAGACTGAGCATCGTTAAATGCAGTTTGCTGTACTCTGGTCGTGTGGCCTGCTTGATACGTTTGCCCTTTACTGTCGGCAACAAAGTCGTAAGAGAACCCACCATCCGCTGCTAGCCAAATAATATGCACTGCCATGCTGCTGTACTTAGAGTCTACGGAACCGGTCATGTAAACACGGTCTCCCGACTCTGGAATAGACGTTTGCGCAGGGTAGCGCGCCACAGTGTTGTTCACCAATGGTTGAGTCGTACTCTGGTCACCCATTAAAGTCGCATCAATACGTTGATCATAACCTGTGGTAAATAAGTAGCTTGTATCAATGTAGTTATTAACCTGCACGGAACGGATATCTTGTCCCAATATGTCCAACTTTTGAGTTGGTTCTTCAATGTTTTCAATGGCACCAACAAGCGGATAGCTATAAACCAATTGATTATCAAGCGATGTAAACCAAAGTATCGGGTCACTGTCTTCATTGGCCGCTTGAACGGATAGATCTGAAATTTCGTTGTCTTCCAACGTCATACCAAGCGGAAATACATCATCAACACTGGTCAATCCCTGAACTTGAACCATAAGCGGAGTCACTTCAGTGACGGTGGTTTTATCAATGAACAATTTATAGGTATTGGTAACGCCTTGTGTGACATCAACGGTTGCAGACCACAAGCCGCCTGAATAGATCACATCAGCCAATTTATTACCATCGGCATCATGAATTTCCATGTTGCTCGAATCGAAAGCAGGAAGAGTAGAGTCACTGCCTTCAACCAAGGTTCCCTCAAGAGTAATTTGATCGCTATCGGTGGCGCTCACCTGCGGCGGGAAAGTAACTGCTGCATCAACTTCAGCAAACAGCACTTTGTCGGTTGTGGTTACCCCATAAGTTGCGGTGTAAACGGCTTCTCGCGTCAAGTCACCAATTGCTACAACCGCATTTTCAGTAGTTTTAGGCGCAGTGGCAGACTCAACGGTTACAATCACTTCATCGCCATTTTTTACAGTGGCGCTGCCATCTTGCAATTGGGTAACGCCATTCACACTTAGCGAGCAATTGCTATCACAATCATCGATGTTAATGTTCGCGATGATCCCATCACCCAAACCACTGATGGTGACAGGCTCAGAAGGCACTGGAGTCTCAAGGTCTGCTTTGTCGATTGTGGCTACAAAGGTCACATCATCAGGGTCAGTGTCTAATCGATTTTTAAAACTAAATGATGTCTGGACACCAAATGAACTTAACCTTGCAGACACAACACTACCGTAGTTAATGTCAGTTTGGATTGCGACTGCAACCTCATCACCATTGCTAACACTACTTCTTGCACCTTCAATTTGTACCACGCCATTGATAACCAATTGACATTGTTCATAAGAGCAATCTGAAAGGACAAGAGATACTCCAACTGCATCATCAAGACCCGAAACAGGAACTGCCGGAGTGACAAAGTCGCTCAATAATTCCAAATTATCGAAGCTTTCAATTGCAATAGGATCCATATATGTGTCGCGCGAGGTCGTGAGTTCAAATTTTTTCTCAACCGCTGAATCACCGCTACCAATCGTCACGTCCACCGCTGTTGTTTGGTTGTACCCACTGGCGGTTGGCAAGGTTATAGTTACAAGACTATTTAGAGATACGACTCCCTTTCCTTCAGGCTGTATCACACCGTCAATGCTCAAGGTACACCCTGTACAATTGGCCAACATAATTTCAACTTCTTGGCCGGGACTCACGCCATACACTCTAAATTCAGTCGAGTACTCAGAGTCAATATGAACAACTTTATCGCCAGTAACGGGTTCTGGAATATCTGCAATTAACGGAAAGTCATCAACCTTGAGGTCTGGCAATGTCATCACCGACGCCGATGCACTTTGACCACCAATATCCACAGTGAAGGCTGCGGTCGCTAAACTCAATTCACTGGCAAGGAAACGAACTGTGACTACGTCACCGTTTTGCACCGTCTCAACAGGTTGGTCATTCACGAGTGCGAAACACGACGTGTCACATGCTGTAAATGTAATAGGCGCGAGCACGCCCTCTCCCAGACCTGATACCGTAAATTCTGTGGTCGCAACAGTACTTTTCGTGGCGACATTGTTGGTCAACGCTTCAATCGCAAAGGGGGCGGCTGTCATGTCGCCTTTTGGCTCCGAGGAGTCCGGTGACGAATTGGAGCTGCTGTTACAGGCAACCAAAGTTGTAAGCGACAACGCTAGCGCTATTTTTTGAGCTAAAATACGTTTTGAATACATAATAAAGTTCCAATAATTCTTAGTGGTTCAGGGCTCTAAACTCAACATCTAAGAGCCCTGAACTTGCTATTACTTGCCAGCCTGTAGAAGGATGACTTGCTCAGCTGTGACAGGGTCGACGGCGAGAATCGCATTGGTATCTGCATCGGCTGCGATGAGATATGGCAATCCACCTTCTTTGACAATGGAAGTACAGCGGTCTCCTTCCAAATTCATCAATACTCGGCCGGTTGCTGTTTGACTGGTTAAATCCAAATCAAACTCCATCAACTCATTTCCACTCAAAGCGTTGCAGACGTAGGCCTTTTCGCGTTCATCATCAATCGCTACACTTGTCGCATCAGTGAGCAGCACTGGCGTGCCATCGTCATACATCAAGTCAAGTTGGAAGGTATTGGTGTTCCCACTCTCATGGGTGGCTTTGTCAGCTTGTTCTACGACCCAGAGTTCATTCGCCCCCGTTGGGTTCAATAAATTTTTGCCTGTTGGAATCGAAGAGGCTGTCAACACAACAGCGTATTCTTTGCGCGCATCAGCTTCACCAGTAGAGAACACATCCACTGAATAAGACATGGTAAACTCATTGCTAACCAGCTTAGTGGCGGTGGTTGGATCTTCCGTTTTATCTGCATTAGTGAAGAACTGACCACCATTGTTTTCATCAAGCCAAATAGCATTGAGAGCGACGTTATTATGCGAGCCGGTATTCAAAGAACCCGACAAATAAACTCTGTCACCGGACTCCGGAATAGCCATTTGATAAGGGTACTTGGTTGAGTTTTTCTCCCACGCAACACCCACAGTATCGGTTACCGTTTCTTCATCATATGTGCCGGGTACTAAGGTCCAATCGATACGGTGACCATAGCCTGAGGTATACACAATTTCCTGAGGTTTAGTTCCAGTCACTAACGGAACCCCTGAATCAGGATCTAGGATGTACTCACCACTTTCATCTACAGCAAGTGTTTCTCCATCTTCCTCTGTTTTATAGAGGATGATTTGCCCTTCTTCATCAGTCGCGTAAATGTTATCAAATGCGTAGTTGTTGACTTGTACGCCTTTAATATCATTGCCCCCTGCAACCTTAAGCGTGTTGGTAAGAGCCAAATCACTTACGGCACTCACCAAGGGGTAGGTATACACAAGGAGCGTATCCATTTCCGCAACATGCAATACAGGTATCGTGCTGCGACCGTCGACAGAAATATCTACGAATGAAGCAAATGTTCCTACCCCTTCAGGAAACTCATCTTCAAATCCGGCTTGCTTTACCAGCCCTACCTCTCCATAACTTTCTTCAGCGAGTGCTGGCCCCAAGTTTGGATATGTTGTGGTGTCAAATTGATTGCTCACCAATTGAAATTGGTAACTTTCATTTTGCGCATTAAGGTCAGATAAATCGATACTCGCAGTCCAAGAAACACCTTCAATGGAATTCATTTCTTCAACATCAACAGCCCATTCCGAATCGGTTCCAACCAGAATGACTTTAAGGTTCGAATCGTTGAACCGGAATAAGTCCGCATCGTCATCTTTATTGGACACCTCTTTCGACAGACTAACCTCTCCACGGAAAGTCACGACTGAAGAATCAGTCGCACTCACTTTTGGAGGAAAAGCGATACTCCCCAGGACAGTTCCTTCGTCAGGATTTGCTTGGTTTCTCACTTTCCAAGCGTAGGTGTACGTTTCCGTTTCAGAAATTTCACCATTTTTATCACCGTCATAAGTCACGGTAAAACCAACATCGGTATACTCTTTCCAACCTATTGGCAGCGGCTCCATTGCACCAGCGACCGTCACACGAAGAGCAAGCGTGTCTCCGGGGTTTAAAATACCGGGTTCAGTAGTAAATTCGCCCCCATTAATTGAATACGAGACACCTTCGGGCACGGTAATGTTCACCGGTACCTGTGTTTCGAAGGGTTGATCGATTTCAATGGTAGAGCCCGGCTCCGGAGCCAAGTCTGCGAACATTTGGTTGGCTGCATCTAAGTCGAAAGAATGAGGGTTTTCAGTGCGGAAGGAAAACATAAACTCTTTCGAGATTTTAGTGCGAATACCGTCTACATCTTCGTAGTGATTCCAAACCAGCTTGCTCACCAAGTCTGTTCCGTAAGCGTCTTCGGGAACACTGACACGCACCATCATCACATCTTCTTGGGCTGCACACTGTCCGTAGTTCACAGAATCGTACATGCCTTCAATGGTGCCGCCCACCATATGGACCTGCGCAACGGGCTCAGTGCGCTCTTGGTAGACAGAATCCCCATCAACCGTGAGTTCGTCGATCAACAATGTGTTGACCGTTGTCATCATCACGTCACCGTTCTCATCCAGCGGTGGATAAAAGTCAAAATTTGATGACTTCACAAACGGCGACATACCTGCCACAACTTCATCAATGTAAAAGATATATGTACTGCCGGTAGTTGCGTTAATAACACCAGTATCATCCTTGGCTGATACCGCAATTTGATCCACGGTGTTCGGAACAATCTTATTCGGTTGCGCTTCAATTTCTTCGGTAAACGGGTCTTCAGGGATTCCACGTTCAAAATTCAACGCACTAAAATTGAAATGCTCTTCATCTGGATACATTCGCATTTCAGTCTGATACGCCAATGTTGTATCAAATACAGGTGTTTGCAACTCAACTTGATCGTAATCCGCATCCGGTGTTGTTGCTTGGAATAGGAACGGACCTCCTGGGTAATCGAGTGCGGCTTCAAAACTCATGCCGTAGCGGTTATTCGGAATACTAAACTGCATGAACATGCGGTCTTCATTAACAACAGAGGTCGCATTTTTAGCCAAGGTTTGATAGTTACCTTCTTTTGGAATCACGATCAACTGAGCTTCATACGTCTCTGCTGGATTTTCAACCAAAAAGAACTCCGAGTTTGGAGAACGATTATCCTCTCCGGGACACATGTCAGGATTAGGAATGCGATCTAAATCAGGGCTGGTCACATTGAAGCCATAATCCGAAAACTGGTCTAATCCAGACACGGTAAAATACGCATCATTGCCAGTGAGATCCTCTCCTTCGGGCAAATCAGCCAGCGCTTGAGGGGTAGGCCAATACTGAACATCTTTTGCGTAACCATCATACAGCAACTCATTTTCGAGTTGAGTCGCGAGGTTAATTGAAAACTCATTGACTTCCAGCTCAATGGTCTCAGCGACTAAACTTTCAATGTTCGCTGCAAACTGTTCTTCTAAATCCGATACCGCTTGCTCCCGGAGGACCTCAATTTCAGCATCTGTTGGCGCTCTGCCATTATCTGCAACAAAATCTTCGATGGCTTTTTCAAGTGCGACTTCTATATTTTGCTCAACATATTCATCCGTCCCGCTTTCGATGAGCTCTGCAATACGGGCATCACTCCCTTCGTCTAATAGCTCTGCATAAGCTTCGACTTCCGGAGTTTTTAGCGTTTCAATGTCTTCGAGCTTCACCAACGAGCGAAAATAAACGCCATTGTCTAAAACGGTTAACGGGTACTCTCCTTTGTTTCCATTTTCGTCTTCCTCACCATATTGCTTCGGTAGACTTTCAGTTTGGAAACTCGTTAAGTCATCAGGAATACCATCAGTGGATTTTGGAACCACGCTATCTTCACTGCTACACGCCACCAGCCCTAACATACACAGAGCACTGCAAATGGCATTTAGTTGAAATTTTTTATTATTCATAATCTTGATCCAATTCTTGATGAGGGGACGAACCCCTCTAAACCTGTGACTATTGCTGCTCGCAAATGTTATCTGTGTCTTTTACAAAAGAAGCGTTGAACTCCATTTTGGTCTTGAGCAAGTAGCTAATATCTCCGTTGAGGGGGTCAATCGTCAGTAGCGCATTATTAGCTTTATCAACCGCAATAATTGCATCTATGCCAGGCTCAATAACCAGATTATGAATTGCTCCCAACGGGATTTGAGACGTTGCTCCATCCACCAGCACTTGATCCAGAATTAACGTCTGAGTTTCAGGAAGGTTGCTGATATTAAACTGGAGAATTCGATTGGTTGATTTCTCGTAGATATAGGCTTTTTGGTAGCGATCGTGGATTGCAATCGCGGTTGCATTGATTAAACGAATAACCAAGCCATTTTTGTCTTTCAGCTTAAGCAATTCCCAACTACGATCTCGATCATAAGAAGGTGTAACCCCTTCCTCGACATCAATAATGTCGACTTTGCGAACCAGTATTTCACCCCAGTTGTCTTCTTGACCAAAAGCGTTATCTTTCAGCGGATCTGCAACATCAAGCGTAATCGCCCATTCATCGTATGATGTGTCTTGAACCATGACTGGTTGAGTCATAAGGTTGCCATCTTCGTCATACATCAACTCGCCACTGCTACTCAGAGCAATTGTCATTACAGGCTCACCATTGTCTTTGAGCTTTTCAATCATCAGCGGTGTGCCGTCAGCATTAGTGGCTAAGGTTTCAAACGTCATCACATCAGAAGCAACACCATTGTTGTACAAGCTGTAGTCGGTATATTCATGACCAATGGCTGGATAATACGCATCTTCCTTATCTTGCCACCAGAAGCCAGACCAAGTGTTTAGTCCCGTTTCAGCATTTGTTTCGGTGAGCATTTCAACCATGCCAAAGAAGCCTTTTTGTTTCGGATCAATCACAGGTAAGCCGAGATAGGTTCTGTCCATCATATTGAAATAGAAGAACCGACCGTTCTTGTCATACGCTGCCGAACGAGCGTTGTCAGTGCGTCCGCTAACATTGACCGTATTGTCTTCTTCTAGCGCCCCCTCGACACCTCCAATGACCAAGTCGTCACTAACATAACGCCACTTTGCACGGTTGTTGTGAATGTGCAGCATCAACCCACCCACATCGGGTTTACCATGGTTAAACTGTATCGCCCCAAAACCATTAGCCACTGACTTATTGGTTTTGACTCGGAAAGCACAGATCGGTGCCGACGCCGTGGCATTGCTGCTAGGCATTGGCATTTGCCAAACGACAGGGGTTTTCAGGTCAATCTCGCCTTTATCGATGTAGGCTGTCGAATCGGTGAAATAAAATCGATTGCTTCTCGAATCTAACGTGATATCACGAAGGTTTTTAATCGCCATCACTGTGACTTGTTCGATTGGGAATGTGGCATCTTCAGGCAAGGTATCTTCACCAATGCGATCAACATCCAACACTTGTGGCAAACTCGTGCCATAAATGGTTTCGCCTTCCCATTCTCGGCTCAAGTTAGACTCTACAACCACCGCAAGGTGATTGGTGGTGTATGCATCGAGTCCATCATATGAAAGCGGTATATCATTGATGTCCCATTCATACACTCCATCTCCAACGTGAATTAGCGCTTCATCGAGTTGAGACAGCTCCATGGTTGAGGAGAAATTTACTTCGCGAACAAGAACTGTATCTGGACCAATTTCTTCGTCTCTAGATGACAGTCGATATACTTTCACTTTTGTAAGCTTCACTTCTTCAGCTGGGGCCATATCGTTAGGCGTGTACAAGTACATGTCTTCCGATATTTCAGCACGGCCACGAAGAGAAATAGTCTCTGCATAAGTCCCAGAATGTGCTAGCGGGTAAGACACCTCAACATCTGGGCCTGGAACATACCAAACAGGGTAAGTTGTGAGGGCAAATGAATCTTCAAACTCAGAATCTCCACTGGAGCCAGCAAAGATCCCGCCTTCAACTTTGACCGAGTATGTTTTCTCATAGTAGGCATCGTTTCCTAAGTCGTCAGGTGCCGGTTCTGGAGGCGTCATACGGAGATAGAGTGTCTGTCCTTGGCGCAAACAAATGGTTTGGTCGTTGTCGTCCAAACAATGGTTCATCGCTACATCTTCAGAGCTACTTAAGATCTCAACATAATCGCTGTCTGTGACTTTGTTGATCGCGTACTCAAGTTTAAAATCAAGCTCATAATGTTCTTTAGAAACGCGAATTGGGAATTGCGTATTAAAACCGCTAAGAGCCGCCATTTGAACTTCAACTGCACGTCCAGGCTTGCGGTATGTTGTATCTTCTGGAAGGTATGTAGGCTGAGGATTTAAGTCACTTTGACGCGTGGCAGTTTGAGCAATGAACTCTGATTCCTTGCCACCGACGTTAAGCACAGCGTGGAATACCTGCCCCCAGATTTGGCTCACTTCTGGAACCTGACCGCCCACATACAAACCTTGTTCATCGTCAGAGATATCTGGCAACTTCAAACGAGTCACAATAGCTGACATTTGTGGCATCTTGGCTTCGCCCGACGTGAAATCATAGCCCGGCATTCCTTCCTCAACGCCACCTACATATTCACGATCTTTGGTATAACTCTGAATGAATTTGTATGACAACAAGTTCCAATCTGTCACATCGGTTGCACCGGGAACAATTTCGCCGTTTTCGTTCAAGTAAGATTCAAGAGGACGAATATCTTCACGACGCTTAATGGTCAAGCCTTCTTCAGCAGAAAGAGGAATGGTAAAACCATCCATGTAAGGCATATCGCCCTCTTCACCAGATGCAGACTCATCGTAGAGGTTTTCTATTTGGCCTTTATCGTTGAGTGAAAAATGTGCAAATAACACGCCATCATAGGCTTTACATGTGGCAACGTCTTCTTCCGGCTCCGTTGGCTCTTCAATTTCACCATCGGTAGGTTCGGTCACTTCATCTTCACCTAATTCTGGATCTGGCTCCGGTGTGGTTGGCAATTCAGCGGTACACGCATAGTACTCCGTTTCTGTGCATAGATAGTCTAAAGCAGGGAACTCGAGTACAGGTTCACCATTCTCATCGAGAACCGGCTCTCCCGTTTCAGGATCTGTCACTGGAACGCCGAGTGATTCATCGCTTTTGTCCAGTTCACATTGAGCCTCGTTCGCTATGACCGCATTCGATGCTGCCAATACTCGAGGATCGAGCTCGGTGGCCGTGACATTTTTAACCGATTGCACATACACATGTGCCAAACCATCCTCACTGAGATCGATAATTGGCAGGCTTTGCATGAGGTACTCATTGTCCGCAGCAATGGGGCTTCCTGTCACTAAACGAGTTGTTCCTTCTCCAACGTAAGCTGTGTCTTCAACAAATCGACTGTTGGTAATGAATTGAACAATCTCTGGTGTGTTGTCGGGGTTTTGATCAATATTTGCCGAGTCAAGCTCTTGTCCACAACCTGAAATCGCAAGTGGTACGCATAGGACTGAAAGGCTCAACCGTGTTCTTTTCATAATAAATTTCATAAATAATTCCTAAACCTGTTCTCTTCCATTCCCGCAATTAAAAGGTGTAGCTTGCGCCCAAACTGTATTGGGTGCCGGTATCGTTGTATTTGGCAGTCAAGTGTTTGGTGCTTTCCTTATCCCCAACATATGTACGCTTGGTTTCACCGGTCACATTGGTCGCTTGGAAATAGACTTTAAATGCGTCGTACTTATAACTCATTGAAATATCTAAAGTATCAAACTCATCATTCCAAACAGGTAACAGCACGCCTTTGTAGCGATAATCCAATTCATCGTCGAGCAAATAAGTTTCTTGGATGCTAATATCAGGGCCTGCGTTACTTTGTCCGGCATACGACTCGTCGCGGTAGTTGTAAGCAGCACGGAAGTTAAAACCGTATTTGTCATAGAACAAAATGAAGTTCACTGAGTTTTCTGAGAGCTTAGGAATCGGTAGCTTGGCACCATCTAATTCGCTATAGCCGGAATCCTGACTACTATCGGTATAGGTGTAGTTCGCCTGCACACCAAAACCATTTAAGAAGCTCGGCAAGTATTCGAAGACATGGCTTGCTCCCAATTCAACGCCATTAATCGTGCCGTCTCCCCCGTTTACCTTTTGCTTAAAGGTAACAGGATCATCTAGCAGACCGTTTCCGTCTCGGTCAGTTGGAGAGAAGTCAGTGAAGAAATTTTCTACAAGGAAATCTGAAAGGTCTTTACGGAAGTAAGCAGCGCTAAAGCTATTAATATCATCCATGTACCATTCCCAAGATGCATCAAAGCTCACGGCTGTTTCTGCTTTGAGCAGAGGGTTACCAATGTTGACGTTCCAAGCTTCGGCATTGTAGTTCAGCGAAGGCGATGTATCTTTTGGTGATGGTCTGTTCATTGATTTGTACATTGCGAAGCGCAAAAACATATCTTCAGTTAAACCAAAGCTGATATTTCCTGAAGGTAAGACGTTGGTGTAGTCCTTTTTGAAAACAACGGGGTCGTATTCATTGACATTGTTTTCGTTGCCTTCATCGGTCGTATATTTAAGGGCTTTGCCAGCCATATCAATGAAATTTGTGACATCAATACCCACGTTCTCGGTACGTGTCCCTACATATCGAACACCGAAATTACCTTTCGCCGGGATGCCGAAAATAAAGTCGGTTTCAAAGTTTCCTTTGAGGTATACCGCCCAGTGGTCTTGCGTATTCTTGTAAGGGTAAGCTTGATCAGGCGAATTGAATGCTACTCCTGGCATATTCAGAATGCCGTCATACTCCTTGTCGCCTGGATACACAAAGCCCGGCTCGGTCGGCGCAGAATACTGGGTGTTACATTGTGATTTTTTAGCGCAATTTCCTTCACGGCCGGGGAAGAAGTAATTCACCATTTCCACCATGCCATCAAAATTTACGTCAGGAGAAATCCATGCCGGTACGTTTTGCGCATTCGACGTATTCCCATTCGGAAAAAAGCTGTCCACTTCATGGGATAGATCATTCAAATAGTTAGGTTGGTTGTATAACCAGCCCATCACCGTTCCCATCCATTCATATGCAGGTGAACGAGTCCCTCCGGCATTTTGTGGGTCACGATAAGTGTTCCAGTCATTATCGTATTCAAGCCACTCTTCTGAGAAGATGGAATGTTGATCAAATTTAAGTGTTGCTACGTCGGTCGTATATTTTTCACGCGTTGTTTCTTTGTTACCGGCATAGGCACCAAATTCAATTTTGGTCAGGAAGCTTTGATCCACATACCAATCAAAATCAATTTGCGCACCGTTTGCGACGTTTTCAGTTTTCTTTTTGTCAGTTTTTACGTTTTTATACTGGTATACCGCTGGGTCCGTTAAAATATCGTCAACAATCCCTTCACGGTAACCAATGGCCTGCACGCCAAACACGGGTAGATCACTGCCTGTTTCGTAATCGTAAAAAACATTATTGTCTGTGAGCACTCCGGTGTAGCTGTTACCATCTTCATCCACACCACCTTGGTCAGGGCCATAGGCTAGTTTGTAGTTCTCAGTTGTTTCTTCTGATCCCGATGTCGAAAGAGCAATTTCCATCTCCAAGTCATCGCTAATGATGTATTCACTCTTAAAGATGTAGGAATATTGTTCAGTGATTTTTTGGTTCGCTTCGAGTTCCATGTTGACGGTTTTTGCACCCGCAGGATAAATAGTTGCGCGTTGCAAAATATATCGCTCAACCGTGTCTGCAGCTTGATAATCTGGGTTTTGCACTGTCCCTACATTGACCAATTCACCGTCAACGGCATCTCGGGTAAATGCTCCCAATACAACAGGACTGTCGTCCCACTCAGAGCCATCTTGATCGCGTGCAATGATGTTGCCTGAATTCGCCGTTGTCACCATCGTCATGCGATCAGTCACAGAGTCCCGAGTTTTCTCCATGTAGTTAGCGGAAATCAGAAATGATAGTCGTTCACTTGGTGCCCATTGAATCGCACCACTGAGACTATCTTGCTCTTCTTCATAACGGTTTTGAGTCAATTTAAGGTTTGTTGGCGCAAACACCGTTTTGCCTTCGAGCATTTGGTTTGGCTCAACTTGGTTGGCTTTTAATGGCCCCCAAGCTGAGTTAAAGGTGTCTGTCTGTTTGAAGGTTTCAGATGTCGTGAATGTAAAGGAACCACCGATTTCCCCGTACTTATCCAAGTCGAACTTGCGACCACCGGCAATCACTAGCTTATGACCATCGTCGTCCGCCAATTCATCTCGGGTCCCTTTAAGGTTCACGTTGAACACAGGCTGTTTGTAACGCAACGGCTCTTTGGTATTCAGACGAATTGTTGCACCAATGGCACCGGCTTTCATATCAGCCATTGGTGTCTTAATCACTTCGATGGAGGAAAACAGAGCAGAGTCAACAGCATCGAAGTTATTAATGCCGTCCTCTCCAGAGTCGGCCATGGACATGCCGTCAATTTCAACCTTGTTTTGGGTTAAACCTCGAACTTGGAAGCCAGAACCTTCACCTGTGTCATCTCGGTCAATTTGAACTCCCGTCACACGCTGAAGCGCTTCGGCGATATTGTTATCCGGAAGTTGACCGATATCTTCCGCGGAAATCGCATCCATAATTTGGTCAGCGCTCTTTTTCAAAAACGCGGCTTCTCGAAGAGAGCTTCGTACACCGGTTACAGAAATTGTTTCAACGTCTTCTGCATTGGCAAGGGATTGCGTCTCTGATTCTTTCGCCTCTTCAGCGGCTTGTAGCTGCGGCGAAATTAGCGAAAGCGCTAAACTTGCCCAGAGACACCTCTGGATTGATCTGGCTATTTTGTGTCTTCTGAACATAACTTCCTCTATGTGTAAATTGAAAATACCAGCGTATAAAAACAGAAAATTCAGCTGTGTTTTGGGAGGTAGATCTCAATGAAAATTTGTTAAGAAATTACTCAGAAATGCTAAGAATTTGTTCGCAAAAACTTCCTAATGAAAACACATAAACAAAATAAACAACTGATTTTATTAGTAAAATATAATTAGGAATAAGCAATTCATTAATGCCCAAGAAATAAATCAACTTAAAAAATCAACAGGCGCACATAAGGCATCAATAATGCAGGTCGTAGAGTGGCACTGAAGTTCTCTAGAACGCGATCAAACCGCCTATAAAAATGGAATAATCGGCTACCCCAACCAAAAGTCAGAGCGGTTGATATATTTTTTGACAAAAAAATTGAACTTTTTTGTGACGCACAATCATCAGCTGTGATGAATTCCACTAAAACCGTTTGAGCTTTGAATCAAACGCAACTCTCATTGGCTCAATAGACGCCTTGCCAATGGAAGAGAGTGAAACAAATGTTTATTTGTCAAGTTATTCGCACGACAAGGCATGAATAATACCCCACGCTGACACCATAAAAAGCGTCAAAAATAGTAAGGCTAAGAGGGCAACATGCCGTACTGAAAGCATGACAAAATTTGGGGGGTTCATTTCTAGAGGGACCGGTTCAATGACAAATTGATAACCGCGTTTTGAAAAGGTTTTAATATAAGTTTCTTTGTCGTCAGCAAACACTTTGCGAAGCACAGAGATTGAGCGTTGCGCGGATTTAGGGGTGACGACCAGGCCTTCCCAAATTTCATCAAGCAACTCTTCAACACTGACAACACGATTTCGATTGCGTATTAAAGTCATTAATACTTGCATAACTTTGGGTTCGAGTTTGTGGTGCGTCTGTTTATAAAAAATTTGATCGTTTTGAGGATAGATAACGAACTGGTTAAGCTGAAATGGCTTGGTCAAATCGGTCATGATACAACCCTAATAAACCCCCAGCTTTGAAGCTGGAAACAACGTTAATAAAGTGAACACTTCACTTTGGCGACTAACATTACCATCCTTAGTCATGCCCGTTTGGACCGATATCATCAAAAACGCTCGCCGATAATAGAGAGCTAAGTGATTCTATTTCCCTAAAAGTTCAAGCCGGTTTGATTGAACAAATTAATTAGTTATCGTTTGCAGCTGTGCCTGTAGACAGCAACAGCTTGCAATAGGTAATACAAGATCCCAGCTGAGACGCGCTGATCTCAGTAAGTATCTCATTCATATTCAAAATCTATTTAATCAATTTAATGCACAAGTCTAATTAATAAAGTTCTAACATGAAACAATTAAAAAATTGATAAACTTCAATATTTTCATGATTAAGTTCTGACCAACGACATCATTTTGGCGTTGATATACAGATTAATCATATTTTAATCTTTGGTTTTACACACCATATAAAAAAAGTAATTTTTAAGTGAACATTGTAATAATCGCAGATGCTAAAGGCTTTTCAAACCAGCCTTTGTAGTAACGTTTGTAGCATGTTTACTAAGAGTAAGACGTCATGAATAAAATGAATTTTCAACAGTTGTGCGTGCTGGGCTTAGCCTCTTTTGTGAATCAAACCACTTTAGCAACAGAAGCACCCCAATTAAAGTATGGCTGGGTTGATGTGTTTAGCACAGAGTTACAGATTCCGGACACCGTTAAGCCAATACTTAATGACCAATGGATGCGCGATACTTTCATTAAACAAGCGCCCGATGGTTACTATTACATGACAGGTACAATCCGCCCTGAGGGCAAGAGTAATGCCAGAGTCAATTCCCCAGGGATCCAGCTGTGGCGTTCAAAAGATATGAAAGACTGGGAAGATCTTGGTTTAGTTTACAACCCAGACCACGATGACTCTTGGCATGGCCGATTAGGGAAAAACAAAGGCAAACGTCACACCGTTTGGGCCCCTGAGATTCACTATATCGAAAGCCAAAAGACCTTCTTTATTATTGCGTGTACGCCATACCCAGAACGTGGCACGTTTGTTCTTCGCAGTACTAGCGGCAAAGCCGAAGGGCCATACATAGATATTGCTGGGAGCCAAGATTCACCGATCATCAATGCGATTGATGGCAGCTTATTTGAAGACGATGACGGCACCGTGTACTTGGTTTCACTGAGTCACAAAATCGCTCGAATGAAAGATGATATGAGTGACGTAGCCGAACCGTTTAAAAAGATAAAACAACAACAATACACGCCTGAACCCAACGTTCTAGAAGGCGCTTATATTGTCAAAGAAGGGGGTCAATATCATTTGATTTTATCGGCTTTTAGCACTGAACTACCTGATGGTAGTTACAACTATCAAGCTGGAAGAAAAGGCAATGTGTATCCGAACAACAAAGAGATGTGGGAACATTTTTACAGTTATGATGTGATTGTCGCGTCGGCCAATTCACCTTACGGGCCATACTCTGAACGGTACACATCGATTGTGGGCGCTGGCCATAATAACTTTTTTAAAGATCAAGATGGTCGTTGGTGGAGCACACACTTTAGCAACCCTTGGAAAACTAAAAATAAACGCAGCTTTCGTGAATTAGCCTCAGCCATTCCGTTGCGAATAGAAGATGGCAAATTTTATCCCGATTTTGAGTATTCTAAAAAGTACTACGGGCCTAACAACTAGCGTTTCAGTTCACTAATGAGCCTTTAAAAAGGCTTGCCATGGCAAGCCTTTTTAAACAAGTGCTTTGAGTTGGCCTTCATTCACTTACTGTTTCGCAATAGAGCCCCAGTTGTTACGAGCTTCATGGAAGAATGAATCCACAAATGAACGCTCAGCCCACTCATTATATTGCACAGCCATAGCTTTCACTCGTTCTGGGTACTTATTCGCAATATTGTTCATCTCTGTGCGGTCAGCTGTCATATCATAAAGCTCCCACGGCTGATAATTGCGCGACACAACCTTCCAATGACCATCTCGAACAGCCCTGTTGCCCTCGTGTTCAAAGAAAATCGGTTCGGCGCGTTTAAACTCGTTTCCCTTGAAAATAGGCAGAAGTGATGCGCCCGACATAGGCAAAATCTCATGCCCATTGAATGTTTTGGGGTACGTGCTTTTTGACAAATCTACCGCTGTAGCCATGACATCAACAACATGCCCAGGAGTTGAGTCAATCGTTCCATTTAAGCTTTTTTCAATGCCATTAGGCCAATGTGCAATCAATGGTGTGGCAATCCCGCCTTCATGCGTAAAGTGTTTAAACAGGGTAAAGGGGGTGTTGTGAACTGTTGCCCAGTTCATCCCAATGAACAAGTTGGATTGTGGCCCCCCCATAGGGCCTTTTCCGCCCATTCGAGCCCTCGGTCCACCTTCCGCACTACTGCCATTGTCTGACAAAAATAGAATGAGTGTATTGTCGAGTTGGTCGGTCTGCTCAAGGTAATGAACAAGCCGCCCCACACTTTGATCCATTCGGCTAACTGCTGCTGCATACACCGCCATTAATTGGTCGTAGCGCTGTTGCTTTTCGAGCGGAAGCTCGTCCCAATGTTGAACTTCAGGCAATTCTTCAGTCAATGCCCATGACTTGTCAATTAAGCCCATTTTAATTTGGCGCTGATAGCGGTCATGGCGAATTTTGTGCCAGCCTTCCATATACTTACCGCGGAATTGTTCAATGTCTTTTTGTGGTGCCATTACAGGAAAATGAGGAGCCACATGAGCTAAATATAGAAAGAATGGCTTGTCTTCTTGCTGGGCTTCTTTGATAAACTTAATGCCAAAATCGGTCCATAAATCAGTGCCATACCAATCCTTTTGACCTAAGACCTCGGCATCGTTCGCAATGGCTTTGCCATTGAGGTGTAATTCAAAATTCTTAGGGTCTTTTTTGTGCATTGATTGATTGGGAAAATAGATTGCACCACGCGGCAAATTCAAACTACGCTGAAAGCCTTCCCCCCAAGGGGTAATGCCACGCTCAAAGCCAAGATGCCATTTGCCCGTCATGGCGGTGAAATAGCCAGCATCGTTCAGTACTTCAGCCATGGTCACGGCTCTGTCATGCAAAATTCCTAACGTGCCTTTGGATTCTTTCTTCACAAATTGAGTGGCTAAGTGACCCATACCAGCCTGATGAGGATACAGACCTGTCAGCAGCGAAGCACGCGTAGGGCTGCATCGTGCAGAGTTGTAAAAGTTCGAAAACCTCAAACCATTCTCTGCCAAGCTATCTAGATGAGGTGTTGGAATCTCTCCCCCATACGAACCAATATCTGACCACCCCATGTCGTCAGCAAGAATAACAACAATATTTGGAGGAGTAGACGCAAGGGCCGCAGTTGCAGATGCTTGGGTACAAACGCCATGTGCGCTTGCAAACATTACGAGAGACATCAAAAAACGATTCATACTCACCTCTTATTTTAAATTGAAGCATAACTTCGCGCAAACAAGGTCATGGGTAAATAGAGCTAAGCTGAGACTTTATATAGGTTTAAATGAGGATAAGGTGAGGATTAAGCAATGCCGCCAAAACACTAAAATCCAACAAGACAGCCAACAAAACACCGCCTAACAAAAACATTTAAAAGAAAAAATAAACAAACATTATCAAATAGTTAAATAACCCCCCCTTCTTGCCAACAGTCGCTTATAATTATTAAGCATGAACACTCAAGCTCACCTGTTGAGCCATTCCCCTAAAACAAAACTCCTATTTAGCGCGCAAGTAAGCCAATGAAATGCGTTCGCTTTTAGCACAGAAAATCATCAGGTAAGAATCTAGAAGGTGATAAATATTGAGAGGCAACAAGGCATGAAAAGAGCATAAAACTATACACATCAAACGTCAAAATGATCGAACCAATAGCAAATTGAAAGGCAGAAAAACTGTGATGCTACACCGCCCGATTGAACCAATCATAGGCATAGGCAAATGTAGCAATGGAGAACAAATAATAAAGAGGTAGCGCCCCTTCCCTTTGCGCTTTACAGTGCAGTTCTTAAACGATTGGTTCGCTTACGCGCGTTGGCTTCGCAGTGTTCTTCTCGTTCTTCTTTGACGAACGCTAATTCTTGCTCAGACAATACTTTGTCCATCGTTTTTTTGCTGGTCAGTTTTACATTTTCCGCTTTTAAAAATTTTTCAGAACCTGCATTTTGCGAATTCATCAGTTCAATGGTGATGCGTGCACTCACACCGCCATCAACATCCGTCACTGACTTTGTCTTATTGTTACGAAGAGAATGACACCAACTTCCACCATTTTTTTGTTTGATCACAAACCCTTCAAACTGTTTTTCCTCGGTCAAAATAGACGCATGATAGAGTGCCATCGCTCTTGCTCGTTCTTGCGTTCCCAGTTCAGCCAATTTTGCGGTAATACGATATTGATTGGGGCCCAACCGCTCTTGAGTTACCCCAAGCGGAAATTGTATGGGGTTTAAGTTAGAAGGATGATCGGTCGTCTTGTTAACCTGGTATGGGACAGGCGTTTGAGTACATCCCGCAGCCAACAAAATGGTTGTCGCCATCAATAATGACAAGCGCATCTTATAAATTCCTTTTTATCGAAAAAAACAACATATAAAATCTAACATATGATGTTTTAACCATCAAATAACAATATGTCAAATTGATTGACTAATCGGCCAAAATGAACATAAGAGACTATTTAATAATAACTTTCTGATTAAATATTGCGATTTCTCGGATCCAAACGCGATTAAGCCGGAGATGACTCCGGCTTACGTTAAACTCAATTCTCAAGTCGTCTTATCGGCGTGTATTTTTCCGTTGCACTCTCAATAATGCGAAGCTAGCCAATAAAAAACATCCGACGCCCGACGGTTCAGAAACAGCATAACTCGGCAAAGGAGCAAGCGAGGCTTCAAAGCCAATTAACTTAAAGCTGTCATCATAAACGTCCAACTCACTGGAGCTATCACCCCAAATGGAATGATATGCGCCCACTAACCAATACTGAGAAGCGTGTTCAGTATCAACACTGAACACGGAGTCTTGTTCGGTAGGTGCTTGGTCAGCACCGTTGTAATTGCCGGTGACTACCCAACCTTTATTCAAGAGCTCGTCCCATGCACTTCCCAACAAGGTGTCTTCTGCATTGCTAGAGCCTTGGTACGACAAAATCGATATATCCGAATCGGAACCTGTGTATCCAGCAATCACGGAATCTAAAATCATGTGCTCTGCAAATGATATAAGCACGTAATCAAAGTCAACATGTGACTCATTATCACCGGGCTGAGCACCTGGAATATTCCCCATAATATTGTCAAATGCGTGCTCAGGGGAATGTTCAACTTCATCCTTGTTCACCAGCCCCCAACCATTATGACCACCATAGTAGTGAAATGCAGCTTGCTCTATTTCTGGATCCCACCACTGTCCATCCGTATCTGACCACCCCGTCATTCGAGCTTGATAGCTCATGGTGTCGTCCATGAACGCTATATCTGTCCAACCCTGCCCACACCAAATGCCATCGGAATCATGAGCAACGCCTTTATCACTGCCGTGGCATGCGGAGGTCATGGTCATGTCCCATGACACAGCATGCACAGACATTGAAAATATAGGCATCAACAGTGCCGCTAAAATCCATTGTGTTGTCAGTTTTAACATGCTTGAAGCGCCTCCATACTTTCCAGAATGTCGATAATTTCTGTAGTTTGTTGTTTGAGTAGTGCTTCATTCGCACGAGTTTCTACATTGAGACGAACCAAAGGTTCAGTGTTGGATTGGCGAAGATTGAAGCGCCATTGCTCGAATTCCATACTCAAGCCATCGGTCTGGTCAATGACAAGTGACGCGTGTTGATAAAAAGCCTTCACTTTTGCGATCGCTTGGTCTGGATTGGCAATCGTTTTATTGATTTCACCCGACGACGGAAAAGCAGCAATTCTCTCTTTCACCATGCTCGATAAAGTTTGTTGTTTAGTGCTCATGAGCTGCATGATGAACAACCAAGGGATCATCCCACTATCGCAATATGAAAAGTCTTTAAAGTAGTGATGAGCACTCATTTCTCCGCCATACACTGCATCTTCACTGCGCATTATATTTTTAATAAAAGCATGCCCAGTTCGGCTCATGACCGCTTTTCCGCCTGCGGCTTCAACCACATCTATGGTGTTCCACGTCAATCGCGGATCATGGATAATCGTGGCTCCTAGATTTTGTTGCAGATACGCCTCCGCCAATAGACCGACGATGTAGTAGCCCTCAATGAATTCACCGTTTTCGTCAAACAGAAAACAGCGATCGAAATCTCCATCCCATGCAACACCCAAATCAGCCCCATGCGCCCTAACCACATCAGCCGTGGCCGCTCGGTTTTGAGGCAATAACGGATTGGGAATTCCGTTGGGAAATGAAGGATCTGGTTTATGATTTACTTTTATGAAAGTCACAGGTACTTGAGCTGCTAAAAATGCCAATTCAATTTGATCAATCACATGTCCTGCCGCGCCATTGCCGGCATTTACCACAATTTTTAATGGTTTTAAGGTGTCGCATTTCACATACGACATTAAGTGGCATACATAGTCTGACAACAACGATGTAGACTTATACGCCCCTCGATAAGTCGGCAATTCAATCGGCTCTGCGCGCCACGGCGCAGCTTGGGCTAGCGCCTGTATTTCAGTGAGCCCGTTGTCACGCCCAATAGGGCGACTGCCCTGAGTCACTAATTTCATGCCGTTGTAGTCTATTGGGTTGTGACTGGCGGTCACTTCGATACCACCATCGACCCCCAAGTGGGATGTAGCAAAGTAAATTTCTTCGGTGCCAGTCATTCCTAAATCGATCACACCAACACCCGCATCCATTAGTCCTCGTGCTAAAGCCAGTTTGAGTTCGTCACTGGTTTCACGCGCGTCGCCTCCCACCACCACGAGCTTGGGTTTCATGACTTGTGCATAGGCACGTCCTATGTCGTATGCAATTTGATTGTTGAGCTCTTCTCCCAACTTTCCTCGAATATCGTAGGCCTTAAAGCATGTCAGCTCTTTCATGTGTCAATCTCACTTTTTGTTTGCGTCGTACCCACTCACGTCAGACACAACCCGAATTGAAACCCATCAATTTATGCGCAAGCCAAAAATATTCTAAGCTTCAATTAGTGTTAACTAGCGCATAAACGTAACCGTTTACATTCCATTTACGTTGATTTTATAAACAAACAATGCAAAATATCAACACATAAATGTAAACGGTTACGTTACAGGGTAATAAAATGAAAATAAGCCTGAAGTCTATTTCTTTGCTGTTCTGCCTTGGCCTGAGTGCACACATTTCAGCCGAAGAAATAGTGCACAACAAAATCAGTAATCAAAAAGATACCTACTTCTTGAACCTCATTAACTTAGCTCTGGAGAAAGCGGCGGATCAAAGCCATTATCAACTTACCGAGTCGGCGTCGTTGATGAATCAAGCCAATCTATTTGAAGCGGTAAAAGGAGGAGATGCATCTATTTTGTGGGCCGGCACACAACCCGAATATGAAGACCAAATGCTCCCCATTCGCGTGCCTCTGCTCAAAGGGCTTCAAGGGCACCGCCTCTTTATTATCAATCGCCTACAGCAGGCTAATTTTTCAAATATCGATTCTGTATCCGACTTAGCCACCTTAAAAGCAGGTCAAGGCCGCTCATGGGGTGACACATCGATTTTACAAAGTAGCGGGTTGAAGGTTGTGACTGCGGTTAAAAAAGAAAGTTTGTTTTATATGGTGGATGGCGGCCGGTTCGACTATTTCCCTCTTGCTGTTCATGAACCTTGGGACGAGATCAGCGATCGCTCTCATTTAAATTTATCAGTGGAAAATGATCTTCTCCTCATTTATCCCATGCCCATGTATTTCTTCGTCAGCAAGTCCAACCCCAAGCTGGCGAAAACACTTGAGGCCGGCCTAAATTCGGCGATTGAAGATGGAAGCTTTGATCAGCTGTTTTATAACACTCACCACATCAAACAAGCGCTCCAAAAATCACAGTTGGCCAATCGGCGCGTGATTCGTATCGACAATCCTCAGCTGGATGCCTTAACTCCTCTCGATCGAAAGGAACTGTGGCTCGATGTGAACAAAGTCATTCATTAATTTAATAACCCTCGCTCCCTCTTGCGACTTTGCCCTTCTTCAATGAAGGGCTTTTTTTGAGTTCGCACTATTGTTTTATTCGCTCTTCATCCATAACGCTTTACCCATTTGCCCAACAACGCCTTGATGATGGGTTTAAAGCTTTATGGACGAATATGTTAACGCCAATGTTTTAGGTCCAACCTTCCCCTCTGGACACTCCTTCTATGGTATTTGCGCCAAGGTCAGCCTTTAGGGTATTCATTGCTATCTTCGCACAAGTCGCTTATTTCAAATTGGCTAATATATCCAACTAGCGCTTGGAGACCCGGGCTTTCATCAATTCGCCGAGTTGTTACGAGCGCGCACATGCACTTTTGGTCGTTTTATATCGACAAAAAAAATCCCGCTCAAGGCGGGACAAAAAAGCTAGAGAAGCTCTGGTCTAACGGGGAAAAGATTGGATATTTGAGGGCGCCGATGCTCCAGACTCATTGAACGCAGTTACGCGGTAGTAATAACGTTTAGATCTTTCACGTGGCATAGGGTCGGCAAACAACACGTCAACCTCGGGATTAAACTGATTCTGACCATCCGAAATACCATCGCCAATGATTTGCCAAGGCCCTTCGGCTTGTGTCGCACGCTCAAACCGGTACCAACGCCCCACAGGAGAGCCCAGCCACTGTAAGTTATTCGGCGTAACAATATCGCGTAAAACGGGCGCTTGTGGCACAGGTAACGGTTTTGCTTTGATCTCACCGTTCATTTGAGCAATGGCAGCTCTTACCACGTCAACGACGGCAATCTCGTCATTACGATAGCCTTCTGCAAAACCCGGTAAATGGTAGCTATAAACATTGCTGCTGCCTTCTTTGTGCCAGTAGAAGCCACCATCATGACGACGCCCCCTAAAGCCCCAAATGAAAGCGCCAGCAGCTTTAGCTCCTTTGTACTCGGAGTGAACCGCCGACTGCATTACAGAATTAAGATGCGAAACAGGTTCTAAACCGAACTCGCCAATAAAATAGACTTTCTTGCCGTTAATATCTTTCAGGTCTTGCTTGACCTGTTCTGGGGTGTTGTTGTGATTGACGGTGTAAAAATGATTCGAAATGATATCTATATTCGGATCATTTTTAGCAAATTCGTTGATCGATAAATAAGTACCATCCATCACCAAATGATTCGAGTCATTTGCCTTAATAAACGCCGATGTAGTGGTCAAAAAAGCTTCCGTCGAACTTTTCAGCTCGTTGCCTGTTTCCCACGCCATGATGGCTTTTTCGTCTTTGTATTTGCGACCAGTGATGGTATTTGTGCGATTGATGACTTGCTCAATAATGTTTAAATATGCTGCGTAAGTTTTACTGTTCACATCATAAAAATCATCTTCATTTTCGCCATAAAAAGCAGCAAGTTGCTCGCGGCCACCCCACCACATCCAATGGTCGATGAAAGGTAAAATTAGACGCAGGCCATGCTTCTCAGACAAAGCAATCATACGGTCATAGTGAACCATGGCTGTCTCATTCAACCTTGGCATTCCATCGCGGCTCTCAGGCGCAAGAATATGAGTTTCTCGATCGCAGGCTTCGTCATACGGAGTCGCCACCGATAGTACGTAGACGCGCATGGCTTTATGGCCCGTTAACACTAATGATTGAATCCAGTTATCTTGCTCGTCGGCGGTGGGCCATTTGAAATATTGTCCCCAACCACGAGGATCAGCTGAACACACGCCTTTAGCGTCATCCTCGATGCGATGTAATTCAGGAGCATGAATCCCAGCAAAGCGGAACTCCTCGCCATTCTCAATAAGGCGGTGCCCGTCTCGTGTGATAAATGAATCAAAAGCATGTGCCATCGGAGCCATCAATAGCGCTCCTAAGACGGCACTTAGTTTAAATGACGCTACGATTTTCATGCAGACTCCTTAGGCACTTCAAATAACTTAATTTTGTCTACTAACTTGCAGATCTCGAGCATGGCTCGGCCGTTATGGTACGGCGCTTTCCAACCACCAGCTTTGTAAATGGTGGGATGATTGGGCTGATCAAGCGTCGATAGCCAATGCCACTCGCCAAATTCTTTATCCATATGGTATTTACAAATGAAATCCCATATCGGTGTATTCACCTCTAAAAATCTTTTTTGCTCCGTCAAATAATACGCATTGAGAAAGCCTACTAAGGCCTCTGCTTGCACCCACCAATGACTCTCTGGGTGTTTAGTTTGGGAGTCTAAGTCGATTTGATCCAACACTTGGCCATGCTCTCCAATCCCCTGTTCTAAGGTGATCTGAGCCATGTTTATCACGGTGGGCGTCAATCGATTAATCAGTTTCTCGTTGTCCAACGCTTCAAGTGCTTCATACAATAGCCAGCTGCATTCAATGTCATGGCCGTATGACCAGAAGGTGGAATGATCTTTCCAATCCATATCTAGGAACAATTTCAAATGATTCGATTCTGCATCAATTATTTGATGTTCGAACACTTCGATCAGATTGCCCAATGCTTCTTCTGTTTTTGAGTCTGGTGCAACAGCATGCAAAGCTGTATACGCCTCCAAAATATGAAGATGGGTATTCATTGTTTTCGGATAGTTTTCGTCTTTCAAGCTCAAACGTACATCGTCTAGCGGCTGCCAAGTTTGGCTTAACGCTTCGACATAACCATTGTTTTGGCGATCTCTGGCATGCAATTCAAGTAACTCAAAGTAGCCTTTCGCGGTTGCAATCGCCGTTTCACTTCCTGTGAGTTTGTAATAAGCAGATAAGGCATATATGGCGAAACCAATGGCATACGTCTGCTTTTTTGTATCAGTGGTTTTACCTTGGTAATTCACCATCCAGATCACGCCTCCGTACTCTGGATCGTCAAAATGAGCCATTAAGTAGTCGTAAGCGCGAGTCGCCACAGCAAGATCGCGCTCAGACTGAGTAAAATGAGCATATTCACTGAAGAACCACAAAATACGGGTATTTTGAATAATGCTCTTCGATGCCATATGAACCGGTTTATTTTTACGATTTAATTCACCTAAAAAGCCACCCCCCTCATGGTCGATCGTATTCTCCGCCCACCAATCCGCAATATTCCTTGCTTCTTGTTGGCATTCGTCACGCCACTTTAGAAGTGGCTTCAAAGAAGAATCAAAACTCATATTTATTGTCCGTTCAGTAAGGCCAAGTTCGCATCGATAAGCTTATTGCGTTCAATGACTGACGCAGCCGAACGTAAACCATCCTTAGGTGTATTCATGCAGTAATCAACCAGTTGTTCAACGGTAGAAGTAGCAACATGCATGCGAGTATCAGATGAAGCGTAGTAAATATTAACTTTGCCATCTTCAGTCACAGTCCAACCGTTACTGAATACGACGTTCGATACGTCACCCACTCGCTCAGCACCTTCGGGGGCAATAAAGTGGCCGCCAGGCTGCTGGGTGATGCGCCAAGGTTGGTGAAGGTCCGTCATAAATGTATATAGAACGTAACGTAAACCTGCCGCGGTATTACGAACACCATGCGCCAAATGCAACCAACCTTGCTCTGTTTTGATCGGAGCTGGGCCTTGCCCATTCTTAATTTCTTTAATGGTGTGATAGACCTTACCATCGACAATCACTTCGCTCTTGATCTCGGCATTTTCCATCGACTCAGACAAGCCCCAACCAATACCGCCGCCACTACCGACACTAATGAAGCCATCTTGTGGACGCGTGTAAAACGCATATTTTCCATCGACAAACTCTGGATGTAGAACCACGTTGCGTTGTTGGCCTGAATACGTCACAAGATCTGCAAGCCTTTCCCAAGTCACCAAATCTTTCGTTCTTGCAATACCGCATTGCGCTTCCGCAGCTGACAAGTCATTGGGGTGCTCTTCGTCTTTGCGCTCGGTACAGAATAATCCGTAAATATAGCCGTCTTCATGCTCTGTAAGACGCATGTCATAGACGTTCGTATCTGGGCGGTCAGTTTCTGGCATGATCACTGGATGTGACCAAAATTTGAAGTTATCAACGCCAGTGTCGCTTTCAGCAACCGCAAAGAAAGACTTACGATCATTACCTTCCACACGCACAACAAGCAGATACTTACCGTCTTTATAAATTGCACCAGAGTTGAGAGTGGCATTAATGCCCTGGCGCTCCATCAAAAATGGATTCGTCGCTTCGTTCAGGTCATACCGCCAATTCACTGGAACATGAGCTGGCGTAATAATAGGAGCCTGCCAACGTTGAAAGATTCCATTGCCTTCTGCTTGAGGCGAATTCTTAGCGGTTAAAAGATTTTCTTGCTGAGCGAACAGCTCTTTAACTAACTTTTTATAATCACTCATTACTGTTTCTCTTTACGTGATATGGCCACATAGTAACCGTTTACATTTTAAATTTTAAAATACTTAAATGTATATCTCGACTTTAGCCGTTTTTGTTTTCTTGCGCGCGACGCGATGTTAATTCGCGATCGACTTTTTCCATGTAGCCGTCGGACAATTTATAAAAAATCATGAATATTGCCGATAACCCCGCGCCTACTGCTGGCAGGAAACTGACCATATAACGCAGGCCTTCTTTGGCTAGTTCAGTTTGTTCGGCATTGGCTTCATAACCAAAGTACGCCAGTGTCCAGCCAGTTAAGGCACCACCGAGGGTCCATCCCATTTTTTGGGAAAATGACGATGACGAAAATATGAGTCCAGTTGAACGGCGCCCAGTTTGATATTCAGAATAGTCCGCGATATCTGCATACATTGACCATAACAACGGAAACACAATTCCAGCACATGCACTTACACCAATCTGCAACAATAAAATGAGCATGACTTCGGAAGCATCGAGGAAAAAGAACAAGCAACTCAATACCGCCGCAAGAAACATGGCGTACATAAAGGTATTGCGCTTACCAATCCGTTCTGAAATAGGCTGCGCCAATAAAACCCCAATAATATTGGCTGCCTGACCAACCACTAAGTAAGCGGTAATCAAACCAACCGACAAACCAAACAACGAAATATCTGGTGCTTGCACAAAATATTTGAAGTAAAAAACTGCCGCTCCATCGCGCATACTGTTGAAAATTAACGTTGCCAACGCTGCTCCCAATAGAATAAACCAAGGCTTGTTACCCATCAGGTTTTTCAAATCGGAGCGCAATGAAGTGGTTTGAGTTTTTGGTGGAGAAACGCGCTCTTTCGTCCAACTAAAGGTGGTATAGAACAACAGTGAGGCGATGCAACCATATACCACCATTGTGAGCATCCAGCCCAATTGCGGATTGTCTTCACCGCTGATACCCGTAAAGAATTGCGTGAGTGGATCCACCAAAACAAACGCGAATATACTGCCAGCAAAGGCAAAGACCATGCGATAGGATGCCAATGAGGTGCGGTCTGAGCTCTTGCTCGACATTACACCTAATAGTGAAGCATAGGGCACATTAACCGCGGTATAAGCCATCATCATGAGTGTGTATGTAATATAGGCATATACCAACTTCCCATCGGCGGTGAAATCTGGCGTGGTAAATGTAAGAACCCCAGCCACTGCGAATGGAATGGCACCCCACAATAAAAACGGACGAAACTTGCCATATTTACTTTGGGTACGATCGGCAATGACACCCATGACAGGATCATTCGCTGTATCCCAGATGCGAGTCAGCAAGAACATTGTGCCTACTGCGGCGGCTGATATACCAAATACATCAGTGTAGAAGATCAACAGGTATACTGAAAACATCTTCCAAAACATAGAAGATGCGAAGTCTCCAAGCCCGTAACCGACCTTCTCTTTAAATCGAAGCTGTTCTGATCCCGTAGTCATAGTCACTCATCTTTACTCGAACTGTTAATTACCGCTTAAACGACACCCGAGCGTTGCTTAAGTCCAATGCCAACACTGCAATCATCATTGCGGCATGGCGGAAGAAACCCTGTTACTCGTTCAAACCATTTTCTATCAATATGAACACTTATAAAATTGAGACAAGCATCACAAAAACATGAAACACACATGATTTTAAATCTGCTCCCCACAAGCCATTACCAAACAAAAGAGAACGACCAAAAAACAATCAAAAACTTATTTAACAATAACTTAACCCAAAAAAACAAAGTAATGTAACCATTTCAATAAAACAACCTTAACCGGTTACATTTTCGTTTTCCAGCGTTTTATATCCTGTAATTTCCAAATTTGTGAGACGAGTGTAATATGTTACATTGACGTCCAGTTAGCTCATATTTAGAGCTGTCATATAAATCATTTGGGAAGGTCTTTGATGTCAAACATCCGCGATGTAGCAAAAGTTGCAGGCGTATCTATCGCAACAGTATCTCGGGCACTTAGCGCTCCGGAAACGGTTTCAAAGGCTAGCTTAAAAAAAGTCCATGACGCTATTGAGCAGGTTCAATACAAACCCAATATGTTGGCTCGAAATTTTAGACGTCATCGCGCATTCAATATCGTTGTACTAGTGCCCAATATGGCCAACACCTTCTTCGCGACTGTTGTACGAGGAATTGAAGATGTAGCGCAACAACACGGTTATGGAGTACTTCTAGGTGACACCCGAGACGTGCTCCAACGTGAGGAAGAGTATCTTAAGCTAGTTGAAACGTCACAAGCTGACGGTGTGATTCAGCTGCGTCCGCACTGGGAAGGAAACTCCATTTTGCCCCGCGACAACATCGTTGCTGTCAGCGCATGTGGTTGTGAAAACACGCCCTACCCCTGCGTTCGCATTGACAATGCAGAGGCATCCAAAACAGCCACAGAGTACCTTATCTCACTCGGACACAAGCGCATTGGAGTCATCACTGGGTTGGCTGACAACCCGCATACGATTGACCGCCTCAAGGGCTACCGAGATGCCATTTCTGAAGCCGGGATTGAATACAACGACATGATGATTGCAGAAGGCGAATTCACCATGTGGTCTGGTTTAAATGCGGCGCGACATTTTATTCGCATGCCCGCAGATGAACGTCCTACTGCAATATTATCGATGAACGATGAAATGGCAATTGGAGCCATCAAAGCTTTTCGAGCGAACAAGATTGATGTACCCAATGATGTCTCGATCATTGGCTTTGATGACATTGAAGTATCGCGCTATACCGAGCCAGCTCTGACAACTATCGCTCAGCCCGCAGAGCAAATTGGAAAGGCTGCGGCAAATATGCTGCTGAAGCTCATTGAAGGCAAAGAGGTTCGACAAACCGACTACGTGTTACCCTTCGAATTTGTGGTTCGCGCCAGCTCAACCCCCGTTAAATAATCACAACCAACGCCAGACATAAAACAAGCCTGGCGTGATCTCTAACACGACTCTTTCACATGATAGTTGAAGATCACAGCAGTAACCGTTTACAATTTAAAAATGTAAACGGTTACCAGACTGTATATAAACACACTAATCGTATTTTGTGAATTTCACATAGGTGATTTACTCAGCATGACTGACTCAACAACAAATCTCGAATACCAGGTCACTCGCTTTCAACGATGGATGTCCACTGAAGCGCTTCCGCTTTGGACCACCGCCGGTATCGACCCACAAACAGGCGCAGTTTATGAACGGCTTGATAATAACGGACACGTTGATACCGCGAGTACTAAACGAGTGCGAGTTCAGGCGCGACAAATGTTTAGCTTCACCACCGCCGAGAGTTTCGGTTGGAGCTCAGGAAACCGTAAGCTCATTAACGATATTTGGCGTTTTACCCGAATTCACGGCTGTCATCCTGAGCACACGCAAACCTATGTGCATTTACTCGATCATTCGGATCAAGTCACCGATGGAAAGCAAGATCTCTACGATCTTGCTTTCCATCTGCTTGCAGCAGGCACGCGCTATCGAGAATTTAAACAACCCCTCGACTTGGAGCATGCTGATCAGCTGTTAAACCATATTGAAAACTATTTTTCTGCGCCAAATGGCGGCTGGTACGAAGGCGATTACGATGCTCCCTATCGTCGTCAAAACCCTCACATGCATCTATTTGAAGCCTTCATGACGCTCTATGAAGCCAGCAATAACGGTAAATGGCTTGCCAAAGCAGGGCAGATATTTTCGCTATTTGAAGGCGTATTTTACGATCATCAACATCAAGTCCTATTGGAATTCTTTGATGACAACTGGACACCGATGACTGTTGATGGTCAAACCATTATTGAACCGGGCCATATGCTTGAATGGGTTTGGCTGCTCGACTGGTACAGCAAACTCACAGGCACCAAGGTCAAACACTTTTGCCAAACGCTTTACCAGCGCGCCTTGCAAATAGGCACCGATCCTAATTCGAGTGTGATTTACGATGCGACAACGCCTGACGGCACCCCCATTGGCAGCACCAAACGAATGTGGCCAATGACGGAGTTAATCAAGGCCAGCTTAGTATTAGCCCAATGGCAACCTAACATTTACGAAGCAGAAGCGGCCAAAGCCATTGACCGATTATTTCATTACTACATTAGCCCTGCGCCGAGCGGTTCGTATATTGATCAACTCGGCAGTGACAATGACGTGATTTCAACCCATGCGCCGGCAAGTACGCTTTACCATTTAATTGTGGCGCTTGCTGAGTCTTGTGAATATTTGTCAAAAAGCGGTTTGGCTTTGTCTAGAAGAGCATAATCATGAAAAAATTTAAGTGGATAGTTGCACTCTTAACGTTCAGCGCTTTGATATTAACGGCTTGCCAGAACAACGCATCAGAGCCACCAGAAGAGAAATTTGTGAGTGTTAAAAATGGCGAATTCTCTCGGCATGGCCAACCTTATCAATTTGTTGGATTTAACTATTGGTATGGGCCACTTCTTGGCGCGTCTAAACAGGGCCAGCAACGACTCATACGAGAGCTCGATGTCATGCAGCAATATGGCATTACTAATTTACGCGTTTTGGTGGGGGCCGACGGAGGTAAAATCGACTCCATGGTGACCCCCGCATTACAATACGAACAAGGTATTTATAACGAAAAACTATTGTATGGACTGGATTTTTTGTTAGCCGAAATGGCAAAGCGCGACATGGTGGCCGTGCTCTATTTAACCAACAATTGGATCTGGTCTGGGGGCTTTGCTCAGTACTTAGAATGGAACGGTTACGGGCCGATTCCAAGCCCATTCCTTCCGCCTTACGACTGGGAAAAATTCCAAAATTACACAGAACAATTCCCTGAGTGTGAGCCTTGCATGGCTGCATTTGAGCGGCATACTCGTTTTATCATCGGCCGGACAAATTCCGTCACAGGCATTCCATATACCGACGACCCAGCAATTATGTCATGGCAATTGGCCAACGAACCAAGAGTTCGAAACCCTCACCACGAAGCCGTATTTAGCGCATGGCTCAACCGTTCAGTGGATCTCATTCAAAGCTTAGACCCCAATCACTTAATCTCGACAGGCGCAGAAGGTGAAGCGGGTACCTATAAAGAAAATCCCGATGCAGCTGGCACGTATGGAGATATAGAAGTTTTCGAACGCGTACATGCCAATCCAAATATTGACTATCTAACAATTCATGTATGGCCTAAAAACTGGTCTTGGTATGACCCCAACAATGAAGTCGAGTCCACTCAGCTAGCCATTAATAATGCGAAGGATTACATTGCTCGGCACTTGATCGTAGCCAAGCAGCAAAAACGCCCCGTGGTATTGTCGGAATTTGGTTTTCCGCGCAACCAAGAAAGTCTATCTCGTGATTCAGATGTCACCTACAGAAACTTGTTTTACCAAGGCGTATTCAGTGAATTGCTCAGCACCGACGATCGTACGTTTGCGGGTGTAAATATCTGGGGATTTGGTGGCGAGGCCAAAGCTGTAGCCGCGCCCAATGGAAAGTGGATGCCAGGTGACGATTTTTCAGGCGATCCACCACAAGAACCGCAAGGCTTAAATTCAGTGTTTTCATCGGATACCAGCACCTTAGAGTTGATCCACAAATTTAATATCGACATGCAACAGCGCTAAGGTTATCTGATGAAAAAGATTGCATCACTCATGTTAATGGCCTGCTGTTGCGCAGGCCCAGCTTTAGCTCTGCAGCCGAACATCGTACTGATTACTGCGGATGATTTAGGCTTCGACGATTTAGCGATTCATGGCAATCCCGTCACGCAAACGCCCCATCTCGACCAGCTTGCTCAGCAGTCGGTGCAATTCTCGGACTTCCAAGTTACCCCCGTGTGCGCAACATCGCGTGCTTCAATGCTCACTGGACGGCACTTTTACAAAACTGGAGTCTCCGGCGTTCACGGCGGTCGAGACTTCATGAAACTAGATGAACTGCTAATTTCAGAGTCACTGAAAGATAATGGCTATGCAACGGGCACATGGGGAAAATGGCATGTGGGTAAAACAGCCGGATACTACCCTTGGGATCGAGGCTTTGACGATGCCTATTATGCCGAGCTCTACGTTCATGAAAATAGTTACGGGCTCCACAATGGCCAAGATGTTCGCCATAAAGCATGGGCTTCCGAGGTGATCACCGATTACGCCATCGACTTTATTGACCGCAACAAAGAGCAACCGTTCTTTGCCTATTTGAGTTTTCTTGCGCCTCACGAACCTTGGCTGTCACCAGAGCAATACGTTGAACCCTATCGAGAAGCTGGATTACGCGAACCTATCGCACAGCTCTACGGCATGATCACTGAAATGGATGCACAAGTTGGACGTTTGATGGCACACCTCGAAAAACGAGGTATTGCCGATGATACTCTAGTGATATTTTTATCTGACAATGGTCCATGGTGGGATTCGAGCAACTTAGGAGCAATGACTCAAGATGAGTGGGCCCAGCGAAACCCAAACCAATACAGTGGCAACAAGGGGCAAAGCTGGCAAAACGGCATTAAGTCACCGCTTTTCATGCGCTGGCAAGGCACCTTTAAACCGGGCACCGTCACTCACCTCACTGATATATCAGATCTAGTCCCTACCCTTCTTGCACTCACTAATACCGCGAGGGATGCGCCAAACCTACCATTAGATGGTGTTAATTTTGCCGCGAGTTTACGCGATGTAGCCCACGCAAAACCATTGACGCGCCAGCACCCGGTGATGATTGCCAGCCACGATGTCATCTCAAACAAACCTTTGTTCAACCAATGGACGCCCATTGATGTAGCTGCGAAAGCCGAAATGCACCCAGAGCAGCAGTGGGTCGCCATTCGCACAGAGCACTATAAATTACTTCAACACGCATCCAATGATCGAGCCGGTTACCCGCAAAGCATCGACAATTACCTATTGGTTGATATGAAAGGTGACCCCAAAGAAGGTTCAAACATCTGGAATGATTCACCTGAAACATCTGCTCAGATGAAATCATTGTTACTCAAGGGCTACCAAGCGATTTTGGATGCACCGAACAGCTTTAAGCCACCGGTTTATCAGATTGCAATGGACGGGGCTGACGTGTCTGTAATCAATGCATTTGGGCCTTCTGCAACATGGGGGAATACGCAGAGCAAAGCGCACCTTTTGAGTGAGATGAAGGCTGCAGGCGATGGTGCACAATATGATATACAGGTGCATGATGCCGGAACTTACAGGCTCTATTTAAAGCAGCGCTCAGCGACATCGAGTGCTGGCATGGTGGTGAAGTTGTCAACCGTTGGTGAACAATCACAAGTCATCACGCAACAGCTTTCTAGCGCAGAAATGCAATCGCTCGGACGCCTCCATTTAGCCCCAGGCATGCAACAGATCAAGCTCGAAGTCGTGCAGAATAATAGCTTCAAACCTTGGGCACAATTGAATGCTTTGCGCCGAATCTACTTAGTCAAAGAGCATAGCAAACGAGGCCCTACAGACCTGCCACTGCCCAACTGACTTAGTACTTGCGACTCTGGATGTAGCCGTTTAGAGTCGCAATATCACAGCCACACAAACAGTGACCTAATTTATGCACTGCCCTAAATGCGCATCGCCGAAATTTGTAAATACCCACAGCATACAATTTGTGTGTGGTGCCTGTTCGTTCGAATATTTTCACAATACGGCTGCCGCGGTTGCCGGAATTATTCAGCATGATGGCGACATATTAATGACCCGGCGCGCAAAGAATCCAGGCTTAGGTAAATGGGATTTGCCTGGTGGTTTTGTTGACCCAAATGAATCCTTAGAGCAAGCCATTGCGCGAGAAGTCCGCGAAGAGTTGGGTATACTCATCAATGATTGGCGTTATTGTGCTTCTGCCCCCAATCAATACCTTTACAAAGACGTGCTGTACAACACGCTCGACACTTTATTTGTTGTGACGTTGGAGCAACGCTCTGACCTCACTTTACAAACGTCTGAAATTACCCAAGCTGCTTGGTTTTCAAGCTCAGAAATACCTCACTCTCAAATTGCTTTTCCTTCCATTAAAGTACTGCTTAACAAATATATGGCCTCTTTATAAGCATCACTTACAATGACGTATTGAGTGATCATTAGGCTATTTTTGATTTGCATGCGCGCAATCTCACTTTCAGCTTATTTGGAGGTTTAAGGCCGTCCCGCTCAATGGTAATCTAAACGCATAATGGCACGACAAATGAACCGTTTCATTTAAGTGCCCAGTTGAACGGTTTGACAGGAAGGTAGGCGTGGCAACAATTCGGGATGTGGCAAAGGAAGCCGGTTTGAGTACAGGTACTATTTCAAAAGCTTTAAGCACTCCAGAGCGAGTATCAGCAAAGAACTTGGCCAAAGTCGAAGCCGCTATTGCGAAGCTCAACTACAAACCCAATATGCTGGCTCAGAAGTTTCGTAGCAATGAGTCTAAAACCATTGTTGTGTTGGTTCCTGATATTGCCAATGTATTCTTTGCCAAAGTGATTAGTGGTATCGAAAACGTGGCTCAGCAATCGGGCTACAGTGTGCTTTTAGGTGACACTAAAGATTCCAGCTCGCGTGAGAAAAGCTTCATTCAAATGGTTGAAACCCGTTTGGCTGACGGCATTATCAACTTACGTCCGCATACGTCCGATTCAGCACTTCCTCAAGAAGGTATTTGTGCAGTCAGTGCAACCAGCAGCGAAAATACCCCTTACCCCAGCGTTCGTATCGACAACGTAGGTGCCAGCGCTGAAGTCGTGAAATACCTATTATCGCTCGGTCACCAGCGCATTGGCGTGATCAGTGGCTTAACTGACAACCCTCACGCTATTGATCGTCTCAAAGGCTACCGCTCAGCATTGGCAGATGCTGATATTCCATACACCCCCGACCTCATCGTTGAAGGTGACTTTAATTATGCATCGGGCTTGAGCGCTGTGGACCAATTTTTGGCCATGAGTGAACCTCCCACCGCCATTTTCTGTATGAATGACGAAATGGCAATTGCCGCAATCAAAGGTATTTCAGATCGAGGGCTCAAGGTGCCTGAGGATATATCCGTCACTGGCTTTGATGATATGGATGTATCGAGTTATTGCCGTCCCCCTTTGACCTCTGTGGCGCAGCCGGCTGAGCAAATTGGCGAGCGCTCTGCCGAAATGATCATCCGAATGTTGCGGCAAAGTGATACTGACGGCCATGAATATGTGATGCCTCACCGCCTCATCATTCGCCAAAGCACTGCGATTGCAAAACTAAATCCTAACGTCAGTTCTATCAAGTAGTCGCCATCAATAGTTCGCTCAATCACCGTACATTACAACCATAAAAAAGGGCTCCCGAGGGAGCCCAACAAGCAAATTCATGCTTGTCCTACATGCGGTACTGAACACCCAGTGACAGCTTACGTTCGTTTAAGTAACGTTTGTCGACTAGATCTTCCCACTGTAAATATTCCTCTTTCACTTCTTCAGTTAAGTTCGTGCCTTGGAACATAACGGTAAAGTGTTCGTTCACGTCATAGCTCACAGATGCATCAATGTAGTTCGTTGGTTTTTCCCAACGTGCAAATTGGTAAGCACCAGAAGTTCGAACCGAGATAAACTTCTTACTACGATAGTTATGCGCAATACGTGCTTGCCATCCATCTTGCTCATACCACAACGCTAGATTAGAAGTGTGCTCTGAGTTGTCTGCCATTGGCAGTTCTTTGCCATAGTAGTCAACTTGGTCACTATCACTTGGTGCATAAGTGTAGTTTGCAGTGACACCAAAACCACCCCAAATACCGGGCAGAGAATCAAACGCTTGCTGGTAACCCAGTTCAACACCTTTGATTGATCCACCTTCACCATTCACTTTCGTTTGTGTTGGCGTTAAGCCAATGAATGTTCCGCTATCGATATCGAAACCACGAACCACGCCATCACTATCAGGCACAGGCAGCATCACTTGCTCTTGGCGAATGAATGACCCCACATCCATGTAGAACAAGCCCAAACTTACGATGCCCGAAGAGTCGAAGTACCACTCCCACGACAAGTCATAGTTGGTTGAACGGTATGGGTCTAAATTGGGATTACCCCCATAATTTGCATCGGTGGCACAGAACACCACCTCATTGCCATTCAAGTATGGCTGACACGCTTTGTTTCGATTGATGGTAACGCCACCCGCCAAATTGCCTGCATCGTGCGTGGTAACCGTTTTATTAAACGCAGCACGAACCTTCATGTCATCTGTAAGCTCTAATGCAAAGTTAATAGCTGGCAAGTAATCATCATAATCACGTGTTGTATTCACAATGTCGCCAATTGGGTTAGGTGAGCCTGGCCCGCCACCAACAATGTAAGTTTGACCATTTACATCATACGTCGTGCCTGAAGTACTCTCGCGCTGATCGATATCAAACTCGGTTTTAACGTAACGAACACCCATGTTACCTGAGTAACCTAAATCGAAGATTTCACCGTCCAAGTTAACTTGAACGTATGCCGATGTTGTTTCTTCGGTCATCTCATAGGTATTGTCGCTGGTGAGCATTTCCACATTTTGCTCGCCATAAACCTCTTCATGAAACTTGGTTGGATCTTTCATCTTCTCTGGGTCAACAACATAAATACTGCCAATGCCGCTTGTGCCTTCGAAGTCATTCAATTGGGTAATTTTTCCAGCGAGTAGCTCGTCAGTAAATGCAATCGGGTCAATATAGGATTCACCGGTCAAAGGCGCGCCAACTTCTGAATCTTTCCAGCGTGCTAAGAATGCATCACCATATTCATTGGTGCGAGGCAATACGCCGTACCAACCTTCTCGAGAGATTTCACGTTCGCCATAGCGCGCGCCCATATCGATAGAGCGGAGATGGTCCATATCAAACTCATAAGAGCCGTCTACGCGGAATGCATCGAGCGTTGCGTCACTGTAGTAACCTTCTAAGTTGGTCGAGGTCAAACTGTAACGGTCCACATTGCTTCCTAAACGCTCTTGGGTCACGCTACCGTCTGCTTCAGTGACAGACATCATCGGCATTGTCCATGCGACGTTGCTGTTTTGATAAGCGAGGTGAACTGGAATTTGGTAGTGAGAATCAACAATCTCAGCGCCATTTTCATCAGTTGCCCACTGACCTTGATAACCCCAAGGATTCACTGGACTTAAACGCTCTCCGCCTTCACCTAAATAGTAGCGGCTGCCTTGCTCACCTGAGTTAAAGTACGCATCAACTGTACTTTTCTGCCAGTCTTCACGGGCTTCACCGTGCACCCAACGAACGCTCGCAGTGAAGTTGGTACCGTTGTCGTAATCCAACTGAACATTGGTATTCAGAGCTTCCTTCTCTGAATAATGAGTTTCTGAATGCGCCATGGTCCGACGAGACTGGAACTCACCACTTTGCATGGTGTTATATGCACCCGGAATAACTTCGTAAACACCATCGTCGTTAATCACGCCATTTTCGTGTGCCGTCGAGCCGCCTTCATCTGGCGTAAACCACCCTGTAACACCCGACCAATCTTGAGAAATATTAATCCCCGAAAGGTATTGATACTCCTCCATTTCGGTGTAGAACACGTCAGATGTGAAGCTGAAATTGTCATTAAAGTTGTGTTGGAACGAACCATTGATTCCTGTACGTTCACGTTCGATGTAGTTATTACTTGCTTGATGCCCTTGGAAAGCATAATAAACGTCATCCAGTGAGCCATTTTTGTTGGCATCCACATTGTCTTGTACGAATGAGGTGGTTTCACTTGCATTAAAGCCCCAATCTTGGCCCGTTGAACCAACGATGTAGTCTGCAAGGTTCGTCTTGTCATGTGATAAGTTCACCGAAAAAGCAGTGTCACTATTAAGGTTAAGCCCTGTAAACAAAGCAAGTTTGGTATCTGTGTCGTCGCCCATAGAACCATCAGATGCTTGTGCCTTACCCACCACAGTCCAGCCTTCGTCCAAATCTAACGGACGTACTGTTTTAAGGTTAATCACACCCGCTAACCCGCCATTGAGCGTTTTTGCTTGTGCTGACTTAATCACTTCTAAGCCATTGACCATAGTCGATGGGATGTCGTCAAAGTTTGGTTGAATGGTGGTAATCGAACCCGCGGAAAGCATTTGCTCGCCGTTTAACGTGGTTGCAACTTGCTGTAAACCGCGAACGCTGACAGATGATCCCTCTCCACCTGAACGATTGATTGAAACACCCGTAATACGCTGCAATGAATCTGCAATGGTGGTATCCGGCAGTTTTCCGATATCTGTAGCCGTAATCGCATCGACCACTTGATCCGCTGCTCGCTTGTCGAGTAGCGATTTTTGCATTGAACCGCGAATACCGCGAACCTGAATTACTTCTGGCTCTTCCTCCAACGCAGCTGGTGCTTGCGCGTCTTGCGCCAAAGCCATGCTTGAATGAGCCGACAGTACAGCTACAACGCTTGCTGTGAGCAGACTGAATTTAAACTTTTTATCTAATTGAGCCATCTTTAAAGCCTCGTTTATTTCCGTCGAGAGTTCCCAATAAGTGGGGCACTCAGTGCATGTGCCCCTCGACGAAATAATTCCTTATTTTATGAGTAGTTCGTGTTTGTTATTCAGCGGCAGCGGCTTCTAATACGACGTGGTCGACGTAGAATTTAGCTGCGGTTGATGTTGCATCCAGCCCTTGGAATCGAACGCCGTATCCAGAGATTTCTGAATAACCAGTGACATCTAACATCAACTCCACTGGCGCACCGTTTACATTGACCGCTGCAGGCCATTGCTCAACTGGCGCATCATCTTTGATCCCTTTCACAAACAGATGAACATTGACATCAGCTCCAGCATCTGCGGCATACGCTGTGAGTTTGAGGGTGGTTACATCATCCTCAAGCTGAAGCGCCGGATACGTTTGCATCACAACATTTTCGGGCGTATCTGAGGCCGTTAGGTCCTTCATAATGCTCATCGAACTTGTGTTATCAACCCCCCAATCTTCTGACGGCGTGATACCTGTTGTTGGAGACCAATTGAGTTGGGCTTCCCACATATCAACTTGTTCGAAGTCTGCATGAATCATGTCGCCTTCAGCGTTGCTAAAGCGCACTTGGTCAGCGAAGAATTTGGCATCTGTTGATGTTGCATCAAAACCTATGAAGCGAATTCCATAGCCGTTTAAAGTGTCGATACTCGTCAAATCAACCGTTAATGTCACATCATCTGCATCCACAGCACCGCTATCGACCCAGTTGTCACCCGCATCTTTAATAAACAGCATCACCTGTGCACTACCGGCATTGAGCGCCGTTGCATCTACGGCAATAGAGTCGTACTCACTGACATCAATACCACCTTCTGGGTAGACTTGAATAATCACATCTGTCGGCTCTGTGACTTCAGTTAAATCACGGAACATGGCAATGGATTGCTGACCCGATGTAGACCACTCTTTGGATGTGGCTAAACCTGGTGCCGGCCCCCAGTTAACTTGGCCTTCAACGTCACCTGTGTTTTCGAAGTCTTGCAAAACAGACATGCCTTCAGCGTTGCCAAGCATCACACTATCGATAAAGAAAGTTGCTTCGGTTGTTGTTCCATCAAGTCCTTGGAAACGAACACCATAGCCAGAGACTTCTTCATAGCCTGTAATATCCAGAGTAAGCTCAACCGGTGCACCGCTTAAGTCAACCGCTGCGGGCCATTGTTCTACCGGGTCACCGTCAACAATACCTTTGACAAACAAGTGCGCGTTAACCGTTGCCCCAGCATTCATGGCATAAGCTGTCACTGTGAGTGTGGTTTGATCGGTAATCGCGATTCCTGGGTAGGTCTGAATGACGACATTTTCAGGAGTGTCTATTGCTGAGATATCTTTAGTGACGCTCAATGATTTATCACCATATTTAGACCACTCAGAACTATAAGTTAAACCTGTTGTAGCGCCCCAATTAACTTGAACCTCGAAGTCTTCAGTTCGATCGAAATTGTTAAGCGTTCCGGCACCTGCTTTGGCAACGCCGCCAGGTAAGTCATCATTATTAACCAGTTCTTTGTAGCCGTAATTGGCAGCAATTACCGCAGGGTCGGTTGCACCTGGACCGTATGTTGGAGGCGTATTCCACTCATCCGTATTCCACGTGATGAAGAAATTCCAGAATGCACCTAACTCATGCATTTTCTCAACATCTGGAATGGTTCCGGTTTCGGTCAGTGCAAGTAACTTCTTACCGTTATGGCGATCTTTTAAGGTTGAGAACTGAGAAATAAATGCGTTTTGGTCGTTCACACCATCGTAGCCGTCGTACCCGACGATATCGACAAATTCATCTCCGGGATACCACTCTTCGCCCAAGCCTTCTGTATTCGTGAATGCCCAAATGAGGTTGTTTAGCCCATGAGTCGTTGTGAAGCGGTCATACATCAGCATCCACAATTCTTTGAATGCATCTGCACCTGCTGCCCCCCACCAGAACCAACCGCCTTCAGCTTCATGGATAGGTCGCCAAATGACTGGAATGCCAGCGTCTTGTAGTTTTTTCAACTCTGCTGCAACAACGTCCATATCAGCAATAAGGTCTGCATATTCAGCACTACTGGTGTCGGCCATTGCTGCGGCCAAATCGAATGTGGTGCCATCTGTGTAGAAGCTACCAATTTCTCCATCGGGGTGCCCTGAAGGTGCTGCCCAATGCCATAATGCAGACAGAACAACATTCTTAGCGGCTTGCTCTGCGAGCATATCTTCTGTCAATGTGCCCGGTGTTTTGCCGTTGTCTGAGCGCGATGTGGAAAAGTCCATATAATCAAAGGCAACAATGGCAGGTGCTGCACCACCGGTTGCGGCAACTACTTTGTTGTATTCGCGCAAACCGGTTTGCGACACTTCACCGTAATTCATGAATTCGGTCTGGCCGGTAATAGTTTTGGCACCATACTCGCTGGCTAAGAATTCCATCAGAGCCACGGCTTCATCGGTTGCATTTTCATTCACTAACGTTGCAGGTACAGGCAATAGTGGCGCATCGCCCGATGATGGCACTAACTTAATTGCATCCACGCGATAGTAGTTCCAACCACAGCAAACAATAACTTCAGTGGTGCCTTCTTCAAATTTAACCGTACCAACGCGAAGCTCTTCCCACTTTCCTGTTTCTTGAAGGTCTAAGGCGTACTCCACTCCGTTCACAGTGACAGTACCTTGCTTGCCACCATAACCTGAGCCAATCGCGTAGTTTAAGTAGAGTGAATAAAGGCCTGCTGAGTCAGCATCCATTTCAACATCAAATACAACTTCAGTGCCCGGCAACATATCTGTGAGGTGAGCATCGCCACTTGCATTGGCGATGAACATTTCATGACCTGATGTTGCAACTTCCAGCCCATCGGTAAACCGAGCATCTTCAGCTTCAAGCGTGATGACTTCATCAGGATCGAACACTGTAATTTTCACGTCATCAGACAAGGGCATTCCGTCGGCGTCTTCAACAACGTTACCGTCAATGTCCAGTGCTTCGATTTTAAATTCGTATGATTCAATGCCGTCGACTTCTTCAACAACAAATGTAAATTCTGGCTGAGTCCAATCAATCCCTTCGAGTGGTTTCCCTGCGGTTTGAGTCCACAGCACTGTCTGGTCAGTGATTGTTCCCACGAGTCGCCCTGACACAGTAATCTCTGCACCCGGCTCAAATTCACCATCTTCGCCTGCAACAACACCCAGTGGTCGTTCTTCAGGGGTGTATTCGTGGTTGTCATTGTTGACACTGCCGTCATCCACACACCCTGTTACGCCACCCATCACCAACGCTGCAGTGAGTAGTGTGACAGATGATTTATCGCCAATATTGAATTTCATTGTTCACCTCAAGGTCGTTTTCTTGTCGCTCGTTCCGGCTGACTAAGAAAATGAACCGGTTCATTTTGTTTCCCTTAAAAAACCGGCACACCTTAAACAAACACAGGCGTAACCGGTTTCGTATCTTTCTCACGACCAACGTTAAACAATGTAAATTGATGTTGCAATCATGTGACGAATGAGCTTTATCAGTTCTTGAGGCGGGTCACGAAAATAGCGTCTTTTGACGTGATCATAATCACATTAATTAAGCCGTTGATGATATTTAAAGATCTAGCGGAGGCTTGCAGTATCAAATAAGATCTCTTTTTACAAAGACTATAACGCATTGTATTTTAACAAATTAAATATTACACCTATCAAAAAAAATAATATTCAAAGATTAACATTCATGTTGGGAAAAATACGGCTATTTGTATTAGAGTTGATTCTTTTCGGCTATGGACAATTCACCACAGCAAGACCGCCTCCCTCATGCCCTGTGTAGGTTTTTCACACAGCTTTAATATGAACAGATTACCAATCACAAACTAATTTTTTCAATGGATACTCTAGCCTAAAACAATAAAAACAAAATATTCAAATAAATCAACAAGATAAGATTAAATAGAACATTTTAAAACAATTTAATAAAAAACATTTCTTGACTATAAAGCGATCAAAACCAAACAACTGTAAACGGTTACAGTTAATATATTTGTGTTTTGATGTGTCTTTGAACGTTCAAAACACACCTTACTAAGGTGGACAAAGCACGTAATTTAGCCGTACTTGATGAATCTAAAGGCATTTCGGTTGAGACTTGGAATTATCGTTCTTACAAAGAAGCATTCAGCCGATTACAAGAAAAACAAGGCGCTTATATTCGTTACTATGCGCCGGGCGAATTACTTGACTTGAGACTCTACGTATACGAAAAAGGCGACCAGCCACTGCTCAAGTTCTCCTTATCATCGGACGGCATTCATTTTGAAGCGATTGATGTCGATAGCCAAAGCTTTGCATCCCCAGAAACGAATTATGACTACCTCACACCTCGTTTGTATCAAGTGGGCTCTGAACACAGGAATTCGCCTTATATCAAAGTTGAATTTACAGATACCGCCGACATTGTTCGAGCTGAAATAGACTATCGATAGCAGCTTGGAGACGTGACAAAAAGCCCCCGTTGAGCTTTGCTCTCCGGGGGCTTTTGCGTTCAATTAGAGCATCTTTAAAGGTATTCTATCTGCACCAATCATTGATTATTTAGGCTCTGATATTGGGCTGAATAATCTTGAATCACATCACATGCAGGTTTGTGTAAATCCAAATGAATAGTGTTGCCTTCAACGTTATTGCCTTGGGCACCTACCCCCGTAATAGCGTATTCGCTGTCGTCGATCACACAGTACATTTGAAAACCATCGTTATTGGCTGACCAACCGCCGGAAAATTCACCATATGGACCACTACACCACTGACAACTTCCCTCAAGCCCATTGCCCCACTCAAGACCACTCAATTGCCAGCTCAACATGCCACCAATGGCATCACTGTTTTGCATTGCAACAGCATACCAATCCGCAAACAAATCCGTCCGCTTAGCCAATCCATCAGCAATCGAGGCCGTTTCATAAGCAGAACCATCCGGTGCCGAATCTGGGCGTTTCACATTTGCCGGCCAACTAAATTCACCAATGTATGAAGGCTTACCAATCTCACGTGCTAACGCAGCAAGCTGCTGAATATTATCAATGGTTTGTTCATCCGTCATATTCCACCATGTTGGATATAAATGCGCACTTACAGCATCGATATTAGGATTATCGTTTAACGCTTTCAACGCCGCGTAATTGTCACCCGAGCCATTAAAACCAAACGATGATTCCATACCAATCGAGATTAATTGTTGTGGGGCTAGGTTTCGAATATGAGCGGCAATATCATCCACCCATCCTGTGAAACCAGAAGCAATACGCGGTTCATTGGCTAATTCCCACATCATGATGGTGGCATCATCCTTGTATTTCACACCGGTAATTTGGTTGGTGTGATTCAACAAGTTGGTAATGAATGCCTTGAACTTGTTACGGCCATCCACGCTTGAATAGCTGCCATAATCAGTAATGCGTCCGAAGTAATCCCATTCATCAGCAAGGCTGAGCACTAACTTCATATCGTACTGTGCAGCAAGCGCTACGTAGTTATCGAACAACTCAAAGCTGCGATCAATAATGGCTTGTTCAGCCGATGTTCGCTGACTTGGGTCTTTCGACAATATGAAGCTATCGCCGCTTTTCATATTAATGCACACTCCATCGTGAGTCCCTTCATCATTACAGAACATCCAAGTTCGAACTGCATTGAGGCCAATGGCTTGTGAACGTTTGAAAAAGTCTTCCGCCATCGCTTCGGGCTTGTACATCAAGTAAAACTGATTTGAACCGTTGAAATACCAAGGTTTACCATTCAAGCTGAATTGCGATCCATTGGTTTGCACAAAAGACCCCGTTTGAGGTGCGCCCACAAACACGCTAACACTATCGGTAATAGAAGTACCTTCCAGTGCCAGATCTATTCGATAGAAACCATCGTCTGTCACCGGCACAACCAGAGGACTAACCCCAGAATAAGCAACCGGAGAGCCACCATTCACTTGATAGCTCACACTTGAAGTTCCATCAAGAACATAGGACACATGAATCGCTTGACCGCTTGGCAACTGAGATCCCGCCACTGGAGAGGTTATTTCTAAGTTCCCCAAAAATTCAATTTCAGCACCCGTGAGCTGTACGTAGCCCCAATGCTGATTCGTGTCTTCTACGCGAATGCCTCCAGTATGCGCACCTTCACTTAGGTACGCTTCAATGGCCACCGTATGACTGGTGTTGGCAGCAGACGTGAAGTCGAATTTGATGCCATCAACAAACGCCTGATTCACTCGGTTGTCATCATTCGGATTCACCACCATTAACGACACGCGATATTGGCCAGCATTAGTTATATTGAAGTCCCATCCAGCAGATGATCCCGCTGAAGTATTTTCAATTTGAATATAGTCTGCTTCGATGCCCACTGGCTGAATCGTGGCCGATGAATTGGCCGCGTCAGCAATGAACAAGGTCGTGACCTCACCTCCCACATCACTTCCGCCGCCAGCATCTCCTCCTGAACCATCTCCGGTATTGCCGCCGGTGTCACCACCTGGGGCGAAATCATTGAAGTATGCAGCCGGAATGTCGACCACGGTTTGTTGAATTCCATGTTGACTATTGACGATATCTTCGCCGTGTTCGGTCAATTGGTATCCGGTGTAGGAATAAGACATATCGAGCATTTCTTGCCCGCTACCATTGCCACGCCACGACCATGCAATCCATCCCAAATCATTGTTTTGACTCTGTTCGAGTATGCGCCAGTGGTCGGTTGTTTTTCCGCCCGCAAAATGATTTGACCGACCGAACTCGCCAATAATCACAGGTAAATTTAAACCTTTAAGATAGTTGATTCGTGTATCAACCTCAGCCGTTGTTGACCACTCATAGTAGCCATGAACCGAAAATATCGTGTTGTTTAATGGATCGGCAGCAAGAACATCCAATGCACCCTCAAAATAGTAAGGACTGTGCCCCCAATCTCCTGCATCAATCACCAAAGGAACATCAATACCGCCTTCTCTGAGTTTTTGCACCGCGGTGATATAAGTGTCACGCCAAACTGTTTGGTTTTGTCCCCACTCATTGGCAACGTTGATCATCAGGTAAGGTTTGTAAGCATCATCGCGAACAACGTCTCCCCAGATTTCAAGCCATTTGCTCACTGCATCTTTATCGGAAACATTTCCGTCGTAAATTGCTTTAGGATCTGAACCACCGGTGATTTGATAGGTATTGGCTTCATCTTCCCAAAACATAGGCATGGCAATCATGCCATGTTCAATGATCTCATCCAGTGCCGCGCGAAGTTGCTCGGCGGTGGTGTCGTCGCGCAATTGCAAACGAACCACGTTGGCGCCGGTCTTAGCGATTTCAGCAATGGATGGAAACTTAGTCGCTGGACTATCTCCATATTGCAAGTTCACCCCTCTCATCACGAATGGAAAACCATCGGCTAAGAAGATGTCATCACCTTGGATATAAATTGTGTCTTTCGCTACACGACTTGGAATGCTATTGGCATCGTTTGGATGACTTCCCGCTGCAATTTCAGCGTTGTCGCCAAAGCCGTCGTTGTCGCTGTCCAGCCAATCCGTTGGATCAACTGGAAACGCATCCACGCTGTCTGCATAACCATCGCCATCAGAGTCTTGTTGTGGTTCTACATCGAGCGCATTCACTTGTGCACCTGTCACAAAGATGTACCCCCACTGGCTGCGGGCATCAACGCCTAAGGTGTGTGAACCTGCTGAGAGCTGTTGAGTAACTGTGTAGCTTCGCGCATCATCATGAGTCTGAGATGCTACGGCTTCAACGTGTCCATCCACGAAAAAGTCATTAACCTTCGAGCCATAAGGAGAACGATACGATATTTCGATCTGATATTCACCTGCACTGGCCAGCTCAAACGTCCACAGAGCGAGACCTTTCTGCAAATTAATTTCAGCATTGGACACCTCTGATCCGTCACTGAGTGATGCAGATTCAGCCGTCAAACTAATCGAATCAACCGGAACAACGGGCGTAACAGGGGGTTCAAGAGGAGGGTCCTCTGGCGGCTCAATCGGCGGCACAACGGGTGTGAAGTCTCCCATAATATTGATCGACAGCGGCGCTGAGCTACCATCGCTAAAAAACACTCGATATTGATGCTGCCCATCGGACAGACTCTCTAAAAATTCATGTTCAATTACCAATTGACCTTGATAATTGTAGTAACCGGTTACACCCTCCAGATACCAAAAGCCTTCATTCGACTGGTAGACTAAATCTACACTCGCATCGATTAAGCTTTGCTTTTGATAATTCACTTGTTGAGGTGAAATGGAACCAGCTTGGGCTGCACCTGATATAGACATATAGCCTATAAAAAGCGGTATCATTGAAGACAATTTTAATTTATTGAATATTTTGGTCATAAAACCTTATTCCTTTCGCATCGTATTTTTCGCATCTTTCAGCTCTTCTTATTACATTCAAGAGACTTCAGCCCAAAGACAAGCTCCCCAAACAAATGTAACCGGTTACCTTTTTGTTTATTATTGTTCCGAATCCATTAATTTGGGGGCGCTAGTTATCGTTGACGATATGGAAGAAGTAAATAATTTAACGAGAACTCAAGTAGGAAATGTGATCGCAGTGCGAAAGTGGATTTCTTCTGTGAGGTCGATCGTGTTACATCCCCAAAAAACGAGACCACCATCAAACAAACAAGAAATAAACATATTAAATACAATGTGTTATATATTTTTCATTCACGCATCCCGTTCACTCGGGAGTTCATTGGAATCGCTCGCTTGTTGCAACAAAAAGGCAGATTCCGGCTCGGTTTGATTGATCAAGCGCTGGACCTTCAAAATTGCATTCAGTGATGCTGCGTTTTTTCGATATGATAGATACACCGGACGCTTCCATTCATCAACGCCTTCCACCGTACGTAATTGCTGAGCTTCAAGAAACGGCTCAACCATCGTTTTGGGAAGGTAGGCTGCGCCGCCTTTTTCTAAGATAAAATCTAACGCAATGCGCCCACTTGATGTCCGTAAAAATGGTGCTGCCATTTGGGCGTGGCGTTCAGCATGTTCGGACGCAAACCGAGTCCCCCAATCTACATACACATAGCGATTTTTGAGCGCATCTTGCTCCAATTGAGCCGATGAATAAACCATGAGCAACTCCAAATCCGACACGTGTTCAGAGATGATGTCATCTGATTTAATCGGATCGAATGTCATGCCAATATCTAATGTTCGCTCAACCAATGCCCTATTTAACAGCCCCGAATTCATAGTTTCTGCGCAGAACGCATAGCCATTAAAGGTGTCGGTCACCACGCTCAGCCAATGCTGTAAAAATGCATCCCAAATGTTTGGGGTACCGGCAATTGTCAGTTGCACCGCATGCGCTTGAGTGAGCTGCAATTCAGATTTTGCTTGGTCTAGGGTTCTCACCATATTTTCGGCATAGGAAATAAGACGCTCACCCGCACTGGTTAACCTAATAGCATTGCGATCACGAACAAACAAAGACGTCTCAAAAAAAGACTCCAATTGTTTAATACGCGCACTCACTGCAGCCTGAGTCAGATAGAGGTTCTCTGCCGCTCGACCAAAGTGCTTTTCCCGCGCAACTTCTAGAAAAGTTTTGAATACTTTAACGTCCATTATCGTCTCTTTTACCCGCCAAACCGCGTCACAAAAACGGTTTGTTGTGACGATTAATATTATTTGTTTTCCATTGAACTGCAATGACTCTAAATTCCACCGCAATTGCTGCCACTCAGCGGCTCATGAAAGCCTGAAAGTCATCATAAGCTCTAGGCCTTCATACGTATCTTGCTCAGCGCATTCGCTTCGCTGATTTAACGTCACTATGACTGATAACCAAATTTATTGTAAAAGGACATCAATATGCGAATTGCTATTTTATCACGCGGCGAAAACTTATATTCAACTCGCCGCTTAAAAGAAGCCGCTGAAGCGCGTGGCCATCAAGTCGATGTAATCGATACTTTGCATTGCTACATGGATATTACCAGCAGCAACCCTACGGTCCGCTATCAAGGTGAGGTACTGCCTCAGTATGACGCAGTGATCCCTCGAATCGGATCATCGATTACATTTTACGGCACAGCGGTTGTGCGCCAATTTGAAATGATGGGTACGTTTTGCATCAACGAGTCTGTCGCGATTAGTCGGTCACGTGACAAACTACGCTCGTTGCAGTTGCTGTCTCGTAGAGGCATTGGCTTGCCACGAACTGGTTTTGCTAGCAAGCCCGATAAGATTCAAGATTTGATTCGCAACGTGGGCGGCGCACCTTTGGTCATTAAATTGCTCGAAGGAACCCAAGGCATTGGTGTTGTATTGGCCGAAACCAACAAAGCTGCGGAAAGCGTGATTGAAGCCTTTATGGGTCTGAAGGCCAATATTCTAGTGCAGGAGTTCATCAAAGAAGCTGGTGGCGCTGACATTCGTTGTTTCGTGGTGGGCGGTAAAGTGATTGCGGCAATGAAGCGCCAAGCTGCGGACGGTGAGTTTCGCTCCAACCTTCATCGAGGTGGCGAAGCTCAGTTGGTGCGGTTAACCAAAGAAGAGCGAGCAACAGCTGTGAATGCTGCCAAAGCAATGGGCTTGAATATGTGTGGTGTGGACATTTTGCAATCCAATAATGGGCCTGTGGTGATGGAGGTCAATTCATCTCCGGGTCTCGAAGGCATCGAAACAGCCACGAAAAAAGATGTGGCTGCATTGGTCATTGAGTTTATTGAGAAGAATGCCAAACCGTTCGCAAACAAAACCAAGGGCATCGGTTGATGAAAAAACCGTTAATCATTGCAGGCGTTGAAATTGAGCAAGGTCAAAGCTGCCAGCTCGAACTGCCAGTTGCAAAACTGTATACCAATACAGAAGTAGCAATCCCGGTTCACGTGATCCGTGCGAAGCGCAGCGGCCCTACGCTTTTTGTCAGTGCTGCGATTCACGGTGACGAGCTCAATGGCATCGAAATCGTTCGGCGTTTGATTAAACAACCGCCACAACTGATCCGCGGCACTTTAATTTTGGTGCCGATGGTAAACGTTTATGGTGTGCTGAACCAAAGTCGATACATGCCAGATAGGCGCGATCTAAATCGTTGTTTTCCTGGCTCGGCACAAGGATCGATGGCGGGCCGTTTAGCGAATATTTTCATTACTGAAATCGTCAAACATTGCGATTACGGCATTGATTTACATACCGGAGCCATTCATCGCTCAAATCTGCCTCAAATTAGAGCCGATTTGGGGGATGAAGAAACCTTGAAAATGGCTGAATCTTTTGGTGTTCCTGTATTGCTAGATTCGACGGTCAGAGACGGTTCACTTCGCGAAGCGGCAGTGCGTCGTGGTGCCAAAGTCCTGCTGTATGAGGCTGGCCAGGCATTGCGGTTTGATGAACTATCGATCCAAATGGGGCTCTCTGGTATTCAAAATGTGTTGTCACAACTGGGACTGGTCAGAAAAAAGCGAGCGCGTAAAAAAATAGAGCCCTTTGTGGCCAACCGGAGCGATTGGACTCGAGCGTCAGCCAGTGGTTTTGTGCATGAATTTGTTCAGCTTGGATCGCAAGTTGAAAAAGGCGAAGTACTAGCTGAAATCAATAGCCCCTTAGGGGAGTTGATCCAACAAGTGGTCTCGAACCGGGCAGGCATCATCATTGGCAAACAGAACATTCCATTGGTGCAAGAAGGCGATGCAATGTTTCATATCGCATATTTTGGAGAGGCCGACGATGATGTATTTGAACATATCGAAATCATGCACGAGCAAGTCATGCCGGTTTCAACATCAATGGCTCGTCCAGAGCCTTAATATTGGAATAAGGAGTTTTTATGAGTCGGATAATGATTGGCAATTTAGAGGCTTGCAATTTACCTGATTTAGGCATTCGAGATCTGCATGTTCGGGTCGATACAGGGGCAAAAACCTCCTCACTCCATGTTGATAACTTGAAAAACATTCGCGTGGCAGGACGTCCTTATGTTGAATTTGATTTGCACCCTGACGCTTACAACTTAGAGCAAACGGTGCATTGCAAGGCACCACTCCATGATTCTAGACGCATCAAGTCATCGAATGGTGAAGTCGAGCAACGTTGTGTGATTAAAACTATGTTCCAGTTGGGCGACAGTCAGTGGCCCATTGAAATCACACTGACAAATCGGCAAGACATGAGTTACTTAATGCTACTTGGGCGCGAAGGTATGGGCGATAAAGTCTACGTTGATCCATCCAGTACGTTTTTGATTAGCTCAGAAGGTTAGAGAGTGTTCAGGATTTGCAGTACAATACGCTATTAGGCCGCTTCTGACGCGGCCTCCTTAGCCCGACTGGAATCTACATGCTCCATAATGATTTGCTGCGTCAATTACGCTACGCCCTTAAATTTAATAATTTAGATGTGATCCACGTATTCAGTTTGATGGACTACGACATCACCAAAGCAGAACTCGATCACTTATTAAAAAAAGAAGATGAAGAGGGCTTTGTGAGTTGTAGAGATCGCACTTTCTCAGCTTTTCTAGATGGCCTCATAATTAAAAACAGAGGTAAACAAGAAGGTCGAGAGCCTCAGTTACTCACCGGCAAAAAACGTTTATCTAACAATGATATTTTACGCAAATTGCGCATTGCATTGCAGCTTCGTGACGATCAGATTTTAGAAGTTTTAGCCTTGGCTGGCTTTACTATGTCGAAGTCAGAACTATCGGCTTTATTCCGCAAACCGGATCATCGCAATTATCAAAAATGTGGCGATCAATTATTGCGAAATTTCGTTCGAGGTTTGGGCTACCAAAGTCATCCGAATCAAAAACAGCGTCCAGAAGACAACGTTCACCCCTGCTGGAAAAAGTAACGGCCTTATTACCTTCAACGATTCTCAATCGAAGCACCACAGCTGCAAGAATCATCATCGCTTGTTGTTGTGGTGATTCGTATGGCCCGCATATTACACCACACAAGCACAGTAAATTGTTGTTGCCCTGAGGCCATTCATCTAAACTTCGTTGTACTAAAATAGGCTGTCACTTCAGTGCGTTCGGCGCATCAGAGCAACCTAAACCCTTTTCTACTTCAGTCACCATTTAGGACGAACAATGGCTCTCAATCTTGGACATCGCTGGCGCACCTTACGGACTTGGCAGCGCCGAACTGCAATCACCTTTGTCGTCTTAGTTCTTTACGTATTACTGACGGGTGTCGTCCTACCTAAATGGGTCAAATGGCAACTCCAAGAGCAATTAGCAGCGCAAACCGGACGTGCTGTATTGGTTGGAGAAACCAGCTTTCATCCCTTTAAGCTGGCTCTCACGGTCAACCAACTCAAAATCCAAGGACAAGATCCCACACAAAACTTCGCAGGGCTAAATCGGATCTACATAGATTTTGAGTTGTGGCCATTGCTCATTGGCGACTTTGATTTCAAAGCCATTGAGCTCGATACCCCATATTTGTACGCACAGCGCGACCACAACGGTACCTTTGACTTTCAAGACATTGTTGATCATCAAGCCGCTCAAGCAGAGTTGTCTCTGGTCCAGGAGTCAAATTCCGCTGACGAAAATGCGTCCATCCCGTCAATCAACATCGGCCATTTCAAAGTCAACCAGGGTCTAATTCACTTTGAAGACCACCTATTTGAACAACAAGACAACGGTAAAATTGCCATTGCTGAAGTCACACCTTTAGGGTTCGAATTATTCAACTTCTCGACCCGTAACAAATCTAAATCAGCCGACGCTAACCACTATAAGATCAATGCGTTGCTGCCCTCTGGAGGCGATTTAGCATGGCAAGGCACCTTGGATGTTGAACAACAAAACATGACCGGAGACTTAGTTGTACGCGGTATTAACTTGGCAAAACTTGCTCCGTTCGTTGAGCCTTACGTAGCATTTGAACTTGAACGTGCAAATCTAGATATTGATACTCACTACTATCTTTCATGGGCCAGCGCGCCAATGGATGTTAGCGTGAGTGAAGGTGTTGTCACACTGTATGATTTTGTTATTTCTGATCCAGTCCAGCAACAGCGTCCAATTCAAGTGGGCCGCTTTGATATAAAAGGTATTGCGCTCGACTTGAACCCGCGCCAAGTTAACATCGAGCAAATAGAACTGGCCGACAGTCAGTTTATTGCCGCCATCAATACTGACGGCCAAATAGACTTAGCCACATTGCTGCAACCGAATGTAACCGCTCACAGCGAAAATATTGCAGAAGATGCTCCACCTCAACCATGGCAATGGGCGCTTAAAGAGCTTCGATTAACCAACATCAATCATGCGATTTCTGAATCTTTTTCAGGCTCAGAATTAAGCCATTCATGGGTGATCGACTCATTTCAACTCACTGGACTTGAGTCTAGCTTTAATCAACCTCTTCAATTACAGATTAGCAGTCAAATCAACGATTCTGCCAAGCTGTCGGTCCAAGGTCCCACTCAGGTGCATTTCAACGCTGAGGAAGTGGCGATTAAAAGTGCACTAAAACTTCAACTTTCGACATTGGACTTGTCGCATTTTGAAACCTTTATCACGCCTTACCTCGATGTCGATTTAGATCAAGGCCTGCTCAACCTTGACGGCGATATTGCATTAAATCTCGAAGCAGGTCGCACCCAACTTACCACCAATATCAATGCTCAAATCGACGATCTCAACATCAATGCTAAAGACACTGAGCTGCTCAGCTGGCAACAACTTAAACTCGATGCCATTGAGCTCAACTTAGCACAACAAGATTTAAAGCTAGAGCATATTCACTTAGCCAAGCCATTTGCCCGAGTTGTGATTGCAGAAGACCGAAGCACCAATATTGGCGACTTAGTCAAATCAACACCACCTGCAGATTCCCCCCAGTCTCAACCCCAGGCTTCATCAGAAAGCGCATCTAAATCATGGACTATTGGCATCGGAGGCTTATCATTTGATGAAGGTGAAGCCTATTTTTCAGATCGTTCACTCACTCCCAAATTTACTACCGCAATTCATCAAATCGCAGGCAGCGTAGGGCAATTTTCATCTGAGCAAACAGAGCCAGCCAAAGTTCATTTAGAAGGAACTGTCGATAAGTACGCTCCGGTCACTCTAGATGGACGCATACAGCCCTTACTTGAAAACCCATTTTTAGATTTAACGCTCGACTTCAAACACATTGAACTTACTTCGTTAAATCCGTATTCAGGCACTTACGCTGGCTACGTGATTGATAAAGGACAATTGTCGATCAATTTAGATTACGAGTTAGACAACAACCAACTCAAGGGCAGCAACCATGTCATTGTGGACCAGCTCGAATTAGGCCGTAAAACCGATAGTATTGATGCAACGTCATTGCCGGTTGCTCTCGCGGTAGCCTTGATGAAAGATGAAAATGGGGTGATTGATTTAGGCTTGGAAGTTTCTGGTAGCGCAGATGACCCGCAATTCAGCATTGGTGCTTTGGTTGCAAAAGCTCTTGGCAATGCCATTAAAAAGATCATCACCTCGCCATTTGCTTTACTGGGCAGTTTAGTGGGGGAAGGCGACCAACTGGATGAGGTGGAATTCGGTTCTGGTATCGCAAAACTCTCAGCCGACAACATGCAGCAGCTCGGTAAATTAGCCGAAGCCTTAAACAGTCGTCCCATGTTGAAGTTGGAAATTCTAGGCCGCGTGAGTGAAGAAGATGATGGGAAAACTATCGCACAGCAAACTTTATTAGAACACGTCAATAAACGCCAAAACACAGGCTTTACCGAATTCACATTAAGCTCTATTAAGCTGTCAGATGAGCAACGCGCAGCCTTCGACGCCCTCACAACAACACTTCCTATCGAGTGGAAAAACCAACAACGCCAGCAGATTGCAGAGCAAATCACGGAACAAACCGATGACGCAGAGCGTGCTCGCCAATCGGAATTAGACGCTCGCTATTATCAGGCACTGTTAACGCCTTATAAAGTCACAAATGCCCAATTAACTGAACTTGCGCTGACACGTGCGCGTGCGATAAAAACATACATGGTAGAACAGGCAAAGCTTGACCCAGCACGCCTTTTTGTACTGCAACCGCACATTGAAAAAAACAGCGCCTCACGAATCACCGTCATGACGCTTAAAGCGGACTAATGGATCCCATAGTCGTCGGCCTTTTTACCGCAGTTTCAACATTGATGGTGCGGCGTTGTGGCAAGATCGAGTATGATGCAAGCCATATTTTGTTGCACTGCGTTTGCCAACCACTTCGACTACAGGATTGATAATCAATGGCTTCACTTAAGCAATTTCTGACGCTGTTTGATCTCGCTGAAGCGGCTAATTATCCAGAGATATCAGAATACCTTGACTGCATTAAGCAGAGCTCCTTTGAACTCAATGATTGGTTGACACAAGGACTACAACAGGTGTTGGGAGATGATCCACGGCTGGGCATCATGCTGCATCCAGCGGTTGTACTTGCAGTCACTCAATTTGCAGTCGCTCGCCACACACAAATTAAGCAAAGTACTTTAGAGCCTATTACGCTGCCTAGCTTCTCGTCTTTAAAGGAAATGGAAGCCGTTCGTCTCAACGAACCACACCATAAATTGCTCAGCCAACTGATCAACCCTGATTTTGATTTTAGCCAACTTAATGCTGTGGATTGGGGCGAGCATGATGGTACAAACTATACAGCCGTTACGCATCCTGCGCCGATCTCAACACAGAGCTCAGCCGTCACTCAGGTAACCTATGGCATGCCGGTGCTCAAACGTCTGGCTTTTTCACTGATAAGTCGAGGTCAGGTTAAATTTCTTCGTAAACTTCCTGCTCTACCACAAGCCAAACGACATGCTGTACTCCGTGAACAGTGGTTTGCATCCCTCGACAAAACTGGCCGCTCACACGATGAGCTAGCCCTCGCTTTATATGTGGTTTTAACCGCCCCCTGTTACATGGCTGAATATGCCGCACAAGCGCTGGTGAATGCCCGGTATTTCAATCAAAAATTGAATGCTTTAGCAACCGGCCCAGAAATGATTCGCAAGCCCGAAATAGCGGCGTTGATTGCCGACGTAAAATATACGGAAAAACCAATTTTTGGCATTCAACACGGTGGCAATGCAGGCCAAATTGACCCGCGCTGGAACGAAATAGCAGAAGAATGTTTTGTCAGTCACTTCGGGACGTGGGGCTACACCATTGCTGAGCATGATGAAGTCATGCCAAACCTTAAGTTATCCACCGTATTCAGTAAGCCACTGTCATTAGTTTCAATGCCCTCAAACGACAAGGTTTTAGTGGTGGTTCAATACATATCAAATCAAATTCAACATGGTTTTCACAGCCCATCTTTCACGCGTCAAACGGGTTCGGTGAAAAGTGCATTGAAAATGATCGGCGATGCCTGCCCCGGTTACAAAATTCATATCCGTTCGCACCCGCTCAACAATAAACAAGACTTAATTGACAATCTCGACCTGGCTCAATACAGCAATATTGAATTTGTTGAAGGTAGTCGCGGTACCATTGCCGAAGACGCCAAACACTATCAGGCCGTGCTGTTTACTACACCTAGTGGGACTGGGCACTCAGAGTGTTTAGACGCAGGCATCCCATTTTTAGTGGTGTGCGAACGCAATGATGTTTGGCTTCGCCCGCAAAACCAAGACGTGTATCAACAGCTCTTGGACTCGAAGATCTGGGTGACGTCCACCGACCAATTAAGCGAGCACGTAGCCAAAGCATTTTTACCATCAGACACCAGCACATCATCTTACCAGACGTTTTATCAACGGTTTGTGGGCGTATCATCGGGTTATTTGAGCCGTTGGATTGCTGCTTTTGCTAAAATACAGACTAAATAGCAATACGGTGGCGCCGTTCCCGCCAACAAATATGGTGCAGAACTGAATTAGGCGTTATTATTTGCCGCAGTTCTTAAGATGAACGTATTGCACCCACTTTAAATTCCAGAAGGTTTCCAAATGCCAGAAGTTTCAGCCGTCATTGTTGCTCGAGCAAACAGCCAAAGAGTTGAAAACAAAGCTCTTCAAGTTCTCAATAAACACACGCTTTTGGCCAATAAGATTCTGCAGTTAAAAGATTGTGAGTGTATCGATCGCGTGATTGTGGGTACAGACTCTGATGCCATTGCTGCTGAAGCCAAAGAATACGGCGCCGAGGTGGTGATTCGTCCTGACTACTATTGTGACGAAAGCGTTGCCTCTGCCAATGAAATGATTGGCAACATGATGGAATTGATCGAGACTGATGTGGTGGTTTGGGCGCACTGCACCAACCCATTTATTCACCCCGACACATACGATGCTGCGGTACAAAAATTCTTAAGCTGCGAAGACGAAGGCTATGATTCTCTGCTATCGGTTATTGAACTGAAAGAGCACCTATGGGGTCCTGACAAGCAGGTACTCAATTACAACCCCTATGCAGAACGCCATACTCTGTCTAAAGACTTGCCCAGCTATTACATGCAAGATGGCGGAATTTTCATTCAACGCCACGCTGACATGAAAGCCAACAGCTACTTTTTTGGTCAAAAGCCTTATCTATTCGAAGTGCCAAAAGATCAGTTCTGCGATATCAATACGCTCGACGACTTAGAACATGCGATTTATCGCTCTAAAAAGAAATAAAACTGCCATTGTTTCAGCATAAAAAAAGCCGCTTTATAGCGGCTTTTTTTATGCATTCTGACATTCTACTCAAGACTTTTCTTCAGCGCATTCAGCCTGTTGTTCTTGGTAGGCGTCATAGATAGCTTCAGCTTCACGGCCAGGGTGAACGTCATTGTAGTTATCCTGCGAAGTCCACATGGGCTTCTTAAGCCATTGTGCAATGAAATCTTCTGATGCGCCCAGTGCCAATGCATTTTCTTCGGTCTGGCGCATTTTACTCAAGCGCACTTTTTCTATATTCGATTTACGAATTCTCACCACCCAGAACCCAACCGTGACGATGGCTGGCACAACCATGGACGATTCGGTGTAAATACATGCGGCCCACATTGCGACTAGAATGAGTACGAATACAAATTCTGTTTTAGTTTTTATCATAGTCATCCCTACTACACTTCGAATGAAAATTAGTATTTTTCAATATTAAACCCTAAGTCACCTCATAATCCGACTAAAAACTGAAGCCTTTCGGATATTGGTGATAGCCGTCAAAATCTTGCTTCCCAAAATCTACGCCCGCAGACCGGGCGATCGCGTACACCGCACACAGGTGAAACATAAAATTTGGAATGGCGTAGCTCAGCAAAAACTCGTGGCCCGGCAAACAAAGTTCAGCATCGCCAGCTTGGGTCAACACAGTTCTTAATTCAAGTTCTTCAAAATGAGTCTCAGGGATGTGCTGAATAAGCGATATGATTCGTTCGATCTCGGCCTGTAATTCACCGAATGTCGTGAGCGTATAATTTAACTCAGGAATCTCAAGATTTGCCGCTGGAAAGCATGTACGAGATGCAAAAGCGATGGTGACACAAACTTGCTGGCGCAACGGAAACATATCATTTGCTAACCGATGCTCAAGAATATTTTCTCTGACTGGACTCGATTTAAGCACATCAAGCATGTGTGCCAACTGATTTAAATAACGAACAAAAGTCGGGACAGGAGAAATTGGCATAGCAAGGCCATCACTTATCGGGCAATGACATGAATACTAGCCAAGCTCATCGCAGAATACGAATGATACCGCACGTCACAGAGCCAACCATAGCTCGCCCTGTGACAGAAAGGCACGCTAATGCTTAGCGTTATCAAGCGATGCTAGGTAAGCGCGCCAACCGCCATGTTGCGAAATATTTTTCGCTTCGGTAATGGCATATCCTTCACAAATGAAGCTGATGACCCAGCGGCCATCATTCAGCTCTACTTTCCCCAAACCCAATGGCTGTGGAATTCCTTGTAAAAAGCTGCCTAGATTTTCAAGCGGCATACGCCACACCTCAACAGCAATGCAGCAACCTGACGTTTCAGCTCTCACTAGACCTGGGCGAAAAGGTGGTCCTCCAGGAAGTGCATAGAGCTGATAGTGAGGCGAAGTTGAGGTGTCTTCTAACAACTCTGCATTGCGTTCAACCAGTTGAGGATTGAGCGGTAGCCCCTGTAAATGAGCACCACATACCGCCAATTCAACCCAATTAGTGTCGGGCTCGATCTCGCAGTTGGTATTCAAACTGATCTGCAATGGTTGGCCTGTAGCCCCCAGAGGCAGATCGTATGCGTGCTGCAATTGGCCGGCTAGGCTCAATAGCTTTCGATCACTGTAAGCTGAAGAGAACAGCGTCACACCAAACGGAAGTCCTGTGCTTTGTATCCCCGCAGGCACTGCGACCGCCGCATAATCCAATAAATTCATAAAGTTGGTGTAGTACCCAACGTTTGAGTTCAACTCGATGGGGTTTTGGTTCACTTCGTCAATGGTGTAAATAGTGCCTGCGGTTGGCGTCATCACAGCATCAACTTTTGCGAGCAACGCATCGCATTCAACTTTATAGGCCTGCAAGCGGTACATGGCCTTAAAGGCGTCAGACGCAGTTTTATCTTCCGCGCCACCTACAATGGTTTGGATCACAGGCAAGCAACGCGATGCATCTTGATTGAAAAAATCTTCAATCGCAGCATATCGCTCTGCGACCCAAGGCCCTTCGTAAAGCAATTTAGCGGCATCAATAAAAGGCTGGAAATCAATCTCAACAAGCTCGGCTCCTTGCTGCTCTAAGACCTTTATCGCCCTCTCAAACAACGCTTCACAGTCATTGTTTCCAAAGAACTTCATTTGATGCGCTTTTGGCACGCCAATTCTTGTACCAGCAAGTGAGTTAGCTGGCTGATAAGCGTCTGCATGATTGTTCGGCAGGTTCGTTCGAGCATAGCAATCAGAAGCATCGTAGTGTGCAGCGACCTGCAATAGTATGTTGAGATCATCGGCGGTGTGAGCAAACAAAGTCACGCAATCAAGGCTTTTACAGGCCGGGACAACGCCCGAACAACTGACGAGTCCTTTAGTTGCTTTCATTCCCAATATGTTGTTGAAAGCAGCAGGCACGCGGCCCGAACCTGCAGTGTCGGTTCCCAGTGAAAAGCATACTTGCGCAGTCGCTACTGCCACGGCACTTCCCGAACTTGAGCCGCCGGAAATATACTCAGCATTATGACTGTTCGAGACCGCCCCCCAAGGGCTACGAGTCCCAACAAGGCCGGTGGCAAATTGGTCCATATTGGTTTTGCCCAAAGGCACTGCACCCGCCGCAATCAATTGCTGCACGACAAATGCTGAATCTTCAGGCTGGTAAGCATACTCTCGGCACCCCGCAGTGGTGGGCAAACCTTGTAAATCGATGTTATCTTTAATTGCAAATGGCACACCGTACAATGGTAAATCATCGGCGGATTTACCCTCTAGAGCACCTAGATAAGCGGCTAAGTCATCATCACTAATAAGGCTAATCCAACTGCAAGTCTGATCCTCGCGTGCGGCATTTAACTGCTGTTTGAGATAAATCTTAGGGCTAACATCATCGCTGCGATAGGCATTTTGCAATGCATCAATAGTAGGGTAAATCATTGTTTAGACTCCAATACAATTAAACGTTGCCCAGCATGCACTTGTGAGCCTGCGAGTTGTTGAACCGTCACTACTGTTCCCGCTTCGGGCGCGAGGACTTCTAACTCCATCTTCATGGCTTCTAATATCATCAGCTTCTGGCCTGCAACTACGGTATCTCCGGGTTCAACCAACACTTGCCAAATGTTGCCCGCGACGTGGCTTTCAACAGCAAATTGTTGATCGTCTAAGGCATCTTCATTGTGTTCCTGTTCAATCAATGCATCGGCTTTAAAGTCAGCTTGACCGGTGTCGATCCAGCGCTGACGCTCGGCTTCAAATGCTTTTTGCTGAGTCGTTTTGAACGCCGCAATCTCATCTTGGTGAACATCGATTTGTGCTTGGTAATCGGCCAGGCTAAATTCGGTGTGTTCGATTTTTACTTCATACTGACCGCGTGGATGTTGCTGTCGAACATCAAGCAATTCGGGCGCTTCAACTTCATAAAACCGAATTTGGTCAAAGAACCGCAAAAGCCAGGGTTTTTCAAACGCTTGGGTGGTGCGGTAGCGATTCCACATTTGCAACGTACGCCCCACAAACTGGTATCCGCCAGGCCCTTCCATGCCGTAAACACAAAGATAGGCGCCACCAATACCCACTGCGTTTTCGGGCGTCCATGTGCGGGCAGGGTTATATTTAGTCGTCACTAATCGATGTCTTGGGTCCATGGGAGTTGCCACAGGAGCGCCCAAGTACACATCGCCAAGCCCCATCACTAAATAGCTGGCATCAAATACAATTCGCTTGACTTCATCGACAGAGTCGAGGCCATTAATGCGACGAATGAATTCGATATTGTCAGGACACCACGGGGCATCTTTTCGAACCACCTCATCGTATTTTTGAATGGCTAAACGTGTTGCTTCGTCATCCCACGACAGCGGTAAGTGGACGATCCTTGCAGGCACTTTCAACTCATCAATATCAGTCAGAGCAGATTCTGATGTTTCCAAGATCGCCAATAAATCGGCCATGGGTAGTTTGAAATTATCATAATGAATTTGTAGCGAACGAATACCCGGAGTGAGTTCGTAAATCCCCTCTACGGCTAAATCTTGCAACGCCAACATGAGAGCATGAACGCGAAAGCGCAGCCGAATATCCAGCACTTGCTCACCGTATTCCACCAGCAAATAATCTTCACCGCTCGGTCTGTAGACCACCTTCTCGCCGTATTTAGACGCCGCAATTTGATGCACAATAGGTGAAACAATAGGCGCATCATTTAATGCCATTTCCGAGAAGCTCAGCGCTTTAAGCGCCTTGCTTTGCGCTTGTTCAGCCTCGGCGGCTTCTTCTATAGATACGGCTTGGAATTTAATGGTGTCACCGGCCTTAAGCTGGCCCATCTTCCACAAGTCGGCTTTGATGATGGTCGCCGGACATACAAAGCCACCCAAACTTGGGCCATCGGGTCCCAAAATGACCGGCATGTCTCCTGTAAAGTCGATGGTTCCCACCGCATAGGCATTGTCGTGAATATTCGACGGATGCAATCCTGCCTCGCCGCCATCAGTTCGGGCCCACTCGGGTTTAGGCCCAATTAATCGAACCCCCGTTCGGCTGGAGTTAAAATGCACCTGCCATGTGGCGTCAAAAAATTCAGAGATATCCTTTTGAGTGAAGAAATCAGGCGCTCCATGCGGCCCATAAATCACTCGAATAGCCCAGTCTTCGGATAACACCGGTGGCTTATCAATAGAATGTCCAGCAACGACTTCAGACTGCTTTAAGACATCAGACTTAGGTAAACGTAACACATCGCCAGCCAACAAAGCACGGCCACTATGCCCACCAAACTGCCCCAGAGTGAATGTCGACTTACTGCCCAAGTAGTCGGGGCACTGCAAACCACCTTTGACCGCAAAATAACTGCGCGCACCAGCCCCAGTCACACGTCCTAACTTCAACGTTTGCCCTGCACCCACATCTGTCACTTGCCACATGGCAACGGTCTTACCGTCCAGCGTGGCTTCCATGTCACTGCCACCTATGACGAATTGCGAGGGCGCATTAAACATCAAGGACGGGCCAGAAATGATCATTTCAAGACCAGCTGCATCATCGCTATTGTTTAACAATCCGTTGATCAGCCGAAAACTCATTGAGTCCATTGGACCCGATGGTGGCACGCCCACATCCCAATACCCAACGCGACCGGGATAATCTTGAATAATGCTTTGAGTACCGCCACTTAATACATCAATGGTGGCAGGTTGATAGGAGAATTCATTGAGGCTTTGAGTCAATACTCGGCCTTGCTGAACCATCTCTGTTGAGAGCAATTGACTGACGTAATCGAGATTGTGTTCAATACCGTAGAGTTCGGTATTGGTCAGTGCCTGCTGAAGGTTATGGAGGGCTGACTGGCGATCGGCAGCATAGCAAATTACTTTTGCCAACATCGGATCAAAAAATGGTGAGACTTCAGTGCCAGATTCAATCCAATGATCAATTCTAAGATAGTTCGGTGCTCTGAAATCATTAATTTTTTCAGGCCATTGAACATGGCTCAAAAGGCCTGCACAAGGTTGAAAATTCTTATTCGCATCTTCAGCATACAAGCGCATCTGAATGGCATGACCCCTAGGGCTGAGAGCTTCTGACAGTTGAGCTAATGGCGGCAATTCTTGTGCCCCAAGCTGTACCATCCATTGCACTAAATCAACGTCGAATATGGCTTCGGTAACACCGTGTTCTACTTGAAGCCGCGTGTTCACTTCTAAAAAGTAGAACTGCTGGGTTTGTTGGTCGAGGACATACTCAACGGTACCGGCATTTCGATAGTTCGCAGTTTGAGTTAATGCAATGGCCGTACTTTGAAGTTTATCGCGTGTTTCGTTGGAAAGGTTCGGAGCTGGCGTTTCTTCAATAACTTTTTGATGACGACGTTGGGCGGAGCAATCTCGCTCACCTAGCGCGATTACTTGACCTTGGCCATCACCAAAAATTTGCACTTCAATGTGACGTGCTTGTTCGATGAATTTTTCTAGGAAAATACCATTATTGCTAAAGTTGTTTTCGCTCAAACGTTTCACCGACTCAAATGCGTTGAGCAAAGCGGACGAATCGTTGCAGCGCTGCATGCCAATACCACCGCCACCGGCTGTACTTTTAAGCATGACCGGATAACCAATACGCTCAGCTTCACTGACGGCTTGCTGAGCATCATTCAATAGATCTGTGCCCGGTAGAAGCGGCACGCTCGCTTGCTGTGCTAATTCACGCGCACTGTGTTTTAAACCAAACACATTCATTTGTTGAGCCGTAGGACCCAAAAACACAATATTCTGTGCTTCACATTGCGCCACAAAATCTGGATTTTCGCTTAAAAATCCGTAACCAGGGTGAATGGCCTCTGCGCCAGACTGGTGGGCGATGGCTAATATCTTGTCTTGGTTTAAATAGGTGTCGGTTGCCCCACCGTCGCCTAGACTGTAGGACTCGTCAGCTTGCGATACATGGAGGCTATCTGCATCAGCATTGCTGTAGATCGCTACGCTGATGACACCCATTTTCTTAAGCGTTCGAATAATACGGCACGCTATGGCACCACGGTTGGCAATGAGAACTTTTGAAAACATCAAATATTACCTAACTATTCGGGTCGTCCCGATTCATTCCACGACTTTGGTTAGGGTCGTCCCTAGTCGCATTTGATGACGTCTAATTCCAGACTAAGATTTCAATAGGCGTTGGATTGTATGCGTTGCATGGATTATTGAGCTGAGGACAATTCGACACCAAGACAATGACATCCATTTGAGCTTTAAGCTCAACGTATTTGCCCGCACCACTAATGCCATCTTCAAACGTCAGGCCACCTTCGGCCGTCACAGGTACATTCATGAAGAAATTGATGTTGTGGGTGATGTCACGCTTGGTCATGCCAAAGTGCTCATTTTGCGCCACTGCCAACAACCAGCTGTCTCGGCAGGCATGCATGCACTTCTTTTCTAAAGCGTATCGAACTGTATTACTTTCTGTGGCGCATGCACCTCCCACCGTGTCATGACGGCCACAGGTGTCTGCCACAATTTCAAGCATTGCGCGCCCTTCATTTGACAGCAATGTAGACCCTGCGGTGAGGTACACATTGCCCTGTTCTCGAATGGTGTCGACGGCACTGTAGCGCTCACTCGGATCGATGGCATTGTAGAACAAGGTATCGGCGGCCTGATTGCCTTCAATGTCTAAAATCCGAATCGTTTGTCCGGCTTTGACCACTTCCATGTAGTAGTCCCCGGCTTTAACTACGTCTGAGCGCACGGCGTGTTCGGCTAACAAATGACTATGTTGAATCATTAAGAAAATCTCCTTTATGCGTGGCTGCAGTAGCGATGGTTGTTTTCAAATCCACGTTCATTTTCAGGACGTGACGTTTTGCATGCGTCATCAGCAAGCACTGGAGCTGATTTACTTAAGCTCATTTCAATCGAGTTGAATGGGTATTCCTCAGCAGAATTCATTGGATGTGGGCAGGTGCTAAGCACGACCAATGTGTCAATCTCAAATCGAAGTGTGATTTGATCGCCCGCTTTGCTGTGATGTTCAACAAACGATAAATTACCTTGCCCATCGGCTTGCACTTTGCTGAACAAATTCAAGTTTGCGGCCAAGTCTCGTTTACCTAGCCCGTACTTTGCCACTTCAACTAACATGCTGTCGTAGCCATTTTGATGCCACTGGTTTCTGTCTTTTTGGTAATCTCTCTGTCCCCACTTTTGCGTCACTTTTTGTTCATTGGCAAGACCACCAACCGTGTCGATCCAGCCGGTATCATCCGCCACAACAGAGCAAAAAATACGCCCCATGTCAGAGTACAAACAATGACCTGTGGTTAATTTGAAAGTGTGTTGGCACTTAAGCGTATCGGGCGCGTTATAACGCTCAAGAGGATTGACTGGATTGTAAAACAGCAGGCTCACATTGGCGCCACCGTTCACATCGATAAAAGTAAGGCTGTGACCTGCGGGGACAACAAGCGACCAATGGCTTGCGCCGGGAATAACATCACTAAAAATTTTCTGGGCCATAGAAATAGTCCTTTCACACACTGACTTGGGTCGTCAGATTGGAAGTTTTTGCAACATGTTGCAGTTGCTCTAAATGCTCTGTTGAATCGTTCGAATGCTCCAAGGGAATGTCAAACGTCACTTGCGCTCCAAATCGTTCGGGGGCTTGAGGGTCGTGTCTGAGTTTGTCGAATACCCATAAACGGCTTCCGAGCTCAAAACCTTCACTCAAATCATGAGTGATCATGAAAACGGTAAGCTGTTGCTCCTTCCAGAGCTCGCTAATTAACCCATGCATGTCTTTGCGAATGCCAGGGTCGAGAGCACCAAAAGGTTCATCCAACAACAAAATACGAGGTTGTTTCAATAGTGCTTGAGCAATCGCTAAGCGTTGTTGCATTCCTCCTGAAAGTTCACTTGGGTATTGATGTGCAGCGTGGCCTAATCCTACCTTTTCAAGCATTGCCATGGCTTTTTCTTTAGCATTTCGTTTTGCACTACCACTGGCTCGCCCGAATAAAAACCCGGTCAGCGAGCGTGCACTAAAATCATCGCCAAGCATGACGTTTTGTAAGGCGGTGAGGTGAGGAAAAACTGAATACTTTTGGAATACGATGCCGCGTTCAACATTGGGTTCGGGATCAAATGGCTGACCGTCCAATAAGATTTGTCCTCGGCTGGCTTGCTCGGTGCCCAACATCAAATTCAAAAATGTAGTTTTACCACAACCCGAAGCGCCCACAATACTTATGAATTCACCCGCATCTACCGACAAATTCAAGCGCTCAAGCACCACGTTGTCGTCATACTCTTTCCACACATTTTTAATTTCAATGATTGGCTTTTTCCGATCACTCATGACGGCCTCCTTGTTCTTTGTGGTACCAAGGAAACGCCAGTATAGACAGGCGTTTGAGTGACCAATCCATGGAAAAGGCTAATAACGTAATCCAAAACACATATGGAAGAATCACATCCATGGCTAAGTAGCGGCGCAACAAGAAGATGCGATATCCCAGACCTTCGGTGGCGGCAATCGCTTCTGCTGCAATTAGAAATAGCCATGCACTGCCCAGCGTTAACCGAACGGCTTCGATTAATCGAGGAAGAGTTTGAGGCAACACGACACGCGCAATAATTTGCCAACTATTACCGCCCAGCGTTTGTGCTTTGATCAGCTGCTCGTTTGGTAGAGAGTCTGTTCGAAGTTGAATATCGCGAATAATAATCGGGCAGATCCCAATCACAATCAGCACCACTTTCGACAACTCACCTAACCCAAATGTAATGAACAAAATGGGCAAAATGGCCATTGGGGGGATTAACGATAGAGCTGTCACTAGCGGAGAAAGAGGCGACCGCATGAACGGGATCATGCCGTTTCCCACACCAATAGCTAAGCCAATTAGTGCACTAATACCAACCCCCATACATAAGCGATGTAAACTCGCTAATGTGTCATTCCACATGAGGTATTCACCGGTACGTTTGCTAGGCTCAAAGCCCATACGAGTGATAGCATCAACAAACGAGCTGAGCGAGGGTAGTAATTTATCACTGGGGTTTTCGGCAAGCCGAGCATCTGACGCAACAATGTAAACCGCAAGCAAAATCACGAATGGCATCAAGCCAAGAACGAGCCGCCCGTAGCGGCCCGGTTGACGATTAATAATGCGTGTCATAAAGACCCCTTAGAGCTGGCCTTTTGCCGCCATTTCCATGTACTCAGAGGTAAAACGCAATTTCACATTGGCGGCATCGCCATACACGCCTGCAGGTGTTTCAATACCGATGAAACCGGCATCTGGCGCACCATCACCTAACAAACCATGTTCGAATGAAAACTCAGATACTTTCTTCATCGTCGCAGTCAGATCTTTACTTTGAGTAAAGGCAACAGCATCGCTAGGGGCATAAAACATTTTGGTCGATGCAAGCTGTGCTTCGTAACCTTTAAGGTCGGTACCTGAAGCTTCAGCCATAAAGGATTTAGCTTTGATTGCGGCATCGTCAGAACCCGACATGGTGGCGAGAATTTCATACCAAGCACCTGTCAGAGCCTTACCCAACTTCGGGTTTGCACTCAGTGTGTCGGTATTCACAACCAATAGATCAATAATTTCACCGGGAATCATAGACGAATCGAACACTTTAGACGTGCTTGGCATGGCCGTGATTTCACTTAGCAATGGATTCCAAGTCGTCACTGATGTCACACCTGCGGTTGTAAATGCAGCCACCAAATCCGCATCAGAGGTGTTCACCACCTTTACGTCACGTTCAGTCATGTTCACCGACTCAAGAGCACGCGCAAGCAAGTAATGAGACACACTTAATTCAACGAGGTTGACCTGCTGGCCCTTAATGTCTTTTAAGGTTTTATCGCCTTTTAAAACAACCCCGTCATTACCATTTGAGAAATCTCCCACAATGAGAGCCGTTGAATCCACTCCACTCGCTGCTGGAATAGTCAAGGCATCCATATTGGTCATTACCGTTGCATCAAATTGTCCTGCTGTGAATTGGTTAATCGATTCAACATAATCATTCACCTGCACCACTTCGATCTTGATGCCGTACTTATCGGCCCACTTGTCGACAATGCCCGATGCGGCACCATAGTCCCAAGGCATCCAACCGACGTAGATAGTCCAAGCTAATTTAAATTCTGTTTGTTCCTGTGCCTGAACGGCTTGCGATGTAAATGCCGTTGCCAACAACGTGGCAGACAATGCAATTACGCGGGTAAACGGACGGATTGCTTTCAACATAATTAACCTCACCTTGGTTATATTTTGGGGTCACATAAAGAAACCTTGGGCACGAGAGATTTAAACCGTAAAGGTCGATCTCCCGGGCTTTTATCCCTCCGTGTGACCTCTTGGTGAGGTTGACAACTCTCGGTCCAGTCGCTCAAATTGCGTTCGCATTGAGCCGGAACCCTAGATGTCCATTAAATCAAATTGTGGTCAACGCCTATGTTAGAAAGCCTGCTGTAATGCGCCTAAACGGCTCAGTCTGACGGTCTTTATTTAACGATATGCGGAGATATTCTCTCTCGGTGCAATGTTGTAAATAAGAGCAAATGCTATGCCAATCAACAATATTCAGGCTCAAAACCCGTTCTAATCAGTATTGCGCGCCATTCACCATCACACGCTCACGTGCACAACTTGCACCAATTAAATCGTAAATCATTGCACAAACGCACCAATAGTGAACACCGCATCAAAATGGTACTTTAGATCAACACAACATAAAGCGCATGCGGTGAGCGTCTATTTCAACTCACCAATTCCGTTACGGTTCAGGCGAGAACCCCGGCGCTAAAGCGAGATTATCAACCCCGAATAAAGCTTCTCGGTGCGCCAACGCTAACTGGCACCCATCTGCCGCCCGTTCAGCATGCCCAGAGCAGTCCACATTCCATTGACGTAACAAATAGCCCGCCAGTGCGGCTCGAACTTCTAACCGCAGCGCGCCGTCTTGCATGCCGTAGTCCATTTCAATCGCTTGGGTATGCGGCAATGAAGGATGAGGAATCAATTTTAGATCAACGATACGATTCCATTGATTGTCGCGCTCTCTATGTTCAACGCTAGAAATAGGCTCGCCCCAAATATGCAATTCGGTAAATCGTGTACATACAAAATCACGAAAAGTCTGGCTCCGCCGATCAAATGCTCTGACATGCCAACGGTGGCCATTGTTGACCAAGCTATGAGGAACAATCTGACGTTCACTCTCACCAGACGAGGTTGATACGTAACGACAAGACACCGCATTTTGATGATGAATTGCTCGCATCAGTGTTGAAATCACCTCAGCATCTGGATGAATCAATCGAATGGCATCAAAACAAGTTTGACTCGGTTGAATGGGGTGCGATAGGCCGTCGCCAAAGCCTCGCGCTAAGCCTGCTAAAACACTCTCTGGATTTTGTTCAAATACCGCTTTAAATTGCGCAGTCCGATGGTAGCTTTTGGTGGTATGCAACAACACCAAATTATCCGGCGCTAATTGCTTATAAGCCGAAAAATCTCGCGTTGCTGCCGCCAACCCGGTTTTGAACCGCTGAATTAAATCAGAACGCGCCACTTCGCCAAAATAATTGAGATTGAAGTCGATAAACGCAAGGCGCTCTTTTTGCGCATGGGAAAGTTGCTCTAAATCCATTGTTATCTCTGTTCATGACATCAGTGACACCAATCTAATCCAAATGCACACCATGATGCAATCATATTGGTGACAACTTTGATTGAAATTTAATCGATATATTGACCTCTGATTCTTTTGCATATTTTTGAAAATACAAATTAAATTCCATTTTGGAAGCTTTGATATCGGTTAAAGCCAGTAAATTCGTCGGATTAATCTACAATGAAACTAGGAGATACTTGATTTCTAACAACTCTCAACGGTTGTCAAAGTGACAAATAAGATTAAAATCAGGACTAGCTCAGTTTAAGCCGTAATAAAACCGCATAGGACACCTAGAATTTCATGAACGCTGAATTCATTAACCCATTTTTGTCATCTCTGCAAAACGTTATATCGACGATGGCTGGAGTGGAACTCAAACCGGGAAAGCCTGGACTTAAACGAGATGAAGTTGCACGCGGTGATGTTTCTGGGCTCATTGGCATGATAGGACAGAAAACAAAAGGCTCGTTCTCTTTGAGTTTAGAAGCGAGTTTAGCACTTGAAATAATGCAACGTATGTTGGGCGAACGCCCTGCTGGAATCACTGATGAAGTCACCGATATGGTAGGTGAAATTACCAATATGGTCACAGGTGGTGCCAAAAACTTATTGAGCGACAAAGGCTTTGATTTCGACATGGCCACTCCAGCCGTCGTATCAGGCCCTGCCCACACCATTACCCACAAAGCGAAAGGCGCAAAGCTTATCGTTCCATTTGAAAGTGACTTCGGCAAAGCGTATTTAGAGATCTGTTTTGATAAATAGTGTTTGGCTGCAAGAAGAGCTGCACTTGAGAGCATACTCTCGCGGCTTTCACCTGATTACTCATGACATTGAACACGCAATAACTGGGCTCAACCAAATTCGAGTTGGGCTTTTACATGTGTTTATTCGCCACAGCTCAGCATCTTTGACCATTAATGAAAATGCCGATCCAACGGTACGCGGTGATTTTGAACGTCACTTCAACCACATGGTTCCGGAAAATGCGCCGTATTATGCGCATACCTATGAAGGCCCGGATGACATGCCCGCGCATTTGAAATCGTCTATTTTAGGTGCCAGCGTCTCGATTCCAATTCGAAATGGCAAACTTGCATTAGGCACATGGCAAGGCATTTACCTGTGCGAACACCGTGATCATGCGAGCGGACGCTCTATGATCATCACCGCTCAAGGTCAAACTTAAGCTAGAATTTGTCAATACCCGCCAGCTTCTGGCGATGGAGTTTGTTCATGTTGCCCGCTCCCGCGATGTACCATTTTCCACTTCCTGAATACCGTCACATTTCAGGTGAAAAACTTGCAATACGCATCCGCATTAGCTCTGGCCATGAGCTTACGTCGGTGCTGCTGCGTACCGAACCAGATAATGAAGAAGCGCTAACCCCCATGGTGTTAGAACTTGATGATGGCCGCTGGCAGTGGTGGTCTGCCAGCGTCAGCATTTCAACTCATGACATTCAATTCATGTATAGCTTCAAGATCCTCAGCCATACTCAGCAGTTTTGGCTCGATGCTGCGGGTGTAACTAAGCGTGCGCCGCTGCGACATCGACAGTTTCGTTGGCTCACATCTAATGTACCTCCGGATTGGATTCCACATCAGGTTTTTTATCAGGTGTTTCCAGATCGTTTTTGCAATGGCGATAGCGCTCTTAATGTAAAAGACAACGAGCGGCTTTATCACGGTACACAACCGGTAAAAGCTATGAACTGGGGCGATCCCATCCTTGATCAAGGCGACCACCTTGCTTTTTATGGCGGCGACCTACCAGGTATTCAGCAAAGCCTCGACTATATTCGCGAACTTGGCGCTACCGCTTTATACCTAAACCCCGTGTTTGACTCGCCAAGTACGCACCGCTACGACACACAAGATTACCTTAACGTTGACCCTCATTTAGGCGGTAACAGCGCGTTGCAAAAGCTGTGTCATGATGTTCATCAGCGTGGTATGAAAATCGTGTTGGATGCAGTTTTCAATCACACATCGGAGAATCATCCTTGGTTTAACCGCTGGTCTGAATCCGATATTGAAGGTGCGTATCAAAACACCGCAGGTGTGAATGCACAGCGCTACTTCTTTTTCGACATTGCTAATCCAGATTCCTATCACTGTTGGAAAGGTGCTCACACATTGCCAACGTTGGACTGGAGCAACGAGCACGTACAAGATTACTTCTGCAATCCCAGCGAAGGTGCCATTCAATATTGGCTTTCAGAACCTTACCACATTGATGGTTGGCGGCTTGATGTGATTCATATGTTGGGCGATGGTGAAGGTGCGCGCAACAACGCAGCACGCATGCAACAAATACGGCACGCAGTCAAAGAAGCGCAACCGAATGCGATGGTGTTAGGTGAACACTTTTTCGAAGCAACACGTTGGCTGCAAGGTGATCAAGAAGACGCGGCGATGAACTACTATGGCTTTGCCACGCCAGTTCGGGCATTTTTCGCATCGCAAGATATAGCTTACCAACCTTGTCAAATTGATGCCGAAGACTTTGATGAATGGTTGACTGACGCGCGGACGCAAATTTCATTTGAGCATCAGTTGTGCCAGTTCAATCTGCTCGACAGTCATGATACGGCTCGTTTTTTCACACTGGTGAACGAGCAGTTCGATGTAATGAAGCAAGCCGTGATGATGTTAATGACCTATCCAGGTGTGCCCAGTATTTACTATGGTGATGAGGTGGGGATGTCTGGCCAGAACGACCCTTATTGCCGTGCATGCTTTGATTGGACTGAACTCAGTTGGAATACAGAACTATTAGACTGGTATAAAACCTGTATCGCGCTTCGACAAAATACACCGGTGTTGCAAACCGGAGCATACGCCACTTTGCACGCCAAAGGTGATGTGTTTATTTTTATTCGGTTTGATGCGCAACACGCCACTGTTATTGCCATCAATAGAGGCGCATCGAGCACCCAACGCCAAGTTACGTTGAGCCAGTGGGATTGCACCCCGAATCGAAAAGAAAAGGTTATAGGGGAAGCTCAATGGCAAGACAACACTATTGAATTACCTGCCTATGGTTGCGCCGTTTGGCATTTAATTCGCTAGCTTTCGAGCACGGCTTTGCATTGTGGCAGCATCGGCGGTGGTGGCTTGGGCTTAGTTGCTTTGGCCGGTTTTTTATTCGGATCAGGCCACCAAGACAGTAACTCATCTCCACAGCCCTCTCCTTCTGGTGGCGGTTTTTGAGGTTTGCAGTCTGCATTTCCTTCAGGGCATTTTAAACGGACATGAAAGTGTGCGTAGTGCCCCCACCAAGGTCTAATTTTTCTCAACCAATCTCGCTTTTTCCAATCACTCTGACACAATTTTTGTTTAATGGTTGGATGCACGAAAATTCGTTCTACGCGATTGTCATCAGCCGCCAACTGGATCATGAGAGCTTGATCTTGAGTCCACTTATCTTCTAATAGTTTGAATTGGTGAACGTCCACAACCGGTAACGACCAAGGTTTTTCTGCCTCTTCTGGCGGCAGTACAGACGTTGACATGCGCATCCATATATCCGCATCAAGTCCAGATTGGTGAGATTTGTGACCCGAGTTAAACCGTCCGCCACGGGGCATTGCCATATCTGCCACTAAGATACGTGGTAATTCTAAACTTGCAGCCCGAAGTCCTAGATCTTGAAGGTAAGAAATCAATTCAGGATGGCCAAAATATCGTTGCCTTTGTGCGCGAATCACCTGATAACCGTTGCCAACTAGAGGTAATGGTTGAGCACCATCAACACATCCATTGGAATAACTACCGATAGAGTTTGGAGATAAAGAGGTAGGTGTACGCACTGACTCCCAAGGTGTGCCTGCTGCATGAGCAAGTGTTGCGCACATGGAAGTCAGTAAAGTCAGCCAAAATAGAACTATTCTGACTGAGGCCATTTGATCTACTCGACGATTGGTTCGAGTTTCAATTCAGGCTTGGTTTGTAATGCAGGAAGTGAGTCTGCGAATTTTTCCAAAAGATTGTCACAACCGCTGGCATTCGGCAGATCTTGCTGCATTTGCATAAATAATTTATGTGATTCTAGTTTTACATAATCCCAATCGATTTCTGAATCAGGCGAATAGCCATTGGTATATGCATAGATTTTCGACAAATCAACAAAGCGCTCAGGATCTAAATCTTGTCCACATTGAGCAATCAAATATTTCGCTTCTGCCGCAATCGGCACCAACTCATCAGCGAGTTGCTTTTCTTCAGCGAATACTGAGGTCGCCGCCAATATCGATACAGCAAATACAAGTGATCTCATTTTTAAAGTCCCTAATTTCAAATACTTCACCAATCTCACACTAAAGCTTAGTTCACTAAAGGTGAAACGACACAGTAACATATTGTTATTTTACGTTGACAATATAGCCTATTTATCTGAACAAAAGCTGAACATGATCAGATGTACCGTAATAAAACCCGTTGTGTCACTGAACAAAACAATTCGTAAGCAATTGTACCGGCACTTGCAGCCACTTCATTCGCCGACAAACCACTGCCCCACAACTCGACATCATCCCCGACTGCTACATCTACGAGTCCAATATCGACAGTGATCATATCCATCGATACTCGGCCCACCAGCGCACAACGCTGCCCATTAATCAAAACGGGGGTTCCATTGGCCGCGTGACGCGGATAACCGTCGCCATAACCAATGGCGACGACGGCAATTCGGGTATTTTTGTCAGAGCTCCAAGTCGCTCCATATCCAACAGTCTCGTTTGCTTTAAGGTTCCTCACGGCCATCACTTTGGAGGTCAAACTCATGACAGGCATTAACTGATGGTCTTCAGCCGAACCATTCAACATCGGACTCGCGCCATACAGCATAATACCCGGACGAACCCATCCCTGATGGCTTTGCTTGTGGGCTACAATCGCGGCAGAGTTTGCAAGAGAAACCTCACCACTTGGGCAGATCGATTTAAACGTCTTGAGTTGCGTATTAAAAGACTTAATTTGAGTGGCCGTCATACCACTACTAAGATCGTCAGCACAGGCAAAATGGGTCATCATGTTCATGTCAGCAAGTACATGTGGTAGCAATTTGAGCTGCTGCAATGCAGGTGTGACGGCTTCCGGTGGAATCCCCAGTCGATGCATACCTGAGTCAACTTTGAGCCAAACACGAATAGGCTGTGACAGTGTTGCTTGAGACAGCGCATCTATTTGCCATTGCTGGTGCACAACAGCTTCGAGCGATAATTCACAAATCAGTGGTAGTTCACGGTCGCAGAAAAAGCCTTCGAGCAACACAATGCGCTGCTTAAAGCCTGCTTTACGAAGAGTCACCGCTTCTTGCAATCGTGCGACACCAAAAGCATCGGCATCGGCCAGAGCCTTTGCAACCTCGACAATACCATGCCCATATGCATTTGCTTTGAGCATCACCATCACAGGGCAATTGGGCACGTATTCACGCACCCGTTGTAAATTGTGCGCTAATGCGGCACGAGAAATGGTGGCGACGGCAACGTGCACGATCAATTAATCCTCAATAAAGCCCGGGCCAACGTGATTATCAAAACGAGAAAATTGGCCTTGAAAAGTAAGTCGTAATCGACCAATTGGACCATTACGCTGTTTGCCGATAATAATCTCCGCAGTACCTTTATCGGGGCTGTCTTCGTTATAAACTTCGTCCCGATAAATGAACATAATCAAATCGGCATCTTGCTCAATCGATCCCGATTCACGCAAGTCAGAGTTTACCGGGCGCTTGTCAGCCCGTTGTTCCAATGAACGGTTCAACTGCGACAATGCCACAACTGGGCACTCTAATTCCTTTGCTAGGGCTTTAAGAGAACGCGATATTTCTGCAATTTCGAGCGTTCTGTTTTCGCTCATCCCCGGCACTTGCATCAGCTGCAAGTAATCCACCATGATCATGCTAATACCGCCATGTTCACGTGCAATACGTCGCGCGCGCGAACGCACATCGGTTGGTGACAGACCCGATGAATCGTCTACATAGAGTTTTCCGCGCTCGACTAACATGCCCATGGTGGCCGAGATACGAGCCCAATCTTCATCTTCGAGTTGACCGGTACGGACTCGTGTTTGATCCACTCGGCTCAGTGAGGCTAGCATCCGCATCATGATCTGATCGGAAGGCATCTCCAATGAATAAATGAGTACGGGTTTGTCTTGGGTTAATGCCGCATGCTCACACAAGTTCATGGCGAATGTGGTTTTACCCATAGATGGGCGCGCGGCAACAATGATTAAATCTGATGGTTGCAAACCCGCCGTCATTTTATTTAAGTCGGTGTAGCCTGTATCAACGCCGGTCACACCATCGTGCGGGTTATTAAATAACTGTTCGATCTTCTCGACAGTTTTGGTCAAAATTGAGGTTAAATTTTGTGGCCCCTCACTGGCATTGGTGCGGCTTTCTGCAATTTTGAAGACCTTGCTTTCGGCCATATCCAACAGCTCTGCTGCTTTTCGGCCTTGGGGATCAAAACCAGCTTCAGCAATCTCATTCGCCACGCCAATCATTTCTCGCATGACGGCGCGCTCTCTTACAATTTCTGCATAAGAGCCCACATTTGAAGCACTAGGTGTGTTTTTGGCAATTTCTGCAATATAAGCAAAACCGCCCACGTTATCGAGATTACCCTCGTTTTCTAAGGATTCAGCCAGAGTCACCAAATCAACCGGACTACCGGTTTCTACCAGACGCGCCATCGTGGCAAAAAGGAGCTGGTGAGGCCGACGGTAAAAGTCCTGTGCCACCACTTTTTCAGATACGCGATCCCATGCTTCGTTGTCGAGCATAATTCCGCCTAACACAGACTGCTCAGCTTCAAGCGAATGCGGTGGAACCTTTAAAGACTCAACCTGCGGATCTTTAGGACGCGTTTTTTGTGGAGGGGTAGCCATAATTCACCTTCTCAATTTGGCCGAACATTATCAGTCAAAGGGGTGTTCATGTCATTCGTTTTTACCAAAGATTTAAGATCTTCTGATGCGATTCGCTCCTACAAAGCAGCTAGTTGAAGCCACGGATTTGGGGTAAACTCCGTTCACGATTCAAAGACTAAGACAAACCCCATGCGAGTAGGTATTATTGGCGCAATGGAGCAGGAAGTCGCCATCCTGCGTGAACAGATTGAACAGTGTGAAACTCATCATTTTGCCGGCAGTACTTTTTATAGTGGCAAGCTCTTGGGGCATGATGTGACCTTGTTACAATGTGGCATAGGAAAAGTAGCCGCAGCCATTGGTACCACGCTGTTACTTGAACGCTTTCAGCCCGATTGTGTCATCAATACAGGTTCGGCCGGCGGATTTGACCAAGCCTTGAACGTGGGTGATGTTGTGATCTCTTCTGAAGTTCGCTACCACGATGCCGATGTCACTGCATTTGGCTATGAAATGGGCCAGCTCCCTAGCCTACCAGCAGCATTTGCGGCAGATTCAAAGCTCATTGCTACAGCAACCCAAACCATTGCACAAATGAATGGTGTTCAAGCTAAAACGGGGCTCATTTGTACCGGCGATATTTTCATGTCGGACCCTGAGCGCGTAGAGCTGTGCCGCAGTCAATTTCCAACCATGATTGCATGTGAAATGGAAGCCGCTGCTATTGCTCATGTATGCTTCAAATTTGACGTGCCTTTTGTCGTCATTCGAGCCTTGTCTGATATTGCCGGTAAAGAGTCATCGGTATCATTCGATGATTTCTTAGAACAAGCCGCAGCGCATTCGTCTCAGTTCATTCTCGCCATGCTGCCTCAATTGAATTAATTCGTGTTATTCGATGATGTCATCCACTTCTTAACCGCCCATCAGACATGGGTGGTGGTCACTATTGCTTTGGTGCTCGAGCGGCTTATTCGCATTCCAGCCGCTTATCACCCTCGGCAGTTATTGCAGGCCTTCGCGCATCGATTGCGTCATAAAGTTCATTTTCCCCATCGCCAAGATCCGCAGCAACAAAAAATCTCCGGTGCATTGGCAACATGCATTACATTGGTTGTATGGGTGCCACTGCCGATGATCATTGTGGAGCTCTCTGAATTTCCAATTTTAACGCAAGCCGTGGTGCTCATGATGTGTTTGCAGTGGCGTAATATGGCACGGCAAATGCTGCAAATTGCCACTTTAGAAGAAGCTCCACAAAAACAATTGCGCAGAACATTGTTAGGTCATTGGCTAGCACGTGATTGTGATTCACTTTCAAGCTTGGGCATTCACAAAGGCGCTATTGAAGGGATTTATTTGCGCAGTTGGCACACGCAACTCGCCCCTATTTTTTGGTTTTGTATCGGTGGTATTGGTGCAGCTTTAATCTATCAAGTTCTGTGGGAAGTAAGTCAGTGCTGGCATCCTCGCCATCAAGATAAATCTTACTTCGGCTGGTTTGCCAAAAAAAGCCGATCGCTCGTCGATTGGCTGCCAGAAATTGTCTGGGGAATGTGGTTGCTGTTATCTGGAGTCGGGCAGCGCAGCGGCCTTGTGCTCAAAGATGGAGCTCGGTTTACATCGCTCCCCAGAGGCATTTTAATTGCGGCGGCAAGTCAGCGTTTACGGATCAATATGGGCGGCCCTGCCTTGTATAATCAAGTGAAGTACAAGCGTCCGCGTATTCATAGTGTTTCCGAACCAAGCGCACGCAATATTGTAAACGCTCTGAGCCATACCTCATTTCACATCACAATGGTGTGCGGTTTGATCTGGTTGCTGGTACTTATAAAGTGGATTTGGTTACTATAGCCGCCGCTTTAACGAACCAGTTAGACTTAAATCATGATGGATTTATCAATTTCGACACCCGCACTCCTATTCCCTGCGGTGTCTCTTTTACTACTTGCGTACACCAATCGATTTTTAACCCTAGCAACTGTCATTCGCGCGTTTTCAGAAGCAGATATGAGCGACGAGCGCATTATTCGCCAAATCGATAATTTTCGAAAACGTATTGAGTTGATCAAGCGGATGCAAGCCTATGCAGTGACGAGTTTCTTTTTGTGTGTGATCTGTATGTTTTGCTTACACTTAGGCTATTCCCACGTTGGTTCTATTATTTTTGCCGTCAGTTTGGTGTTACTTGCCTATTCACTGTTGTTATCAGTGCGTGAGATTCGAATTTCAGCAGAAGCACTGAATATTCATTTGGAAGATATTCAGCGCGAATGCACCCAACACAAAATGTCTAAATAACGAGTTGATTGCCAATGACCTTGTCAGACTTGATATACAGCTTGGATTTATTCGGCGTTGCCGTGTTTGCAATCTCGGGCGCAATGGCTGCTCGTCAAAAACAAATGGATCCATTTGGTGTATTGATTCTGGCAGCCGTTACCGCAATTGGCGGCGGAACTCTGCGAGATGTACTGCTGGGCTTTGACGTATTTTGGATCAGTAACAATACCTACCTCTATGTCATTCTTGTCAGTGCGTTGTTAACCATGCTCTGGCCGCTCGCTCGCGCATGGCAGTATCGAGTACTCACTCTTGCCGATGCTTTTGGCTTAGCGCTCTTTACCATTATGGGAATGGAGCGGGCGATGCAGGCCGAAGTCAGCTCATTGGTTGCCATTGTAATGGGAGTCATGACAGGAGTTGCCGGCGGAATGATTCGAGATATTTTGAGCGGCCAAATACCACTCATTTTACGACGTGAAATCTATGCCACCGCATCACTAATGGGTGCCCTAACCTATTCGGCACTCAGCTATTATTCACTGGATCAGCGCTACGCAATGCTCATTGCAATGGTCGTCATCCTCACCATCCGACTCACTGCAATCCGATGGCAATTAGCACTACCCAACCTCTCTTCGCGATAAATTTATAGCACCGCCTCGCAACTTTAATACACCTTGGCTGTCTGATTTAACATCGATGGGAAAGAGTTGTACTGATGAAAAAATTGGTTTTAATTGCAGGCATATTCGCAGCGCTGATGAGCGCTCACTGTTTTGCCAAGAAGGTCATGGTCATTCGCTATGCCCAAGCACCTGTGCATTCGTTTAATTCTCAATTACAAGAAGCAGAACAAGGCGCGCAAACGTGGGCCAGCGACCCGAAACAAGCGGTTATTCACTTTATTGGTCAACCCAAAGAAAACTTAACATTGCTTGATAGTGATTTGCCGGAATGGGTCACTGTGATGGCGGAAATGCCACAGCCCAATGACGTCGACGCGATGATTTATCATATTGAATTTGATCAGAAGAAACGGCATCCATCGGTGCAATTTTCAGACGTAAAAGTGGCATGGCGCTGCAAAGACCATCCCGATTTCGACGTTAGCTATTGCGATTGAGAATTGCAACGTCAGACGCAAAAAAGCCCAGTATGACACCGGGCTTTTGAACATGATACGCGTATCGCTTACGCGAACGATGCAACCGTAACTTTGGCAAATTTACGCTTACCAACTTGGAACACGGCTTCGGTGCCGGCATTAATCACGGCACGGGTATCTTCTACCTTCTCGCCATCTTGCTTCACTGCACCTTGCTTAACCATTCTCATAGCTTCTGAAGTCGATGCAACTAAACCCGCTTCTTTCAGCAAATTGGCAATCGCAATGCCACCATCTGTCGCTGCAACGGTGACTTCAGCGATATCGTCTGGAATAGCACCTTTTTGGAAGCGTGCGATAAAGGCTTGCTCTGCAGCGTTGGCTGCGTCTTCGTCATGAAAGCGCGCAATAATTTCTTTCGCCAATGCTATTTTCACATCACGCGGGTTTTTACCCGCTTCGATATCGGCTTTCAACTGCCCAATATCAGCCAAGGGTCGGAAACTCAACAACTGATAGTAGCGCCACATTAGATCGTCAGAAATTGACATGATCTTGCCAAACATTTCGTCGGCAGGCTCAGACACTCCAATGTAGTTATGAGCAGACTTGGACATTTTCTTCACACCGTCCAGCCCTTCAAGCAATGGCATTGTGATCACCACTTGAGGTTTTTGACCTGCATCTTTTTGCAGTTCGCGGCCCATCAACAAATTGAATTTTTGGTCTGTGCCACCTAACTCAATATCAGCTTCCAGCGCCACTGAATCGTAACCCTGCAATAACGGGTACATGAATTCATGAATGGCAATCGGTTGACCACCCGTGTAACGCTTTTTAAAATCATCACGTTCAAGCATGCGGGCAACCGTTTGTTTTGCGGCCAAACGAATCATGCCTTCAGCACCTAAATCAGCCAACCACTCAGAGTTAAATACCACTCGAGTTTTAGCTGGATCTAAGATTTTGAACACTTGCTGCTTATAAGTCTCGGCATTCGCCAAAACCTGCTCTTTTGTCAGTGGAGGACGTGTGGAGTTTTTACCCGTTGGGTCGCCCACCATTCCGGTAAAATCACCGATTAAAAAAACAACATCATGGCCTAGTTGCTGGAACTGGCGCATCTTGTTGAGAATAACGGTGTGACCTAAATGGATATCTGGCGCTGTAGGATCCGCTCCAAGTTTAACGATCAACGGCCGACCTAATTTGAGTTTTTCAACCAGTTCAGATTCAACCAGGATTTCCTCTGCACCCCTTTTAATTTCAGCAAGTGCGGTCTCGATGTTGGTCATTAATCGCCCCTTTTTAGACAAAATCGACAAAGTTGGCGGATTGTACTTGAAAAAAACACCTAATATAAGTATCTATTAGCTGTTTAAGGCGAAGTGCCGTGCGCGGAATCATGAAACTACATGGTTCCATATAAACGATAATAAATGAGAAAACGTGATGAAGCGGATGATACTCCGCATACCTTCCAGCCATCGCTGGTTAATATTGGTATGCTCGGCATTCATTCTGACTGGGATGATCTGGCCAACAGAACAGGCCAAAGCAACGCGTAACGCTGAGTCTCTATGGCAACTTGAACTCAACAAACGCTACCCCATTCCAATGGCTATTGATAGCTCGGAAAGTCAGAATGCGATCGCCGTAGAAGAAAATCGGCTGGATTGGCACGTTGAGCGTGTCAAGTCAGGTGATAGCCTCGCGAAGTTATTTCAACGCGCTGGATTCTCAGCTAGAACCTTGCATCACATCATGGCGCTGGGACAACCTGTGAAAGCGCTGAAAAAAATCCATCCCGGTGATCGCATTAGCTTTGCCAAAGGCGCTAATGGCGAATTGCTCGAACTTGCTTACCCGATCAATGAAACGGAAACATTGTTGGTTCAAGCTGCAGGCGATGATTCGTTTTCTGCTAAAACTGACGTCAAACAATTTGAAACCCGAACAGACTACGCCGGCGCCACCATTCGCTCCAATTTCTGGAATGCGGGCATTGAGTCTGGTTTAACACCGAATTTAATTATGTCACTGGCCAATGTGTTTGGTTGGGATATCGATTTTGCATTAGATATTCGCAAGGGCGATAGTTTCAGCGTGATTTATGAAACTCGTTACCTCAATGGTGAGTTCGCAGGCTACGGTGACATCATTGGCGCTGAATTCATCAACCAAGGCGAACGCCACCGTGCTATTCGCAATGTGGACGGCAATTACTTCTCTCCTGATGGTCATGCCATGCGCAAAGCTTTCTTGCGTGCCCCGGTTAACTTTAAATACATCAGTTCTAGTTTTAATCCGCGTCGATTACACCCAGTAACAGGCAAAGTTCGCCCTCACCGAGGTATCGATTATGCAGCTCGTACCGGAACACCAGTATCATCGGCCGGTGATGGTAAAGTCATCAAGTCGGGCTACAGCTCTTTGAACGGCAACTACGTCTTCATTAAACACGGTGAGCGATATGTCACCAAGTACTTGCACTTGCACAAACGTCACGTCAAAACTGGACAACGTGTGAAGCAAGGCATGACGATTGGGACCGTGGGTGCTACGGGCCGCGTCACTGGCGCTCACTTACACTACGAATTCTTGGTTGACGGTGTTCACCGGAATCCAAGAACTGTAAAACTGCCACAGTCGATGCCTATTGCGAAAGCAGATAGAGCCAACTTTCTTAAGCAATCAGAGCTGATCGCACACCAGCTTGATAGCAATCAAAAGATTCTTCTGGCTATGGCCGGAAACGATGAGTAAATACTATATAGGACTCATGACTGGCACCAGCATGGACGGCTTAGACGCTGCGCTGGTGCAGTTTGAAGACCACCAACTGACACTCATCGCAGCAGAAACCTTTCCGCTTCCTGATACGCTCGTTACATTGTGCCAGCGTCTTTGTAATCCCGGTCACGACGATTTAGACAGCTATGGCCGTGCTCATCAATGGCTGGGCGAATTTAGTGCTTCTGCGGTGAATTTGTTACTGCAAAAAGCACAAATTAGTGCATCTGACATCATCGCGATTGGAAGTCATGGTCAAACCGTTCGCCATCGGCCAGACATCGACCATCGCTTTACCTTGCAGCTTGGTGATGCCGCTATTATTGCCGAACTGACCGGAATTGATACCGTGGCCGACTTTCGTAGTATGGATATGGCTGCAGGCGGTCAAGGAGCTCCATTAGTGCCGGCTTTTCATGCCTGGCTCATGGGTGAGCAACAAGAGCCAACGGTTGTATTGAACCTCGGGGGCATAGGCAACCTAACGTACTTGCCAGCTCACAGCGATGCCATTTTTGGGTTTGATACTGGCCCTGGCAATACCCTCATTGACCAATGGTGCCAAGTACACACCGGTCAACCCTATGATGCCAATGGCGACTGGGGACGTTCTGGTCATGTGGATCATGAGCTTTTAGCCAACCTGATGACCGACGAGTACTTTCACCGCCCTGCACCTAAAAGTACGGGGCGCGAGTATTTTAATATGACTTGGCTGAATCAATATTTGTCGGACTTGCAACAGCACAAATCATCAGATGTACAAGCAACCTTACACGCACTGACAGTGCATAGTATTGCTGATGCAATTCGACCGTTAGCGCGCGCCAAGACTCACATTTACGTCTGTGGCGGTGGAGCACATAACGGATTGCTAATGGAACAATTACAAGAATCCATGCCAACGCATCCTGTTGCAACGACTGAACAAATAGGGCTTCATCCTGACTGGGTAGAAGCGGCCTGTTTTGCTTGGCTGGCGCATTGCTACGTAAAGCGTATTCCAGCCAATGTGCCAAAAGTTACCGGAGCACGAGGCTATCGAGTATTAGGCTGCCTGTACCCGAGCCAAAACCTCACAAAGGAATGATTATGAATATCTCTATCACCAAGAGAGTATGGCTGTTCGTTACACTCGTTTTTAGCCTGAGCTCAGCGGTCCAAGCTGCATCACGAGAAGAAATTAATATTAGTTCCCAAGCTGCTCTTGAAAGCCTCTATGCTCAAGATAAAGCGGCCAAAGAACTCGCGGCAAAAGCCAAAGGAATTCTGGTGTTCCCCAGTGTCATCAAAGCAGGGATCGGCCTAGGCGGTGAGTATGGAGAGGGCGTACTCATGGTGAATGGAACACCCACCCAATACTACGCAACAGCAGCAGCTTCAATTGGCTTTCAGCTGGGTGCTCAAGTTAAATCTCAAGTCATCCTATTTATGACACAAGATGCGCTGAATGACTTTAAAAACAGTGAAGGCTGGCGCACAGGTGTTGATGGTAGCGTAGCCATCGCAACTCTAGGCGCAGGCGGCACACTGGACTCGCAAACACTTCAGCAGCCTATTATTGGCTTTATCTATTCCAACAAAGGCTTGATGTACAACCTTAACCTCGAAGGTTCAAAGATCACTAAGATCGATCGCTAGTCAGCTTTCGGAGCTGGTACCTTCCTGCTCCAAAGCATCATCAATATCATTCCAATACACCATTCGTTTTCAGCCGATATATCCGATATAGGCTGATGACGAAGCTCACCACAACGATCGCCATTGCAATCAATGTAAACCAAGTCGTTTGACTATTAAGGTAGCCAATAAATGGCTGCCACTTTTCACTCACATTGCGCTCGCTTCTATCCAGGATCTGGCGTTCATCACTTACCACCAACGCAGCAATTCCACACTTTGCAATACCGCTAACAAAGCTAATTTAACCTGAGTTCCAGATAAAAATTGAAGTAGAAGAGGAACCATTAAGGATTAGCGAATTGATACTTTCTGTGATGTAGCTGACATTTTTCGGCGACTTAACCATCCAGTCCAAACAAGATAGAAAACACACCATGGATGCACTTCACAAATTAGCGCTCCGAGCAATCTAGATTGGGCCAATATTCACAGTCTATTAGCGTTCGGCCAAGTGCGATTAAACTCTAACTTACTTTACCTACTTTTTAGGTATCACTTCAGATCGGCGATACCATTTGGCATTGATAAACGTCAAGCCTTGAGCAACAGGTGGAGACTCCCGCGGATTAAAAGCAAAGGGCAGCCATTCGGCTGCCCACGTTTATAACGGATTCACAGAACTTAACGTTAGTTGCCAATCAACGCAGGAATACCTGGCAGCTGACCAACAATCGCCAGTGAGCCAATACAAACTACAAAGGCCAAACCAGGGATCAGGTACTTATCTTTTGCTGACAGCTCTTTCGCTCGTTCATGATCACCAATCAGGCCCATGTTATCCAGCAGCATCGTGGTTGCCCAACCGAATACAGGATTAACGAAAGCACAGGCGAAGATGCAGATACCTGCACTCAAAGAGTCTTTGTGTTTGTGGATCATCTGCATACCAGCCTCTAGCAATGGCAGAAAAACACCCACTATCAGCGCCACACGCAATACTGGCTCCCACATCGCCAGATCCATTGGGTAACCGAGCACCGCAGCCAAAATACACAGAATACCGGTAAGCAGCGCTCCGCCTGGAATAGGACGCTTGGCGATAGCCGCGGGGATCATATAAGTCCCCCATGATGACGCCAGATTACCGCCTCCAAGGAAAGATCCGACACCCTGACGAATAGAAGCGCCTACCATGGTGTCATCTACATCCATCAGTACGCCTTTTGCTTCTTTTGGATAGTTAAGCTCCTGGAACACTCGGTGGCCCAAATAGTCTGGCGACCACATGGCCACAGCCAGCAGAGCAAAGGGCATGACCGCAATAAAATGGTTCAATGAAGGCCAGCCCAGCTGCCAACCGGTATCTTCGCCCCACCAGTAGAGTGGACTAAAGTGTGGTAACCCCGGCTCAGAAGAGAACGCAAAGTCCGCGCCAAGGCCAAAGGCAACAATACCTGCTAGCGCTGAACACAACGGGATCGCCAACCAGCGCTTACCAATTTTCGCCAAGTAGGCGTACACAAGTACGGTGACGCCAATCACCGCGAAACCGATATAACCCTGATCAGTTGACGATGCCCACGCCTCGGTCTTGTTGATCTGCCCCATGAGGCCAAATGCACCGAGGTAGATCAACAGCCCCCCTCGAACACCGACCCCAGTGAGAGTCATTAATTTCGAGCCCCCTTTGGTGTATGCCAGTATCAAACCAAACACGCACACCATAATACCCAGTGCCAGTGGATGCCCTCCGGCCGCAGCGATGAGCGGAATAAGTGGGATCATCGGACCATGGGTACCCGCCAAGTTAGCATTCGGGTTCAGGATCGCAGAGAACAAAATAACGAATAGAGCACCTGCAATCAGCAATTCATAACGCACGTTTTCAGCCACAAACTCCGGCGACAAACCAAACTCAGCAGCAAATGCCGCAACCATAGCCGCAACCATAACAACTTTACCAATGGTCGCTGCCAGCGCAGGCACCCAATCCTCAATCTCAATACTGTAATCGCGGAATGGTAAGTGAATACCCCACCGGCGAAAACTCATGATCTTAAGATCGTGATTCAAAAACTCCTCACGGCTTTCGAAATCCTGCGCTTTGCGGCGCATATCCCGATAAAACTTCTGCTTATCTTTTGACATCTACTTTCTTCCTCTGCTTTTTGCGGGGCGGTCAAGCAATGCACTAAGATTCCACTTACGCTCTGTATGCCAATCTTCAACCGGCACTAGACGACATCCCAGACGCTACAGAACACCTTTAAGAGCGAGTCGCTTCTCTGTAAAGGGGGAACTCATGGCTGCTTGGTTTACCCGCTGGGGATAAAGGGTGCAATATGAACCCTATGCAAACTGTAATGTTAAAAATTTGTCACAGTGTACGAGTGCTAACAGAAAGTACTTTGATTTAGGTTATTTTGCGGGCAATTGAATTCTGTATTTTATAGAGGTAACGCTGAGATGCTAAGCAGCGCACATTTACCTTGTCACTCTGATTATACTAACAACCCAAAGGCGATGACCTGAGTTCGTAGTGGATAGATATGAAAATTTCCGAACATGCGGAGCATACAGAACAACTGTTTGGCATCCGAGCTGAAGATATCCATAAATGGATTGACGGTTTTTTCGACCACGATGGCTTTGATCATTATCTGCGTCAAGGCAAAATAATGAATTACGATCCCTATGACCATCGCCGCTTTCGCCACTGTAAAGAAGCACTAGAAGAGGCTTATCAAGAGTTCGACGGCAAATATTCCCGCAGCCAAATTAAACACGTGGTTGAAACCCACATCAAAGATGATTATGACGGGTATCTGCCCTCTCGCGCCGACTTTGAAAACGGCACATTTACCGCCAAATATCACGACGCTATTCACACCGAAGAACTCAGTGCAATCCTCGATGCCAAAGAATTAGCCGACTACTTTGATGGCATCAGCGACGATGATTTACCCGGCCAGAGCTTTATCAGTGGCTTTGGTTTTCGTATCGTGATGCCCACCATTTTGGCCATTGTATTGTTTATTACGGCCATTGCATTTGTCATCGTGCCACTGGTGGAAGACTCGATGGAGGGGCAAAAACGGCAAATGATCAAAGAGTTAACCTCGTCCGCAGTAAGCATTATTGAAAGCTATGTGGCCTTGGAGCAACAAGGCGAACTGAGCTTGCAACAAGCCCAGCATAGAGCCTCCAATGAAATAAAGGCCATGCGCTATGGGGATCATAATAAAGACTACTTCTTTATCACCGACATGCACCCACGCATGGTGATGCACCCTTACCGCACCGATCTAAAGGGCCAAGATCTCACCCACTATACCGACAATGGCAATACCGACGGCAAACAAATCTTTGTTGAATTTACCAAGCTAGTAGCAGCTGAGCAGGAAGGTTATCTAGAGTACTTATGGCAGTGGAAAGATGATCCAGATAAAACTGCGGAGAAACTCAGCTATGTCCATGGTATTGAAGCATGGCAATGGATCGTCGGTACGGGTGTTTATTTTGACGACGTGCAAAAAGCAATCGATAAACTCGAACGCGCACTGTTTTCAATTTTCTTTGCAATCGCCTTGGGGCTAGCTGCCATCATGGGCTACGTCATCACCCAGAGCCGCAGCATTGAGCAGCGTAAAAGACGTGCAGAGATAGCACTACATGAAGCGAAAGATCGTTATCGCGCTTTGGTCGAGACCTCCAACGAGGGGTATATCTTAGAAGCGGATGGTGAGATTCTCTACTCAAATAACCGCCTGCATCGCATGATCGGTTATACCTATACAGAACTGAAAACAGACACTATATGGCGTCAGATTCTCCCTGTCGGCCGACAAAATGCCCGCGTATTACACCACCTCGAGCAACTGTTTAGTCATACCGCTGAACCGGGTGAATTTGAAGCACAACTAGAAACTAAAAGTGGTAAGAAGCTCGATATTATCCTCAGCTCTGCAAAACTCTTCTTCTCCGAAAAACACGGCCACGTGATCTCGTTTCGGCCTATCACCCGCAAGATCTATGGCGGCGCCTATGGTTTAGTCAAACAGGTGACCGATTACCAAGGCTTAGCCAGCCGTATCACCGAAGAGATTGAACAAAGCGCCACCCAAGGCCATGTCGTCGAATCTTTGAACCAGATGCCAGATCTGATCCGAGAAATGATTGATGCCGGTTCACGACCAGACAACCTGCGCCGTGCCATCGGCACAGCCTACGATAAAGCGATCTGTCGCTTTATCGATCTCTCGATCAATGAGTTAGGCGAGCCCCCCGTCCCGTTTTCGTTTATCTCGTTTGGCAGTAACGCCAGACACGATATGACGCTATTCTCGGATCAGGACAATGGCATCGTGTTTGAAATGCCCAATGACGCGGACAGCCTGAAGCAAGTCCGCAGATATTTCCTGCACCTAGCTGAACGGGTGTGTGGATTGCTGAACCAAGCAGGCTACAGCTATTGCGAAGGGCTGATCATGGCGACCAACCACCAATGGTGTTTAACCGTAGATGAATGGAAAGCCAATTTCAGTGACTGGATCGAGAACGCTACTCCGAACTCCATTCTTGAATTAAATGTGTTTTTTGATATCCGCGCGACTTATGGCAAAAAAGCATTGGTCACTCAGCTCCAACAGCATATCGTCGAGAAAAATCGTCAACATGAGGAGTTCTTGTCGAACTACGCCAAGAACTGCTTATCGTATAAAGTACCTCTAAGCGCCTCAAATCAGATTAAAACCGAGAACCTCGACGGCGTGGCATCGGTCAACTTGAAAGCGTGCCTACGTCCCATGGAGATCTTTTGTCGCATCTACGCGCTAAAGCATGATATCCGCGAAGCCAACACCATGACTCGATTAAAACAACTGGCCGCAAAACAAGAGATAGACCCAAATACCTTTCGAGAAATGGTCTATATATTCGATCACATCTGGAACTTACGGTTTATGAATCAAATCGTTGAGTACACCGACCTACGCAAAGTAAACGATATATTAGCGATCAACGATCTCACCGAATTGGAACAACAAAACCTGCGTAACGTGCTAATACGAATATCGCTGTTCCATGAAAAGATTCGTCAGGATTTCTTTTGAAGTAGGCACTTTCCTGCTCTAAAGCATCATCAATATCATTCCGATACATCATCCGTTCTCAGCCGATACATCCGATAGAGGCTGATGACGAAGCTCACCGCAACGATCGCCATAGCAATCAATGCAAACCAATTCGTTTGACCATTAAGGTAGTCGACAAACGTTTGCCACTTTTCACCCACATTGCCGTTCACTTCTATCCACGGGCTGACATTCATCACTTGCCACCAAAGCAGTAATTCCGCGCTTTGCACTGCCGCTAACAAAGCCAATTTAGTGCGCGTCCAAAACGGCAAAGCAAGTATGACCGACTGCACCGCAATGTAACCTACAATCACCCACGACAATCCTGTGACATAGCCGCTTAACTCAGTGGAAAAACCAATCGTCCCACCGGCTATCATCAAGGCTTCGCTCCCACCAGTCCAACCGTTCAGTAGCATGACTACAACCGTGTAAGCGATGATGCTGGCGATGGCATCGGAGCGCGAAACGTGGATCCACGAAAAACGCGACTTCAATGGAGGCAATGCGCAGGGAGACCAGCGTCCAAACCAATTGTGCTTCAAAGTGCCGTGTTCAAGCGCCACAAAGACAATAGTCACCGCCGTAAATGTGATACACACGGAGCTAAAGAGTCCCGGCAACGCATCAAAGACTGCGCCAATAACATGATTACGTGTGAAGATTCCGAGTGCAAGAAACACGGCCCAAACACCCAGTGTCGCCAGTATAGAAACCTTAAGTACATGCCGATAATAAGGCAGCAAAGCTTGGCCAATAAAGCTTTGATGCTCTTGATAGCCCGCAGCCATCTCGATAGGCGCAGGAAGCGTGGCTAGCCAATCGTGAACCTCTTGGGCGTTTAGGTCGCGCCCCAATCTTTCTTGCTCTGCTTCAAATTTGTCTTCTAAAATAGACGTTAACTCGTCTGCTACGTCGGCCTTTAATGCAGTCGGCAAGTGCTGTTGTACTGCCGCAATATAGCGTTTTAACACACTCATTGGTTATCTCTCCATCAACGCATTCAGCGCACTATTGGTAGTATTCCATTCATCTTTAAGTATTTGGTACATGGCTTTGCCATCTGCTGAAATGGTGTAGTAGCGCTTTTTACGCCCTTCTCCTTCTCGCCACTCGCTTGATAACAGCCCTTGCTTTTCAAGCCTCCGCACGAGCGGATAAAGCGTGCCTTCATCAATATCAATTCCTGCTGCAATCATTTGTTTTCGCAAAGAATACCCATAGTGTTCTTGATGCAACGAGGCCAATACGGCGAGCACTAAAACGCCACGCCTCAACTCGCCCCGAATCTTGTCTAAACGATCTTCATCCATCCTCATTTCCATATCATTGAATGAGCTAAACACTGTGTAACGTACAGTAACGATACTATGCAACGCACAGTAAAAATCAAGTCGTTTTTTGACTGTTTTTTAATCTAAATTTAAGAGGAAGATATTCAAGCCATAAAAAAAGAGCGCTAATGCACTCTTTTTTATATAAATAACGAATTTGAGGTTATTCGGGAAGATCAAACAAATCGATGTAGTTTTCATCCGTAAGAGGCAAGTCAAAAGACAACACTCGGCGACAGGCTTCAGCCAAACTCGGTGGCAGCACCTCCGGATCGAAGTAATTCAAGCCTTCAATCAAATCTTCGCGCGTACGTGGCGCTTCTGTTTTGGGAATGAGTACATCCACAAAGCTAGCCACTAAGCCATATAAGTCTCGCTCGGCAGGACCTTCTGCAGCCCACAATTCAGGATCTGCATAATTAGCGGCATAGCCACGCATGGCGATGTCGCTGCCTACGGCAAAATTAGCAAGTACGGCTGTTTTTTGATACACCACGATGTTATCTGGGCAAATACTGCCGTGATAAATATCCAAGCTGTGCAAGTACTGTAATGCCGATAGTAATTCAGCAAACCATTTCTTTGGCTGCCCCGGCACAATATATTCTCTAAAGTCGGCCAACGACACGCCTTCAATCCAAGCTCGAGCAATATAAAGAGTATTACTGTCGCGCAACTGAGAAAACTCAATAATATGTTCGACATGCGGGTGATATAAGCATTTCAAACTGTTGTAAACGCTGGCCACGCCCTGCCAATTTTCTTCCACGTTGTAGAACACACTGACTACGCACTCGAACCCACCCTGAAGGTGCATTGCACGCCACTGTTCACTATCATCAGATTGGGTGATCTGCTGAATGAGTCGATATCGGCCGTCGATCACAGAACCTTCGAGTAATGTCTCTGGATTGTGATGTTCTGGCGCAATAGTTTGCTGCATAAGTACTGCTGACAACTCGCTTCTGAGTGCATCCAAGCTGCCCACTCGACCTTTAGATGACTCTCGAAACCATTGGTGAATCGTTGGGTTACCTAAACGTTCCGCAATCAGTAAAAAGCAGGCTGCAAAATGCTGAATATCGTCCGACACAGACAATTGATTTTGTATATCGATGTATTCAACATCGCCTTCTTGATCGATAAACACACAGTTATGTTGCCAATTCGACACCGTATAGCCGCGGCGGTGAATTTGATGCAACGACGTTGCTGCACGACGCAGTAACATTAAGTCTTGTTTAGGTGTTATCACCACATCAGACAATTCCGTCATCGGCTGTCCGCGCGGCATTCGAATTGGCAACACCAGCATATCGCCTTCTTGAATTAAAGGCGCGCAGTGAGGCACGCCGCTACAGCCTGCTAACTCCTGTAATCGAAACAATTCCTCGCGCATCGAATGTTCAAATTTCTCGAATTCTTCACGGCTTTCAAATTCGGCAGGTTGCAATATTTTCAGGATCCAAGGCGCCCTAAAGTGACCCGGAGCGTAATCAGCAGACCAAACTTCAACACCTTGATTAATGAATAAACACTGCTTTTTCTCAAAATCGTGAATACGATTATTACGGCGTTCCATGACCGCGACTTGGCCAATGGTGTCGAGCACAAATTCTTTCTGTTTCTCAGTGACCTTGTGCTTAAATTGCGAGGTAGAACCCCACTCTTTTGTCAATGCGCTGATGATCTGCTCGGGATCAAACACCCCCATCGTGCGATTAGGCTTTTGAACTTCAATGTCTTCGCCCAAGCGCCCAGTCACAAACACCATGCCTTGACACCAAGGCGCATACACACCTGTTGGCACTTTATGTTTAAATTTACCGGCTAAAATTCGCGCCACATAGTTGGCTTTGGACAAGCTGTTATCGACGTTTCGACCATCCAGTGACCATGCATGCACCCCCGCATCAAGAGTGCCTATATAGCCCTTAATATCAACAACATAAACACCCCACTCACCCACAACCAAGGCGTCGACTTCCATTGCTTGGCCCGATGGAGTGGGTACTTCAATGTTGGTGAGCAGTACATAATGCTCTGGCAACTCTTTGGCCAGCTTACTAAAGGCCCAACGCTCGGATTCGTTGACCGGCTCACTAAATTTAATATGGCGTGCCACGTTTAATCTTCCTTGGTACTGATCATTTATGCTGGTGAGTCTAAAAAAGATTGCTGAAGATGAATACCTGTTTCTCAAGTTTTTTACGCTAAACATACAGAAACATGAACTGCCTAAAACACCTGTTAAAATAAGCTTATCAGTGGCAGGAAAGACTTGATTTGTATATGCTTGCCTGCAACGAATCCTGATTAGTCACATCATGTGATCGGACTGCGGAGTCTAGTCTTTCATGCATACACGTCAAGTATCTTCCACCGCACCAAGCGCGCTTAAATTAGCCGTGGTTATTTCCTTCTCCGGAGCCGGTGGCGTTGAGAAAATGGTCATGAATCTGGTTCGTGAGTTTGCAACCCGCCTTGAGTCATTAGATTTACTTGTTATCCGGGGTGCAGGTCCGCATCTGGATAACATTCCAAGCAATGTTAATCTGATCAAGCTTCAGGCTAAACATACGCTCACCGCCATTCCCGAACTTTCTCGTTACATGAAAGACAATCGGCCGGACGCCATTTTAGTGGCCAAAGATCGCGCCGGACGCGCAGTCATCCGCGCACGCACGTTGTCAGGAACATCGCCTCGGGTGGTGATTCGATTAGGCACAAATCTATCTACAGCTCTGCAACAAAAAAATAAGTTTCAAGCTTGGCTTCGAACTTCGCCGATGAAGCGCATTTATCAGAAAGCAGAAGCCGTTGTAGCGGTGTCTGAGGGAGTTCGCCAAGACACGATTGATATCACCCACATTCCTGCGGAGCGCGTAAGCGTCATTCGTAACCCAGTGATCACCGAGCAATTCTATACTCGCACAGAAGGCCCTGCGCCACACGAGTGGCTCAGAGACGACACAATTCCAACTTTCATTGGCGTTGGACGCCTTACCACACAAAAAGGCTTTGATACTTTGATCAGCGCCTTTGCCGAGGTACGGGCGCAATTGCCGGTGCGACTGTTAATCATTGGCGAAGGCGGTTTGCGCGAGAGTTTGCAACAACAAATTGATGAGGCAGAGCTCACCAACGACGTTCAAATGCCCGGTTTCCAAAAAAATGTATTGGACTGGGTCGCACACGCGGATTGCTTTGTATTGTCATCTCGCTGGGAAGGCTCCCCCAACGCTCTCACCGAAGCGCTTGCACTCGGCGTTTCATGCGCCTCGACCCGCTGCCCCAGCGGCCCCAACGAGTTGTTAGATGAAGGCCGATATGGGCCGCTCGTTGAAGTCGATGATGCTCCCGCGTTAGCTAAAGCCATGCTCACCGCATTGCAACAACCATTGCCCTCTGCCACGCTTCAGGCGGCCGTGGATGAGTACCGAGCAACAACCAGTGCTACCCACTATCTGAATTTACTCCAAGGAAACTAACCTATGTGCGGAATCGCAGGTGGAATTTACTGGCAAGGTCAGCCAACGGTCGATGATATTCAGCAAGCCACAACTCGTCTTCATCATCGCGGGCCAGATGAGCAAGGTGTGTTTATTCGTGATCAAGTCGCCTTAGGGCATGCTCGTTTGTCCATTATTGATTTGGCAGGAGGAACCCAACCGTTGCATAGCCCTGACGATCAGTTACATCTGGTCGCCAACGGAGAAGTCTACAATTATATCGAATTAAAACAGCAATCAACACTTCCACCAGGGCTTACGCAATCTGATTCTGAAGCCATCTTGCAAACCTACCGTGAAGACGGGCACACCGGCATAAAACGCTTGAACGGCATGTTTGCATTCGCGTTATACGACCAGGTAGAAAAGACACTGACGCTGGCACGCGATCGCCTTGGTATCAAGCCGCTCTATTACGCGCCCACCGCGCGCGGTCTATTCTTCGCCTCTGAATTAAAAGCTTTATTGCCATTGATTGGCGAACAACCTGAAATTGATCCCAGCGCCTTAAATCAATTCTTGATGCAACAATTTAGCACCGGCCGCGATACTGTTTTTAAACAAATTAAGCGTTTGCAGCCGGGTGAATACTTGGTAGCAAAAGACGGGAGCTATGACGTTAATAGCTACTGGTCAATGCAAGAAGTTGAACAACGAGAATGCACACTTGAGCAGGCCTTCGAAGAGTTTGAACCTTTGTTTGCACAAGTCATGACTGAGCATATGCGAGCAGATGTTCCCTTTGGTTTATTCTTGTCTGGCGGCATTGATTCTTCGATTTTATTGGCTGAATTGGCCAAACTTCACGACAACAAACTTCGCACCTACTCGATTGGTTTCTCTGACACCAAAGAAGCCGACGAACTGGACGCAGCCACCAGCCTAGCCGAACAATTTAATACCGATCATCACGCAATTAGAGTCGGGCGAGATGACCTTTTCGGTCGCATTGTAAAAATGACATGGGCCGCTGATGATCTGATGCGCGACTATGCCAGCCTGCCCACGCTATATTTGGCAGAGCAGGCCGCAAAAGATGTCAAAGTAGTATTTTCGGGCGAAGGGGGTGATGAAGCATTTGCAGGATATCGCCGCTACAAACCGGGCATAGAACGCTGGTTAAAAATGAATGTATTGGGTTCTGGTATTGCTCCCGGAAATCAGTGGCATGCAGGTTCTCACAAGGCGCTTTATGGCAGCCGTTTGCAGCACCAAGACCGCAAAGCTCCTTACATGGTTCTGTGGAATGAAACGCCCAAGCATTGGTCATCAATGAAGCGACGCCAGTATGTCGATTTAAAAGCAGCTCTGGTCGACAATTTGTTTGTAAAAACCGATCGGATGTTAATGGCGCATGGCCTTGAAGGGCGAGTGCCGCTCAGTGATCATCGAATTGTGGAATTTGGAATGTCACTTCCTGATTCACTCAAGTACAACAACAACCGCGGCAAATGGGTATTGCGTCAATGGGCTGAAAAATACTTACCTAAAGATCACCTCAATAAACCAAAACGCGGATTCTACGTGCCCGTTAAAGAATGGTTCGCTGGAGATTTTGTGGATCAGCTCGAACACAAATTACTGACCAACCATGCTGTAGGAGAATGGTTTCGTCCCGCAGGCATCAAAGATATTTTCGCGCGCCAACGCGCCGGTAAGAACTACACCCGAGAAATGTGGAGCCTGATGCAGTTTGCCATCTGGCATCAGCTATTTATTGATGGCGAAGGCGCTGTACCGAGTACGCAAGAAAATCCCCTCGACTGGATTTAAGCGTAGCCGTTATCATTCTTATCTAGGCGCCTCTGGGGCGTCTTTTTTGTGTCTTTGATATAGATAAACAAGCTACCGCTCTGCCTAAAAAGCATTATCCCAACCGAACATGAGTTCGATCATGATCTGCTCTGAATGCTCGCGCAATACTAACTTCCATTCATCATACCTATGATTTAGATCGCATCAGACAGGAGCACTCATGGAATATTCTCTTCGCCCAAAAGGCTGCCATATTTTGGCCAAACCCACGGGTTCTGTATGCAATCTAGATTGCAGTTATTGTTTTTATCTTGAGAAAGACAAACTCTACCCCGATCGTCAGAAAAATTGGCGAATGAACGATGACACCCTCGAAATTTACGTGCAACAATATATTGAAGCACAAGCAGTGGATGGGGTTGAGTTCGCTTGGCAAGGTGGCGAGCCGACTCTCATGGGAATCGACTTTTTTGAACGAGCGCTGCATTTTCAAAAAAGATATGCCAATGGTAAAAACATCCGAAATACCTTACAAACCAATGGTATTAAGCTGGACGATAAATGGTGTGAATTTTTAGCCAAGCATGATTTTTTGGTGGGTATTTCCATCGATGGCCCAGCAGATATACACGATGCATACCGACTTACACGATCCGGAAAAGGCACACATCAGCAAGTAATGGACGCCATTCAATGCATGAAAAAACATGGCGTGGAATTCAATACGTTAACCGTGATTAATGACAAAGTCGCAGCCAACCCAAAGCGGGTGTATGAGTTCTTAAAAACTACTGGCACCAAGTTCTTTCAATTTATTCCATTAGTCGAACGTAGAGCTTGCGAAGCGACGCCTGAAGGGCTTTATCTGGTCAACCCCGAATACTCCCATGAAGCCAATGTGACAAGCTGGTCTGTTCCACCCAAGCAATATGGAATTTTTCTCAGCGAGGTTTTTGATCTCTGGGTTAAACGCGATGTAGGCACCATTTTCGTTCAAATGTTCGATGCCACGCTCGCCGCTTGGTACGGTGAAGCGCCCACGTTATGTGTAACGTCTGAGAATTGCGGACATTCACTCGCCATTGAATCCAACGGTGATCTGTATAACTGCGATCACTACGTGTATCCAGAACACAAACTGGGTAATATTCATAACACCACCATCGACGCGATGAACACCTCTTCCAAAGCCATTGATTTTGGAACCCAAAAATCCATTGATATCAGTGTGGATTGTAAACTCTGTGAATTTCGTTTTGCCTGCCATGGCGGCTGCCCAAAACATCGCTTTTTAACGGCGAGTGATGGCCGCAACAATCGCAATTACCTGTGCGAGGGCTATAAGATTTTCTTTGAGCGAACCGGCCAAGCAATGAAAGAAATGGTAAGACTGCTCCATAGCAATCGTCCACCTTCAGATATTATGGGGCCTGTGACCCAGCAAGTTCGCCGACATGCCAATATTGGCCGAAATTCACCATGTCCATGTGGCAGCGGCAAGAAATACAAGCGTTGCTGCGGGCCTCTGCAAAATTCGCCGCATGAGCACTAAATTACAGCTGCGACTTTTGTTTCAGAGCATTATGTCATTAGAATAAGCGCCTTTAGCCTTGCAGCCGCTCATTTCGGCCGCAACCACTTGTCTCAAGAGCGATTGAATGACTTATATTGTGAAACACTGGCGTGGCGAACTGTCGCTTGCCACTTCTTTCTGGATCAACACAGTTGGGCTAAACGTGATCTTTCGTGCGGTAGAAGCTTTGTTGAGCGAAACTTCTCTCGTCGACGATTCAGTACTCACAGCCCAAATCATATTGGTCTCAACCTTCGTGCATACAGTTGTGGTGTATCCATGGCAAATGATCGGTTTATGGCACAGCGCTCACAATCATATTAAAAACACGCAAAATGCCACATGGCCCAATGTGGTGAAAGTTCTTGTTGTCATCAGCATTATCGGCACAATCGGCAACCTCATGACGAACCATGAGCATCACAAAAACTTGTGGCGCATAGCCGTTTCGAATTCAGCTAAGCCGCTTGATTAACCAAGCCACATCGTTTCAACCTAAGGCCAATTGCGCCACCACGTATTTTTTAAAAGCTTAAGGACAAGGCAACCCCTAAGGTTCTCGCTTTAAACTAAACCTAAACAGTTCTTTAGATTTTCATCACTGAAGAACTTTAATTCGTTTAAACAAACGTTTACCAACCTATTTACTCGCTCTAAATTCTATTTTTTTTTGAGTGGATTGATTCCAATAGGGTGCTGGCTTAACGTTCAAGGACAATTAACGTGGAAACCACTCTATGTTCAATAGAATCATCATCAGCAAAATCTTCAGCGTCACGCTGGCGGTAAACTGTCTTGCCACCTATGCAGCCATTCAAGAGCAAACGACCCAGACGATAGATGTTTTTGAATACCAAAATCCAATCAGCAACGGTATTCGCCCCATGGGCATTCGCGACAGTCAGATATTCAAAGATGGGAATACTTGGTACATGACAGGCACTGATGTGCCTTTTTGGCAGACTGAGAAAAACAAGGCTGATGTTCTGTTTGAAGGAGTTCCTCTGTATAAATCTGAAAACCTTTTGGATTGGGAATTTCTCGACCACATCATTAAACGCCCTTCTAAAGACAAATGGTTTTACCGCCCATTTTGGGCCGCAGAAATTCACAAAATCAACGGTAAATATTACGCAGTATTTAGCTCTGCGAATCGAGACAAAAACATTGGACTCAGCGTTGGCTACGCAGTTGCAAATTCAGTTGAAGGCCCCTACACCATGGTGACCAACGACAAGCCTCTGACCAACGGTAACGACTTAAGTTTCTTCGTCGATGACGATAGCAAAGTATGGGCATTCTGGAATAGAGGGCAAGCATTTGGAATTGGCTTTGCTCAGGTTGACTTAGACACTGCAACCTTTCTAACTGAGCCAAAATCGGCGATTCGCCCCGGCGACATTAGCTATGTTCATGACGAAAATGGCACGGTAGTGATGGAAACTATTGGCAAGGAATCGGTCGTTGGTAGTGGTCGAGAGAAAAAGAAAGTTGATAAATTTCACCATTGGGATTCAGAAGGTATTGAAGGCGCTTACGTTATTAAGCGCAATGACATTTACTACCTATTCTATTCCAGTTGGACTCGCGGATATGAAATAGGCTATGCAACTTCCCGCAAGATTACAGGTCCTTGGACCAAAGCCGATCACAATCCTATTTATGGTAGCCAAAACAAAAGTGTATTGAAGAAAAAGGGAATGGAATTCACAGGTGATCCAGACAATCCGTTCCAAGCGGTTGGGCACAATGAAGTCTTTATCGGACCTGATGGTCGTCACTGGCTGTCGGCACATGGAATTATTAAAGGACAGTCACCTTTTTTAGTGATTGACCCAATTAACTTTGATACGAACGGCAAAATAACCGTTGACGGGCCTACCTATACCAAGCAAACCATTCCTTTGAACGAGTAGTTCATTTGGCTTGAAGTTCACCGAATAAAGAAAAGCCCACACAACGAGGGCATTTCTTCGTGCTCTGAAAGCCAATAGGCATTCCTGCGCATTAAGCGGCTGAATGAATATTTTTGATAGCGGCTTTTTCTGATTGATCCTGCTTCGCTTGTTTCCGTCGTTGTAGCCGCCCACTCACTTTGCTGCCCAGCATTAACAAACACGGCGTTAACACCAACGTGAGAACCGTGGCAAAGGCCAGTCCACCAGCGACTGCTGTCGCTAGTTGAGACCACCACTGGGTAGAGGGGCCACCAAATTGCATGGTGCGCGCCATTAAGTCGATATTAACCTCAAGCACCATCGGCAATAAGCCTAATATCGTTGTGACTGTGGTTAACAGCACGGGTCTTAGGCGTTGTGCGCCTGTCCGTAAAATAGCTTCCGCTGCTGGCATCCCTTTCCGACGCAACACATTGAAGGTATCAATAAGCACAATATTGTTATTAACGACAATACCAGCCAACGCAATCACGCCAATACCTGACATAACAATGCCAAACGGCTTTTGAAAGATTAGCAGTCCTAGCAACACGCCCACGGTGGAAAACACCACGGCACTTAAAATTAAGAATGCTTGATAAAAACTATTAAATTGTGTGACCAAGATAATTGCCATGACAAACAGCGCCACCATAAAGGCATTGCCGAGGAAAGCTTGAGATTCATCTTCTTCTTCGTTTTGACCTTTCACTTCAATGGTCACGCGCGGATCGATGCCTAATTCAGGAAACTTCGCTTCCATTTCGGGCAGCACCAAATTCAGTAAAGCTCCGGGGACTAAGTCGGCACTGACCGTCACGACCCTTTTGCTGTCAACACGACGAATCGAATCCAATTTTTTCTCAGCAGAACGCTCTACAAAATTCGTAATAGGCACTTGCCCTGCGTACGTTTTCACGCGCAAATCATCAAGCCGTCCCAAGTGGCGCTTATCTTCTGGGAAACGCACACGAATATCGAGTTCGTCGTCTACATCGTCTGGACGATACTCTCCGAGCTTTAAGCCATTGGTGACCATTTGGACGGTAGCCCCTAACGAGGTTACATCGGCCCCAAAACGAGCTGCATCAGAGCGGTCCACATTCAGCTGCCATTCAATGCCGGGCTTTGAACCATCATCATCAATGTTGGTGAATTGGCCGTTTTCTGCCAGCGCTAAGCGGACTTTACGAACTGCATCGTTCACCAATTCAGGAAAACGAGAGCTCAATTGCAGCCGCAGATCTTTGCCGCCACCGGGGCCGTTTTCATCTTTGCGAATCTCAATTTCAACACCGGCAAAACGCTCTGTACGCTGACGAACCTCTTCAATAATATCATCGGCTGAACGACGCTGATCCCAGTCGATCAAATTCAGTCGAAAATAGCCGACTTCACCGTTGTTCCCCGTGAGTGAGTACAAGGTTTTAAGCTCCTCCATGTTCACTAACTCGGCTTCGATATCACGCATGAGCGCATCTTTTTCGTAGATCGATAGATCACCATGTGAACGGATATTCATATTCGCACCGGCGGGTTCTACATCGGGAAAGAACTCCATCCCAAGTTCAGAGGCACCGTATGCCGACACCACCGCAATGGCGAACACAATTGCACCGAGCAGAACAAGAAAAGGCCGTTTAATAGCGCTGTTCAAGGTGCGTAAATAAGTACCCGTAAAGCCTTTAATGACCGATATATCACCTTGTTCAGCCAACATTAACTGCTGCTTAGCCGAGGCGCTCACAGGTTTAGCTTTGCCAAAAATAGCACCTAATGCGGGTACGAAAATGAGCGCCATAAACAAACTGGCCGATAAGGTTGCGATCAAGGTAATAGGCAAATATTTCATGAACTCGCCCATAACCCCCGGCCAGAAAATCAATGGGGCAAAGGCTGCCAGTGTAGTAGCTGTTGATGCGGTGATGGGCCAAGCCATTCGTTTGGCGGCCTGCAAATAAGCCTCTTGTTTTGGCATGCCTTCGGACAAACACCGGTCGGCATATTCGGTCACCACAATGGCGCCATCCACCAGCATTCCCACCGCCATTATCAGTGCGAATAGCACCACAATATTAATGGTGAATCCCATCATCGCCAACACCAGAATCCCGGTTAGGAATGAGCCGGGAATCGCCACCCCCACTAATCCAGCGCTGCGCAGCCCCAATACTGCGACGATCACAATAACCACCAGAATAATGGCCGACAGCACATTATTTTGTAGATCATTGAGCATATCGCGGACATCTTTGGATTGGTCTCCGGTGTATTCAACCATTACATTTACCGGCCAATTTTTTTGTTGCTCGGCGACCAGAGCCTTGGTTTTATTCACCGTTTCAATGATGTTTTCGCCCGGCCGTTTCACCACTTCAACCGACACAGTCGGCTCGCCATTTAATCGCGCAAATGTGCTTGGATCTTTGTACGAACGACGAATAGTTGCCACATCGGCGAAAGTAATCACTTTGTCGCCATCAACCTTGATCGGCATTTCCATTACGTCACGCACGGTTTCGAAAATAGAAGGTACTTTCACAGCAAAACTACCTTTGCCGGTATCCATGGTACCTGCGGCGACGAGTCGATTATTGCGTGACACCAGAGTTGCAATATCACCTTGGTCGAGGTTGTAACTTTCCATCAGAAGTGGATCAACAATGATCTCGACAATATCTTCTCGATCACCACCAATCTTGGCCTCCAATACCTCTGACATACCTTCAAGGCGATCTTTTAAATCACGCGCAACCTTAATCAGCGCGCGCTCCGGTACTGGCCCTGCGAGCATCACCGTCACCGCGGGATTTTCTTCGGCCATTTTGACTTCATGTACCGACGGCTCTTCAGTTTCATTCGGCAACTTAGCCTTCGCCAAAGTCACTTTGTCACGTACATCTGCCAGTGCTTCTTTCGGATCGGTACCGGCTAAAAATTCAAGTGTCACAGAGGCTGAGCCTTCACTGGCTCGGGCCGTCATTTCCTTCACCCCTTCAATGGCGCGCAGTTCATTCTCCATAGGGCGAACCAACATACGTTCAGCATCTTCTGGACTAATGCCATCGTGTACCATCGACACATATATATAAGGGATCAGAACATCTGGATTTGCTTCTTTAGGAATGGATACATAAGTGCTTATTCCTGAAACAATCAGCAAAACTAAGACCATCATCACGGTTCGAGTTCGGCTTAAAGCACCTTCAATTATTGCCAACATAGCCGCTTACCTCGCATCGTTTGCAAATACGGCGGTCACTTCGTCGCCCGGCCTTACAAATCCCTGCCCCAGGGTAATGACATCCACTTGCCCGCCAAAGCCTGTAAGCCAAACACCATCATTGTCGGCTTTTATCAGTTCGATGGGCGTGAATTGAACCGTTTTATCGATCACTGATTTAATGCCGAGGTTTCCATCTTCATCTAAGGCCAGCAATGCTGGCGTGACTTTAATAGCGTCCACAGTGGCTAATGGCAACTCGAGTTCGGCACTCATGCCTGCGTATAAGTCGGCGTCGGGGTTTTCAAGCGCTAACTCAAGTCGAAAGGTATTGGTTGCACTGTCGGCAACTTTGGACAAATAACGCACTTTACCTTGTCGTGAATTACCGTCCACAAACAAAGCGGTTCCCTCCAAACCAACTCTGAGCTGAGTGATATCGTGCTGCCCTGCGTCGGCACGAACGATCAGCGGGTTGATGTCGTACATCATGGCGATCGGATCAGCGACTCCCAAATAGTCACCAATTTCAACCAAACGCTCATTCAAAATGCCATCAAATGGCGCGGTAATAACAGTGTGGTCGATATCTAATTGCAGCTCGGCCACATTCGAGCGCGCTTGTTCTAATTGAGCTTCTGATTCGGCCAGCCGAGCCTTACCGGAAAAGCCTTGGCTGCTCAGTCGTTTGGCACCTTGATACTCAATTTCACGTTGTTTGTTTTCAGCCAATGCTTGCTGGAGCTTTTGTTGCCGATCATTCATGGCTAAGCGCACGAGCGGTTGACCCTCTTTGACCCAAGCGCCGCGTTCCGCCATAAGTTCAACCACGCGCCCTGCGGTTTCAGCTCTAAGTGTCGCTTTGCGATTCGGCTCAGTGCGCCCATACAATAAAATGGAGCGAGTCACGGCTTGGGCCGTCATTGATTGCACTTGTACCTTCGGCACTGCAACCGAGCTTTCTTCGGCCTTTGCCACTTCATCTTGTTTTGCTACGCCACTGGCCATCCAGCCAATCAACAAAACGGTCAGAACTAGAGCAACAATCCACGGATGTGCATTTAAAGTGTGAGTAAGGCGAATGTTTCGAGACATGATTTCTATCCTTGAATTGACGCAACGGGCACCAATGGTTTCTACGTACAATAATAGTAAGTGACTTCAAGGTAAAAAAGCGTGTGAAAATGTTACGAGGTATTTGGAAGAGATGGTAAATCAGCAGATTGAGAAACAACAAAGCCAGTACAAAATGCACTGGCTCAACACACTAGGCCGGATCATTTAACAATGCGTTAAACCGAAAAAGACGCACCGCAACCACAAGTCGTAGTCGCATTTGGGTTATTGACAAAGAATCGAGAGCCTTCAAGACCCTCAGTGTAATCAACAATACCGCCGATTAAATATTGCAGGCTCATTGGATCAATCACCAAAGTGACACTTTCTTTTTCAATCGTCGTATCGCCTTCATTCACAGCTTCATCAAAGGTAAAGCCATATTGAAAACCAGAACACCCACCTCCGGTTACGTAAACACGTAACTTCAAGTTTGGGTTCTCTTCTTCTTCGATCAGAGTTTTAACTTTTTGGGCCGCAGTATCAGAAAACTGAATCGGTAACGCGGCGGTATCTGGTTGCGACATACAAACCTCACAGAGTGACAACCGGTGAATTATCTAATACCTGAGTAATTCATTCAAGTATTGGATGATTTATTATCGCCACTTAAAAACCGGCTCTCAACGTAGAGTTCCAATTGTAGCTTTGCGAGACTCGCTCGGTTTTTCGATTTTTCACCTCAAGCACTGCCAATACCTCAAGCCGCTCTGCTTCAAAATCCTCAGGTATTTGCAGCAAGCCTTCAATGGTTTGCAAATACCGAAAGTTGAATTGCAATGCCGAATTATCAGTGACCGTCATAAGCTCCCAGTTATTGAGTTCCGCCGGTATGCCTGAGCGAAACCCTTGTAACGAAAAGCTAATTTGCCCTTCGGCCATGCGACCAAACCGATCGGGTTGAATCAAAGTGACTCGAAAACGATACACGCCGCTGCCATAGGTATCCGATAATCGTAATGAATCGATAATAAGACTGTCACCAAAAGAGCGGTCGCTAAACACCTTTCGGTACAGTTTTAAGTCTTCTTTTAATTCTTGATTTTCAGCAGTTAAGCGAGCCACTTCTGTTTGCGTCCACGACAACTCAGCGTTGGCCATATTTAAGGCCACATCCTTGCTGCCCGATACTTCACGCCATTCTTCGAGCTGCATTCGGGCCAATTGCATTTGTTGTTCGGCGAAATGTCGATAAGCTTCGTGATGTCCATAGAATAAACGCCCAGCGAAAAATCCGAGCATCACACACCCTAAAATGGCAACACAAAATGCCGTTCGCGGCGAGTACCACAACGGAAATTTGAAGAATGCGTGTAACAACTGATGTAACTGCTTAAAAATCCACATAGAATATAGCTAGAATCAATGGAAGACTCGTGACCTTTAATTTTTGGATCAACATGAACAATTTGCTGTATCGCCTTAGGCGTCGACTCGCAATTCCCAGAGCTTCATGGCAAATGGCCGTGTTGGGACTGCTTGGCGGACTTGCAGCTTCGGTGCTGATCGTATCATTTTTATTGTTCATCCAGTTCCTCAAAGATCTTTTTTCTCAATTAATCGTCGAATTTCCTTTCCTTACGCACAATACACCCTTGCTCGGTGCGGTGATTATCCTATTAATTGCCACTTCTTTGGGGCTTAAATACTATCGCCTTGGCATTCCATTTGTCATTTATCGCATTCGCAGCCACAACGGCTCTATGCCTCTTAAGAATACCATTAACCAATTTATTGGCGCCGGCATTTCCGTAGCTAGCGGCTTTGTGGTTGGACGAGAAGGTCCAGCGGTTCATTTAGGGGCAGCTGGCAGTGGCTGGGTTGGCCATTGGTTCAGGCTACCGAACAATGCCATTCGAGTTCTCTCCGCAAGCGGTATCGCAGCTGGCATTGCTGCCACATTTAATACACCACTCGCAGCGGTTATTTTTGTCATGGAAGTGGTGCTAAAAGAATACAAAATGCATATGGCAGTGCCCGTACTGCTGGCTGCAACCTGTGGCGCTATTGTACATGGCTTCGCCTTTGGCGATGGACACGACATCAGCTCAGCAATGTTCGGTCAAGAAGCGCAATTTATGCTGAATTCACTCCCAGCCATTAGTTGGAAGCTTGCAGGTAGCTTGCTCAGCCTAGGTATCACACTTGGCTTACTCTCTGTGATCTTTGGTTTCGCGCTGAACCGGGTGACGACCTTGAGCTATCACATTAGTTTGCGATGGCGCCTGTTGTTAGCTGGAAGTATCACATGTTTATTAACATGGTGGATGCCGGATCTTGGCATAACTGAGATGGAAGCAATCACGATGCAACTTGATGGCAAGCTCGCGGCCTCAACAATCGCAGCATTGTTTTTTGCTAAAATGGTCGCTACCACAGTCGCTTTAGGGTTAGGTATCCCGGGAGGGATTATCGGCCCTTTATACACCTTGGGCGCACTTGCAGCGGGATGCTTTTTAGCGGTAATGAGCAATTACTTCCAATGGGATCCTGCCTTGACTCCTTTATTTTTGATCATTGGTATGGGCAGTATGATGGCGGCTTCTTTGCACGCACCAATGGCCTCGATGATTGCCATTATGGAAGTCACAAACTCGCCTAGTGTGATGGTGCCAGCCATGTTGGTGATGATTCCAGCTCAACTGGTCGTCAGCCAAGTATTCAATATGCCATCGATGTTCGTACAACAAATGAAAATGCAAGGTATGAGCTACGCGCAATCTCCGGTTGTCATGAACTTACAAAAGACCGGGGCTCTGGCGATGATGGAAACCAACTACCAGTGGCTTGATGAAGTAAAGGACTTGCATCAATCAAAAGGGCACTTACTGGCGCGAGAAGAAGGAGAGGAACACGATCGACTATTTTTTATCGACCCCTCAAATGGCGAACGCTGGCGTATGGAAGGGATCGATCAACAATCATCTCTAGCTGTCGCTTATCAACGTTTGCGCCGTGCTCGAAAAGGTGCGGTCTATGTTTATGGTGATTCTAGAGAGCAGTTATTGGGTATTATCAGCTGGCAATTACTGGCACAGTACCTTCATGAAGAAGTCAGCTAACTCGAATTATTAAATTGAAGTGGTCGTGAAGCGAAAGACGGCCTTACATCAATCATCAGCAGTCGTCGGATTCGCATAAGGCCGTAAGACCAAATACGCCATTTATATCTTGTTTTTCATCCTCAACACAGGCGAAATTAAGTTTGCTATAGTGTTGCGCGACAATTTTGTAGCTTTGAAATGCTCAGGAGACAATTCATTATGAGCCGTTCTGAATCTTTATACTCACAGGCCTGCCAATCTATTCCGGGTGGCGTTAATTCACCGGTTCGCGCTTTCAATGGCGTTGGCGGCACTCCTGTTTTCATCGAAAAAGCAGATGGACCATATTTATATGACGTCGATGGAAAACGTTACATCGATTACGTGGGAAGCTGGGGGCCGATGATCATGGGGCACAATCACCCAACGATTCGTGACGCAGTCATTTCGGCAGCCGCCAACGGACTGAGTTACGGTGCTCCAACGGCAATTGAAGTGACCATGGCTGAAGCCATTCGCAATATCATGCCAAACATGGAAAAAGTGCGCATGGTCAACTCAGGTACTGAAGCGACAATGAGCGCAATTCGACTTGCCCGTGGCTTCACCGGTCGCAATAAACTATTGAAGTTTGAAGGCTGTTATCACGGCCATTCGGACAGTTTATTGGTGAAAGCTGGATCTGGCATGCTCACAATGGGCGAACCTACATCACCCGGCGTTCCAGCAGATTTAGCCAAGCACACAATAACCGTCAGCTATAACAATATTGACGAAGTCAAAGCCGTATTTGATGAAGTAGGAAAAGATATTGCGGCCATTATCGTTGAACCTGTTGCAGGAAACATGAACTGTATTCCTCCAGTTGAAGGCTTCCTGGAAGGCCTTCGCCAGATCTGCGATGAGCATGGTTCAGTGTTAATTTTTGATGAAGTTATGACCGGCTTTCGCGTTCACCTAGGTGGCGCTCAAGCACACTACAATGTCGCTCCGGACTTAACCACATTAGGTAAAATTATTGGCGGTGGCATGCCGGTCGGCGCATTTGGCGGCAAAACAGAAATTATGGATTTTATTGCACCCACTGGCCCTGTATATCAAGCTGGCACACTGTCGGGCAACCCTGTTGCTATGGCCGCAGGACTGGCGACATTAGACTTAATTAAAGATCCGAAAGTCCACGCGCAAATTACTCGTAGCACCAAGTATTTAACGCAGGGCTTTGCACAAGCTGCTGCTGAAGCTGGAATTCCACTGGCAACAGTGAATATTGGCGGTATGTTTGGATACTTTTTCACCGATGCAGCGCAAGTGACGAGCTTTGAGCAAGCAACACATTGCAACGTTGAACGTTTCAAAGAGTTTTTCCACTTGATGCTTGAAGAAGGCGTATACCTTGCACCTTCAGCTTATGAGGCAGGTTTTGTTTCATATGCTCACAACCAAGATGTACTCGATGCTACGATAGCAGCAGCCAAATCTGCCATGAAAAAGCTCACACAGTAGGTCAATATTCCACTTTCGAATGATTGATATTTTGCAACATAAAAGCCTAAGCCTTGGGAGATATTCCTAGGGCTTTTTTTATGATTGCCAAGCACTTCTCATAGCCACCATTTAAACGTCAAATTCATAGTGAGGTTGTTGAATTTGTTATAACATTATCTAGAGACTGTACGATGTACACACCCACTCTATTACTGGTGTTCAAAAAGTAACGCATCACTATGATTACGAAAATGACTTCCAACTTAGCTCAAAGCAATGTATTGCTATCATTAAGAGAAGCGTTTATTTCCATTTTGCCGTTCATGATCTTGTTGGCAATGGTTGGATTAATTGAGCAGTTTGCAATTAGTTTTGAGTGGTTTGATATAGGCCAATCAGCCCTATCAATCGTACAAATAGCTAACAATATTCTAGCGCTGCTATTCCCACTTACCATTGTCATTTCGGTGAGTTACTACCTATCCAAAAATTTAGGTTTAAACACGATTTTAGCCACCGTGCTGGCCGTATGTTCCTACATTTTCAATATTAGCTACATGGGCGCGTCAGGGAATCAACTGGCAGTTAATCCGCAAGGGCTGTCTGCATTTTCAATTATCATTCCACTCACCTCAACCTACTTATTTGCGTTCATAGCCCGCATGAAATGGCTGAGTTTTATGAAAGGCGACGATGTAAGTCGATTTTTGACTCGACACATCAATTTGATTCCTTCGTTTGTCATTGTGTTTTTGCTATTGGCCCTTCTGTTACCTTTGCTATTTCAAGGGGTAACTCTGCTGACAGTATCGCTGCACAATAGCGTCAGCGACTTTCCCATGTTTGAACGCCTTATTCTGAGAACAATCACCAGCCATGTTGTCTGGTTATTAGGTGTGCACGGCGACCACATTGCCAACATTGTGGATGGCACCGATATGCTTGAGCAATTTGTAATCGGCGACCTTACAGCTCAAATGTTCTTGAACACCTTTGTGCATCTAGGCGGGGCGGGGGCTACATGGGGTTTGATTTTTGCGTGCTTAATTCACCGCGGTTATTTTCATGAAAAAAATATCGCCAAAATTTCCGCTCCGTTGGCACTCTTTAATATTAATGAGCCACTCATTTACGCCATTCCACTGGTACTCAACGTGTATTTTATCGTGCCGTTTATTATGGCGCCCCTATTCAACCTAACCGCCAGTTATTTTCTTCTTCATACCGGTGTTGTTTCATACTCTGGAAACGAGATCACTTGGATTACCCCTGTATTCTTTAATGGCTGGTTGCTGACAGAAGATATAACAACCATCCTCTACCAAGCCTTTTTGATTGCAGTAAATACTGCGATTTATTTTCCCTTTTTGGCGATGTCGATTAAGCACAACTCCACCGACCAAATTGCCGATCGTTTAAGTCAAACTTTGTCAGTGGCATCCAACCTGGAAAACAATACCGAGTCTTCATTCGTCAACTCACAACGAGAAAACATTTCCTCGCAAGCCGAGCTGAATAAAGTCCTCGACGATATAGAACACGGTTCGCTGAAATTGTTTTATCAACCCAAATTCCAACTTTCTACCGGTTCAGTGTCGGGGTTCGAAGCGCTGATCCGATTGGAGCGAAATAACGGAGATATTGTGGGCCCCTACTTTTTAGAAAAGTTGAGAGCTAATAAGCTCACACATATCATTGACTATTGGGTCGTTGAAAAGCTACATAACGACCTAACGGTTTGGGCTAAAGCAGGCTATCACCCAAAGGTAAGTCTAAATATGGATCCCAATGACTTAACCGAAGCCACTGCTCAGTTCCTCATCGAGAAATTTTCCGAGTTTCCTCATCAAGTAGAAATCGAACTGCTTGAATCGGGTTATGTCGAAAGTTTTAGTCGAATAGAAGCCATTATTAAACGCCTACATCAGCATCGTATTTCAACCGCTATGGATGATTTTGGAACAGGCTATTCTAATATTGCAATGCTGGCCAAAAGCAACGTCGGCACAATCAAATTTGACCAGTCTATGCTGGCAGATATGAGCAATGAAAAATCCAGAACGCTATACCGACAGCTCTCTGTATTATGTAAAGAACTTGGCTTTCATGTCATTGCTGAAGGCGTTGAAGTTCAACAACAAATGGACTTCTTAAAGACGACCGGTGTAGATGAGGTTCAAGGCTGGATTTACGCTAAGGCATTACCATTCGAACAAGCCCACGAGTATGTCACAAGCAGCAAAGCACCGATGAACGTGAAGGGATAATGGTGTTGATACGATGCAATTCGCTAGGTGAGAGCATTCGAGATGCCAAACCATTGATATGACATCTCGAATTAGAAAGGATGGAGTTGGCCGATAAGCCGGGTTCTGTCGTGGATAATCATTCGTCTAGGCCAGCAATCGCTCGCTGGCTCAAGCAGCCTACCCGCCCCCAAACGCGGGCCGCGTCCTTAGGGGCCTATTTGGCCTTGCTCCGGGTGGAGTTTACCTTGCCACAAACTGTTGCCAGTTGTGCGGTGCGCTCTTACCGCACCCTTTCAGCCTTACCTGTTCACTTGCGTGCCATCGGCGGTTTACTCTCTGCTGCACTTGTCGTGAGCTTTCGCTCCCCAGGTGTTACCTGGCACCCTGCCCTTTGGAGCCCGGACTTTCCTCCCCTTCACCGAAGTGAAGCAGCGATTACCTGGCCAACTCCGCGGCGGATTTTACACGGGTCGACGAGTAAACCCAACCGATATCGGCTTTAAGCGCAGATTTAATCCATCATAGCTTTGTAAACAGCGTTCTTTTTTACATTAAATGTTTCAGAGGCAATTGCTGCGGCTTGCTTCGGAGGCATCAATGGTTTGAGCTTAATGGCAAGCTCCAAGGCATGTTCAAATCCAGCATCGGTTGACTCACTGGTACCACTGAGCATAATCACCATTTCGCCTTTTTGGCGCTCTGGCGCCTGCTTAAACCAGTCGATGATCTCAGCAGCCGTGCCACTAATAAAGGTTTCAAAGCGCTTGGTGAGTTCCTTGGCCACTACGATATGGCGATCGTGCCCCATAATTTCAGCCATCGACTCAAGCGTATCAAATACTCGGCGCGGTGATTCATAAAATAGCATTGTTCGAGTTTCATGTTTGAGCGCTTCTAGCTTCTCTTTACGACCTGATGCCTTGGCGGGTAAAAAACCTTCAAAGCAAAAGCGATCCGTCGGCAGGCCAGCGGCACATAATGCAGTAGTGGCAGCGCACGGCCCCGGCAATGGAACGACCTGACATCCAGCGTGTCGAAGTGCATTCACAAGCGGGTAACCGGGGTCTGAAATCAATGGTGTACCTGCATCAGACACCAAAGCAATCGACTCGCCTTTTTGAAGCAAATCCACAAATTGAGAGGAGCGCTGGTTTTCATTATGCAAATGCAGCGAAATACAGCGTGTTTTTATGCCAAAATGGTTAAGTAAATGACGAGTATGGCGCGTATCTTCGGCTGCAATCACGTCAACCTCAGCTAACACCTCTAGTGCTCTTGCGCTAATATCACCTAAGTTACCGATAGGTGTTGGTACAATAAAAAGAATGCCGCTCATAGTTCCGGTTTGTGTACTGGTGATCAGCGGTTTAATATACACCACATTATGCTTTGAGCCTCGATTTTTAAGGAGTGGCTGTGCAACGAACTGGATTCGGATCTGCTTTTTTCAGCGTTATTTTGGCGTGCGTGTTACTAGTAGCTTGTTCAAGCTCTAATAAACCTACCCAAGCAGAACTTAATAGTATTAGCTCGCCACAACAGTGGTTGACGCTTTCAGAACAAGCCAGCGAACCTGAAAAGAGTGAGTACAGGCTCAATGCCGTTCGCTTGTTTATCCGCAACGGACGAATAGATACCGCTCAGCAGGTATTGAACGGTACTCGCCCGACAACGCCCAACTCGCAACAAGAGTGGCACTTGTTACGCGCGCAGGTCTACCTCAGCCAAGGAGACATGACTGCGGCCAAACACGAATTTGAGCGAGTTTCTCAAAACCCTGTGCATGCAAAAATAGCGAATGAATATTACGCCCTTGAAGCAGCCCTTTATCAATCTGAACATCACTATTGGCTCGCAGCTCAATCGTTGTCTCAACAGTTCCCTTTTGCATCCGACAAGCAACAAGCAGGATTGCAAACTCAACTTTGGCAAGCGTTCGACAAAGCGCCAGAAACTGACACAGCCATTTTAAATGACGGCTCGCGCAACGCTGATTTTGATGGCTGGGTCTCGCTTTATAGAATTCTTACGGCAAAAGGTGAACTTGAAACAGTGATTGCGCAGCTTCAAAGCTGGCAGCGACAATATCGAGGACACCCAGGCATATCGATGCTTCCTAGAAACTTAGATTCAGTATTGGCTGACAGCGGCTCTATGCCAGAGTCTATTGCAGTTATTTTGCCACTTAGCGGTAAATTTCAATCACAGGGGTTATCCATCCGCAACGGCATGCTTCATGCCATTCTGAAAGACTACGAAAATAAAACTCAAGTTCGCTTTTATGACAGCGGCCGCAACTCAATCGAATCGATTTACACTGAAATTCAGACCAATGAGCACGATATGATCGTCGGCCCATTACTAAAGAGTAATGTACAAACACTCATAGAGCTTTCCGATCATCAAACTCCGATATTAGCGTTAAACCAAATCGAATCTGGCGTTACGCAAGAAAATGTCAGTTCATTTGCATTGTCGCCCGAACAGGAAGCGCGAAACACCGTCGAGTTCTTGCGCGCCGCTCAAGTCAAGCATCCATTACTGTTGCAGTCCTCGGGCTCTAGCTACCAGCGTATTGGCCGCACATTTGAGCAAGAATGGCGAGCTCTAGACGAGGCCTCCGAAGCAGTGTCTGAAACGCCACAACTAAGCGTCGAGACCATGGGTGCCAGCAATTCTATGCAGAAACAAATGCAACGAATTATGGGGATCACCAGCTCAGAGACCCGCGCTCGGCAACTGGCATCTACTCTGGGTTTGAAACTTGAAAGCGAGCCTCGCAGTCGAGCCGACATCGATGCTATCTATGTGGTCGCAAGTTCACAACAAGCACGCTTATTAAAATCCTTTGTGGATGTCACCGTAAGTCCATTCGCTGCACCGGTAAAAGTAGTTGTCGGGCCGCGATCACACTCCGGCCCACACAGTGAATTTGAAGGCATTTACGTGGGTGATATCGCGATGATTGCCGACAGCGAAAACGTTGGGCTTGTTCAGCAACTTCGCGAGTTATCCCCGCAGTCTGGCTATTCCGACTTTCGCTTATTTGCTATGGGGAACGATGCGCTTGCGCTACTGCCAACGTTATCGGCACTTCGTCATTTGCCCGGATACACAGTGGACGGTTTGACCGGTGCATTAAGCGTAACGCCCAAAGGCGAAGTGGTGACGCACTTTTATTGGGGCCAATACAATAAAGGCGCACTCACGCCTGTGAACGGTTAATTTTTGAAATCTAAAGGCGATTTTTACGAAAGCCTCGCTTGTCAGCACTTGCAGCAAGCAGGGCTTCGTTTAATGCAGTCTCATTTTAAGGCCGGTCGTTGGGAAGTTGATTTAATCATGAAAGACGGCGCTACACTGGTGTTTGTTGAAGTGAAATATCGACGCAACCATTTATACGGTGGTGCAGCAAATGCACTTTCCCATAGTCAGATCAACCGCCTCAGAGGCGCAGCTAGTTATTATCTGCAATCTCACAAATTAAAAGAATATAAGACACAATGTCGGTTTGATCTTGTTGCTATTACCGGCGAGCCACCTCAACAACATATTGAGTGGCTTAAAAATGCCTTTTAACCAAAGAGGACTCTCATGCTAGAGCGTATCAAAGCAAGTTTTACAGAAAGTATTCAGACCAAAATTGCTGCTGCGGAAGCACTTCCAGAAGCCATTAAAGCCGGCGCTGAGATTATGAGCCAAGCGTTGCTCAATGGAAATAAAATCCTTAGCTGTGGGAATGGCGGTTCTGCTGGCGATGCTCAACATTTCTCGTCTGAGTTACTCAATCGTTTTGAAAAAGAACGGCCCGGCTTGCCTGCTATTGCATTGACGACCGACAGCTCCACAGTGACGTCCATCGCCAATGACTATAGCTATGATGAGATATTCTCTAAACAAGTCCGAGCACTTGGACAGCCTGGAGACGTACTACTGGCCATTTCCACCAGTGGTAACAGCCGCAATGTCATCAAAGCGATGGAAGCGGCTGTAAGTCGTGACATGAAGATTGTTGCCCTCACTGGGCGTGACGGTGGCGAGATGGCTGGATTATTAAGCGAAACAGATGTTGAAGTTCGCGTTCCATCGGATCGCACCGCGCGGATTCAAGAGGTTCATTTATTAGCAATCCATTGCCTATGTGACCTAATTGATAATACTCTATTCCCACATATGGAAGACTAACAAAGAGCCTGGAATGATTCGTAGTATTGTAATGGCAACGTCTCTCACGCTATGTGTGGGAGCTTTGCAAGGGTGCGCAGGCATTGTTATCGCCGGCGCTGCTGGCACTGCAATGGTATTGCACGATCGCCGAGACTTCTCAACTCAAGTGGACGACACCGCACTTGAAATGACCGTCACTCACGCTCTTGCGACGAATGAAGGGCTTAAAAATCAAGCTCGGCTGCGCCTCTTTGCAGTCAACAGAAAGATACTCGCAGTGGGTCAAGTCCCGTCGGATTTTTTAAAGTCAGAAGTGGATCGAATTGTTCGCTCTGAAGATGGCGTAACGCAATTTTACAACGAGTTAGAAATTGCTGAGCCCATCCCTTTCTCCATCCGCTCTCACGATAGCTGGCTTTCAACCAAAGTTAGAACAGCTCTCATCTCCGACGAAGAATTCGACTTTACCCGAGTGAAAATTATCACTGAGAATGGTCGTATTTATTTAATGGGGCTTGTGACCCAAAAAGAAGCAGATATGGCCACGGAAATCACACGAAAAGTAAGCGGAGTGAAAGAAGTAGTGAGGGTTTTTGAGTTGGTGACAGAAGAAGAAAAACAACAGGTGCCTCATTAAAGCACCTGTGTTTAGAATGATTACTTCACGACTCGCAATGTAGGTCGTTTCGGTGGTTTTGGTGTATCGTCATCACCATCACCATCGTCTTCGCTCTCTACTGGCGTCATACCCGATGTGACTTCGGCCAATTCAGGAGATTCGGTCGTCTCTGTAAATTCAGAGAATTCCGCACTGCCCTCTTCTTCAACGTTCAGCATTTCTTGGTAAACAGGCTCTGCTTCAAACACTGTACCGGCACCATTCTCTCGGGCATAGATTGCCTTCACTGCCCACATTGGAATGTAGAGCGCATGAGGGGAACCACCAAAACGAGCAGAGCAAGAAACCACGTCATTGGTCATTTGAAGGCCTGTCACAGCATGAGGCGCAATGTTCAGTACGATCTGACCGTTCTGTACAAACTGCAAAGGCACTTCAACATCTGGCTGCTCGGCATCTACCACCAAGTGGGGTGTCAATTCGTTATCTACCAGCCATTCGTAAAATGCACGAAGCAGGTATGGACGACTTGGGGTCATAGTCATTTTCCCTTTAGCAACCCGATGAAATTATCGAGATTAATGCGAGTGAATTTCACGCTCAGCTTCAGTCATCGACGCTTTAAACGATTCACGTTCAAACAAACGCTTCATGTATTCCTTCAGTTCTTTGCTGCCGCGACCAGACAACTCGATGCCAAGTACAGGCAAACGCCACAATAGAGGCGCAAGGAAGCAATCCGTCAAACTAAACTCTTCACTCATGAAGTAAGGCGTTTCGTTGAAGATTGGCGCAATGGCCAATAAGCTTTCACGCAACTCACGACGCGAATCTTCAACGTTCACACCGGTCACAATGTTGTTGAACAGAGAATACCAGTCATGCTCGATACGATGCATCATTAAGCGGCTACGGCCACGTGCAACAGGATAAACCGGCATCAACGGCGGATGCGGAAAACGCTCATCTAAGTATTCAGTAATAATCTGCGCGCGATACAAGACTAAATCACGGTCGACTAATGTTGGAACACTGGTATAAGGGTTTACTTCAGCAAGCTCTTCAGATTGACCTTCCGGCCCCACATAAATCGCTTCAAAAGTGACTCCCTTTTCAGCAAGTACAATGCGAACCTGGTGACTATACAAGTCATCAGCACTAGAAAACAAAGTCATTACAGAACGTTTGTTGGCAGCTACAGCCATGCGTTCCTCCACAATTTATATCGAACCGAAAACAACAAGGGACCCAACGGCCCCCTGCTATCAAAAAAAAGTGTACAAGTGTTTAGTGTACATCTCGCCAAAACTCTTTCTTCAAGAAGTAAGAAATAATCAACAAGATAAACAAGAACCCTAATACCCAATAACCCATGCGTTGACGCTCGAGTGCAATAGGCTCTGCTGAATACTTCAAGAAGTTCACCAAATCGAGAACTGCTCGGTCGTATTCATCCACGCTCATTTCACCAGAACCGTCCGTTTGAATACCAAGATAAACTTGCTTTTCTTCGCCATCAACGAGACGAGTTTCATAGTGTTTAGTCGGAATCCCTTGAAGCTCTTCCAACACATGCGGCATCCCAACACTTGGGAATACAACGTTATTCACACCAAACGGGCGGGTTTCATCTACATAAAAACCACGTAAATAAGTATAAATCCAGTCAGCTCCGCGAACGCGCGAAACCAAGGTTAAATCTGGCGGAGCAGCTCCAAACCACTTTTCGGCTTGGCTGTCCTCAACTGAATTTTCCATCAGCTCGCCAACTTTAACACCCGTCACCACTAAGTGCTCTTGCATCAACGGAATTGGAATACCTAAGTCGGTCGCAACACGCTCATATCGTTGATATTGAGTGCTATGGCAACCAAAACAATAGTTCATAAACAATTTTGCACCACGCTGCAGAGAAGCTTTATCGCTCAAATCAACATTTGCGTGATCAAGAGGAACACTACTACCTGCTGCCAATGCCATTGACGGCATTAGCAAACTCAGAACTAGAATCAATGACTTCATTTAGTGACCCTCTCTGGTACAGGTTTAGTCTGCTCATTCTTACTGTAGAACCACAGGAGTCCAAAGAATGCGAAGTATCCGAATGTAGTGATCTGAGCCAAAATCGTACGACCTGGTGTTGCTGGAATTGCACCCAACACTCCAAGAATAACGAAACAGATAACAAATTGAGACAGGTTGATTTTGTGCCAAATGCTACGGTATCGAATCGATTTCACTGTGCCACGGTCTAACCAAGGTAATAAGAACAACATCACGATCGCTGCTCCCATTGCTACAACACCTAACAACTTGTCAGGAATTGCACGTAGAATCGCGTAGAACGATGTGAAGTACCAAACTGGCGCAATATGCTCAGGCGTCTTCAGCGGGTTTGCAGCTTCAAAGTTCGGTTTTTCTAAGAAATAACCGCCCATTTCTGGGTTGAAGAAGATCACATAGCAGAACAAGATTAAGAAACCTGCAACACCCATAATATCCTTCACCGTGTAGTACGGGTGGAATGGAATGGCGTCTACAATGTCATACTTGTCATAGCGTGAGTGGAACTTGAATTTGCTCTTCTCTGCTTCTGGCACAGAGCCTTTCGGCTTCTTAATATCGACCCCGTCAGGGTTATTCGACCCCACTTCGTGCAGCGCGATAATATGCAAGAACACCAAGATTACAATAACCAATGGCAGAGCAATCACATGCAAGGCAAAGAAACGATTCAAGGTTGCCCCTGAAATCACGTAGTCACCACGAATCCACAGCGTTAAATCATCACCGATGTATGGAATAGCCCCAAACAACGAGATAATAACCTGAGCCCCCCAGAACGACATTTGCCCCCATGGCAACAGGTAGCCCATAAAGGCTTCAGCCATCAGCACAAGGAAAATCAGCATGCCGAACAACCACAGCAACTCACGAGGTTTCTGATAGGAACCGTACATCATGCCACGGAACATGTGTAAATACACCACGACGAAGAATGCAGAAGCGCCTGTAGAGTGCATATATCGCAACAACCAACCGTAATCGACATCACGCATGATGTATTCGATTGAGGCAAACGCACCTTCGCCTGAAGGGTTGTAGTTCATCGTCAACCAGATGCCCGTGACAATCTGATTAACTAAAACCAACATGGCTAAAGAGCCAAAGAAATACCAGAAGTTAAAGTTCTTAGGTGCAGGATACTGAACAACGTGCTTGTTCATCGCTTCCATGAACGGTAAGCGTTTTTCAATCCACTCCATAATGCCGTTCATTATGCAGCTCCCTCTTCAACACCGACCAAGATCGTCGTTTCTTCAACAAAAGTATACGGCGGAATCACCAAGTTCAATGGTGCAGGTACGCCTTGGAAAACTCGACCTGCCATATCAAACTTAGAGCCGTGACATGGACAAAAGAATCCAGACTTAACGCCTTGAACTTGTTCGCCAAAGCTATCCGGCAAGTAAGTCGGAGAACAACCCAGGTGAGTACACAACCCCACAGCCACGAAAATATCGGGCTTTTGCGAACGAAATTCGTTCTGGCAAGACTCAGGTTGTTGAGGCTCTTCAGAACTTGGATCGCGCAACTGTTCACCGATAGCACTTAACTCATCGAGTGTGTTTTGCGTACGTTTAACAACCCATACAGGCTTTCCGCGCCACTCGACGCGAATTAGCTGGCCAGGTTCCAACTTACTAATATCAACTTCTACCGGTGCTCCAGCCGCTTTGGCTTTTGCACTCGGGTTCCAAGATTGAATGAAGGGTACAGCTGCAAACACAGCTCCCGCTCCACCAACCACAGCCGTAGTTGCCGTCAAAAATCGACGACGACCAGAATCAATAGGCGCATTGCTCATGCATGGATCTCCCGTCAGGACTCCACAGTGAATTATTGTTATCAAGTTGTTTCACGCCACTCCAGCACAAAATTACAGAATGATGAGATCAACTTGTTTGAGAAAATCGCGCCAATGTTATAAAAATAGGGCGCGAAACACAAACTGTGTATTAACAGAATAGACAAAAAAAAGCCCAGCGGAAGCTGGGCTTTCTGTGCCAAATTGCACCAAAACTTAACGTTTTGAGAATTGTGGCTTCTTACGTGCTTTGTGTAGACCAACTTTCTTACGCTCAACTTGACGTGCGTCACGTGTAACGTAGCCGGCTTTACGAAGTGCTGGACGCAAGGTTTCATCGTACTCCATAAGAGCGCGAGTGATACCGTGGCGAATTGCACCCGCTTGACCGCTGATACCACCACCTACAACAGTGATGAACAGGTCAAACTTTTCAGTCAATTCAGTTAACTCTAATGGTTGACGAACAACCATACGAGCTGTTTCACGACCGAAGTAAGTGTCCAAAGAACGCTTATTTACTGTGATGTTGCCAGTACCTGGTTTTGCGAATACTCGAGCCGTAGAGCTCTTACGACGACCAGTACCATAATATTGAGTTTCTGCCATTTTCAGTAACCTTAGATATCTAGAACTTGAGGTTGCTGAGCAGCATGTTGATGCTCAGAGCCCGCATACACTTTAAGCTTGCGGAACATTGCGCGACCCAAAGGACCTTTTGGCAACATACCTTTAACAGCTTTTTCGATTACCATTTCTGGTTTACGTGCAATCAACTTCTCAAAGCTAATTTCACGGATACCACCAGGGAAACCGGTGTGCTTGTAGTACATCTTGTTAGCGGCTTTACGGCCAGTAACAGCTACTTTCTCGCAGTTAACAACAACAATATAGTCGCCTGTGTCAACGTGTGGAGTATATTCAGGTTTGTGCTTGCCGCGAAGACGAGTTGCAATCTCAGTCGCTAAACGACCTAGAGTTTTGCCTTCCGCATCGACAACGTACCAGTCGCGTTGGACTGATTCTGGCTTAGCAGTAAAAGTTTTCATTTAAATTTACCTAAAACAATTCAGTTACATACCAGACTTCCAAGGAAGTCCCTTTAACGGTATCCACCCCTTCGAGTGCATAGTCCGTGTATTGGCATTAGTGGGAGCATGCAACAATCGAGCGCGGATTATATAGAAAAGCGTCGGCAAGATCACCTACTTATGGCAATCTATTGAATATTTTTTAGTCTCATGGCCGATGCGCCAACGCTAAAAACTCCTCGCTCTGCATTTCTTGTAATCGAGATAAACAACGCTTGAATTCAAATTCCAATTGCTTACCGGTGTAAAGATCCGCCAATAACGTTTGAGCTGACACCAATAACTTCACTCGCCGATCGTAGAGTTCGTCTATCAATGCAATAAAGCGACGCGCTGCATCATTTTCGGTATCGCTCATTTGAATCACATTGGTGAGCAGCAAGCTATGAAAGCAGCAGGCAAGTTCAATATAGTCGAGCTGGCTCCGAGCAGACTGACACAACTCAGCAAACTCGAACATCACCACATCATCGGCCAACCAACGGCTTTGGATCGAGCGACCTAGCACCTCAACGGCCTGATCAGAACGACCCGCTTCAGGCGATAGCTGATGAAAACGCTCAATCATCGCCTTATCGGCTTTGGCATCATTGGGCACGTAAGTGCACGGTGCAGCGGTTAGCACCCGTAATCGATAATCAATGCCGCTGTCCACATTCATCACATCACAATGTATGTTGAGCAAATCGATAGCAGGTAAAAATCGCGCGCGTTGCAGTCCATTTTTGTATAAGCCATTTGGCTCAATGTTTGATGTGGCTAAAAGCACAACACCACGACTCATTAATCCTTTGAGTAATTCGGCCATCAACATTGCATCTGTGATGTCAGAGACAAAAAACTCATCCACACACAACACACGAGCACGCTTTGAAAAATCTTCGGCAACAAGCTCCATGGGGTTTGACTGACCACTTAGGCCTTTCAACTTTTCATGCACTTGCTGCATCAAGCGATGAAAATGCAACCGTAACTTTTGTTCAAAAGGTAGAGCCTCAAAAAAGGTATCGACCATGTAGGTTTTACCTCGTCCAACGCCCCCCCACAAATACAAACCTCGAATCGCGCTCGGCGGCGTTTTTTTGAACAATCGAGCCATGATCCCTACGTTCGGAGACGGTGCAATAAGTTGTTGATAAAGTGACTCTAATGCTTGCATCGCCTCTGCTTGGGCGGCATCGGGAGAAAATCCGTTGTGAGTCAAATCATGTTGATACTGTTCAAACGGCGACAAAGGCACGACATGTCATCCTGAGCTGGTACAATGGAAGGAATGGTAACACGCACACATATTTGCTGGCATCTCCAAAAATAAGGTTGATTTCAGGCACGAGTGCACCCATAAAGTTAAAGATGTCGTACAAGACGTCAACTGTTTTTGTAATGAGGAGAGTCAAATGAGTTGGATTCCATTCGCATGCGCTTTTGGTGGATTAATTGTTGGTGTCGTAATCGGGCGACTCTGGTTTGGTGGAAGCGTTCAAGGCAGTGCTGTTGACGTTGAACTTCAAAATACGCGCACTGAATTTGATCGTTACAAAACAGAAGTGGCAGAACACCTCAAAGCAACATCAGAGTTAATGCATTCTGCACAACACAACTACGAGAAGCTCTCCGAGCAACTCCAACTCACAAAGTCATTGCTCACAGATGCGCAACCTGACGATGCAGAAAAGCCAGTAACAACAGCTCCGAAAGCCATTGGTGAATTGCCTCCTCGAGACTATGCAGGTTCTGCACACGGTCTCATGAAGCAAGGTGAATCCGTCAGTTAAATAAAAATTGATGAACTTAACGCATTTGACACCATCTACAAAAATAGCGTACTAGCAAATAAGTTGAGGAAATAATCACTATGAAAATACGCCCACTCGTCAGTGCTTTAGTTTTAAGTGTGTCACTGGCAGCACCGATGACTGCAACCGCAGTTTTACCGGTGAGCGTTGATGGACAATCGCTGCCTTCGCTGGCGCCTATGCTGGAAAACGTGACGCCAGCCGTTGTTAATATTTCTGTTGCAGGCACTCAAACGCAACGTCAACGGGTGCCTGAGATTTTTCGCCAGTTTGGCGCTCCTCCAGAGGCCGTCCGCGAGCGCCCATTTAAGGGGTTAGGCTCTGGCGTCATTATTGACGCAAAAGAAGGCTATGTTCTAACCAATCATCATGTCATTAATGAAGCCGATGAAATTACCGTCACTCTGACCGATGGACGCAGTTTTATGGCAACTAAAATTGGTTCAGATGAAGGCACCGATGTGGCGTTGCTGCAAATCGAATCTGATAATCTGACCGCAATCAAAATGGGCGATTCAGACATCCTCCGCGTGGGTGATTTTGCTGTTGCCATCGGCAACCCATTTGGCTTAGGCCAAACGGTCACTTCAGGCATCGTTGGTGCTCTGGCTCGTTCAAGCCTTAATATCGAAAACTACGAGAACTTTATTCAAACCGATGCTGCAATTAACAGCGGTAATTCCGGTGGTGCCTTGGTCAATTTGAACGGTGAATTAATTGGTATCAATACCGCAATTTACGGCCCCAACGGGGGCAACGTGGGGATTGGTTTTGCTATTCCGGTCAACATGGCGAGCAACGTACTCAAGCAGTTACTTGAGCACGGAGAAGTTCACCGTGGCGTATTGGGGGTTACAGGTCGTGACCTAAATTCTGAAGTTGCCAAAGCAATGGATCTTGAGATTCAGCAAGGTGCGTTTGTGAATCAAGTATTTCCAGATACTGCAGCAGCCGACGCGGGCATTGAAGCGGGAGATGTCATTACCACCATCAATGGTAAAAAGGTCAAATCTTTTGGCCAGCTTCGCGCGCAAATAGGTACCATGGGTGCAGGCGCTGAAATAGAGCTAGGTCTGTTACGAGATGGCAAAAATAAAACCGTTTCGGTGAAGTTAGGTGCTGCGGAAGAGCAAGCATTAAATGCAAAAGATGTGCATTCACGTCTAGCCGGTGCAACTCTTGTGAACGCAAGCGACAACACCAAAGGAGTAGAAATCTCTGAAATAGTGAAAAACTCTCCTGCACAACGCATGGGCTTACGCGCTGATGACATCATTATTGGTGTGAACCGAGTTCGCGTGAAATCAGTCAAAGACCTGAAAGATGCATTGGACGAACAAAAAGGGTCAACTGCGCTGCAAGTCATACGTGGTGACGCTCGAATTTACATTTTCATCCGGTAATCTATTCAAGCAATAATTGATATCATCTGTGATTATGGGCGAGCGCAAACTCGCCCATTTTTGTTGAACCTGTTATTCTTCATGCAGATATAAAATAAGTATTGTTGATTATTCGTGCGCGCTATTAGTTATTTGCTCAAAGCTGCTTCAGGCGGCTTGTTACTCGCTGTGATTCTGCTAATCCTGTTTCCAGGGTTGCGCGGCGGAAATACTATTTTTGAGCAATGGCTACCCAAAATTTCCGCCCAACAATCAGGGCCACTATCGCTGGCTACAGCGGTTCGCAAAGCCTCTCCAGCAGTTGTTAACGTCTACTCTCGCTCGCTGCAACGATCTGGATTATGGAGCAATAAAACAGAACTACGTACAAAAGGCTTAGGCTCAGGCGTGATCATGACCGACAAAGGCCACGTGCTAACTAACTCACACGTCATCCAAAATGCCGACCAAATTTTAGTTGCTCTTCAAGATGGCCGTATTTTCACTGCCAAGTTAATCGGCACCGATGTATTTACCGATCTGGCAGTGTTATACATTGAAGACGAAGATTTGCCCGTGATCCCTCAACAGCAAGAGCACCAAGCTGAAGTGGGTGAGTTAGTGCTCGCTATCGGAAACCCATACAACTTAGGCCAAACAATCACACAAGGCATTATCAGTGCCGCCGGCCGCACCGGCATGGCTTCCACCAATTACCAAGATTTATTGCAAACCGATGCTGCTATTAACCGCGGTAACTCCGGTGGTGCACTGGTGAATAGCGAAGGAACGCTCATTGGTATCAATACCGCAGCGTTCCAAGCCGCCAACGAAAGTGACATTTATGGCATTAGCTTTGCTGTACCTTACCCTCTTGCGCACAAGGTAATGACCAGCATTATTAAACACGGCCGGGTCATTCGTGGTTATTTAGGCATAACCGGTGAGAGTGTGAGTTCGACATTGGCTCGGCAGCTTCGGTTAGGTGAGCGTACCGGCATTCTAGTCACGGGTGTTGAAATGGGAGGCCCTGCAGACCAAGCTGGATTGCTCAAAAATGATGTCATGCTAAAAATTGATGGGCGCAATATTCGAGAAGTAAATTTGGCGCTCGACTCGATTGCAGAAAGCCAACCTGGCGAAGTTGTTGATCTCAGCATTCTCAGAAATGGGCAAATACTCAGTATTCCGGTAGTTGTTACGGAGCCACCGTTGCCGGTGGCTCAGAGTCAACCATAGAGCGAAACTAACCCGCCTTATTCGTTGATACGCTCAACAATAGCACCCACACCTTTGAGCTTGTCTTCAATGTGCTCATAGCCGCGGTCTAGGTGATAGATTCGGTCAACCTTGGTTTGCCCTTGAGCAATCAATCCTGCAATCACTAAGCACGCCGATGCGCGCAAGTCTGTGGCCATCACTTCGGCGCCAGAGAGAGCCGCGCTACCCTTGCTAATTGCAGTATGTCCTTTAAGCTCGATAGAAGCTCCCATGCGTTGTAATTCAGGCACATGCATAAAACGATTCTCAAAGATATTCTCTGTGATCATCGCGGTACCTAATGCCACCGCGTTTAACACGGTAAATTGCGCTTGCATATCGGTTGGAAATGCAGGGTAAGGTGCAGTGGTTATATCCACAGCTGTTAGTTGCCGGTCGCGCTGATCGATTTCAATCCAATCATCGCCAAACTCAATGTGTGAGCCAGCTTCGCGGAGTTTTGCTAACACCGAATCTAACAACCGAGGGTCGGTGTGAGTGCATCGAACTTTGCCTCCACTCACGGCTGCTGCAACCAAGAAAGTACCGGTTTCGATACGGTCGGGTTGCACTGCGTATTCTCCCCCCGAAAGCGATTCAACACCTTCAATCACAATACGATCGGTACCTGCGCCACTCACACTTGCGCCCATTTCATTTAAGAACATTGCAAGGTCAACGACTTCCGGTTCACGTGCTGCATTTTCGATAACAGTGACGCCCTCAGCAAGCGTTGCTGCCATCATCAAATTCTCGGTTCCGGTCACACTCACCATATCCATTTGAATGGTTGCGCCTTTGAGACGGCCATCAACCGTTGCATGAATATAACCTTCTGCAACTTCAATGTCGGCTCCCATCAGCTGCAAACCATGCAAATGCAAATTTACCGGACGTGCACCAATGGCACAGCCTCCTGGCAAAGAGACGCGCGCCTGGCCTTGCCGTGCTAAGATTGGCCCTAACGCCAAAATACTTGCGCGCATGGTTTTCACCAGCTCGTAGGGTGCAACATGGCTAGCGATTTGAGGCATCGACAATGACATAGTGTCCGCATCGCGAGTGATGGTTGACCCAAAACCTGTGAGTAATTTCACAGTGGTAGCAATGTCGTTTAAATCTGGTACATTTCGAATAATGACAGGATCAGTACATAAGATAGAGCCGAATAAGATGGGTAAGGCAGCATTTTTTGCGCCTGAGATTTTTACGTCCCCCATTAAAGGGCCATTACCTGTCACTACTAATTTTTGCATGAATTTTCTCGCTCACTCGATTAAAGCATCATGAGCTTGCGCTCGCGCTGCCATTGAGTAGGTGTATATGTTTTGATGGTAAGCGCATGTAATGAACCGTCTGCAATTTGTGCTTGCAACGGTTGATAAATGGCTTGTTGTGCTTTAACTCGCGACAAGCCGTCGAACATTTCGCCCACTGCAATCACTTTATAATGGCTTCCGTCACTTTCAACGTGACAATCAGTTAAGTCTAGCGACTGCTCAAGCAGTGCTTTTATTTCTGCGGGTTCCATTTGATCATCTCGCTTTTAAATCAGAAATTGATATTGCCGCCTAGGCTGGCGACAACATGGTATCTACATTGGATAATTCTGCAAGGTGCAGTAATTGTATTGGGGCATGAGTGAACGACAGTTGAATGTTTTGCAGTTCTGCGTTCATTTTAAGGCGAACAAGCCCCGCTAACCCTGCTCCATCAACGCGATCTACTTGCGACAAGTCAACCACCAAATCGTTGTTAGGAAGCTTGTTCAGGTCGGCCCATATTTTAGGCAGGGTGTGGCGGTCAATATTGCCAATGAGTGTCCAAGCTTGCTCTGAATGTTTGGATAAATTAGTCATTCTGAAAGCCAGAGAGTTCTTCTTCTGCAAGGCCCTTGTTCACTTTTGCATTCAGCTCTGTTGTCACGTAGTCCAAACCATGTTGACGAATAAGTGGTTTGAATTCTTTGTGTTTGGTTTCAACTTGGCTGATCCCTTGAGCGGCTAGATCCCAGACTTTCCAATCACCTGTTTTCTTATTCTCACGGACATAAAAAATGAGCGTAATATCGGGTTTTCCTGCTTCAACGAAACGCGCAGGAATTTGGCCCGGAATTCGAACTTGATCGAACTGAATAACATGACGTGCCGGATCGTACTGCTTAAAAAGAAGTGTAAACGTGCCTACCATGTAGTTTTTAAAGGCATCGGCAAACGCTGCACGCTGCTCTTTTGACGTTTCTCGAATCGCTGGACCAATCACTTTGTACGAAGCCCAGACGTAATCCACATGTGGTAAAAGATCATTCACGACGATGGTTTTGAGTGCATCAGGGTTATCGGCAGGAGAGCCTTCCATTTTTGAAATTTTGTCGAGCGTCTCTGTTGCGACTTGCTGCAACATTGCGGACGGATCTTTGGTGTTCACTTCGGCCACAGCAAACACACTTAAAATACTTAAAATAACAACAGATAACAGACGAACTAAATGCATTTAATCATCACCCTGATTGTATAAAAATTGACCAATCATATCTTCAAGTACCATTGCAGGTTTTGTGTCGTCGATATAATCGCCTTCCTTTAACATAGCAATGTCATCCATCACAAAGCCCGGCGATATGCCAATGTACTGCTCGCCTAACAATCCCGATGTGAGGATTGATGCCGATGAAGTTTCAGCAAGCTGATCGTAGCTAGAGTTAATCCGTAACTCCACAACAGGAGTGTAATATTCTGTTTCAAGGCGAATACTTGCTACACGACCAATGACAACACCGCCAATTTTTACTGGAGCTCGATCTTTCAAACCGCCAATGTTATCAAAGCGCGCAAATACGCTATAAGTGCTTTGCCCCCCAGAGACTCCCCAAGTTGCAACCTTGTAGGATAAAACGGCCAAAGCAGAGATTGCCAACACCACGAATAGTCCAACCGCTATTTCGAGTTTACGTTGCTGTAATTGTTTATTTCTATCCATTACTTAAATATCCAGATTCGCGGCATTAACCAAACATGAGTGCTGTAAGAATAAAATCAAGTCCGAGCACTGTTAACGAAGCCTGTACCACTGTTTCTGTGGTCGCTTTACTAATACCAGCCGAAGTTGGTATTGAATTATAGCCTCTAAAGACGGCTATCCACGTCACCACGACCGCAAACACCACGCTTTTTATTAGCATGCTACCAATGTCTTGCTTCCATTCAACGGCAGCTTGCATCAAAGACCAGTAGCTTCCTATATCCAATCCGAGCCAGTCGACTCCAACCAATTTTCCGCCCCAAATGCCAACCAAAGTAAACGTGATGGCCAGCATTGGCATGCAAATAACCCCCGCCCAAAAGCGCGGAGCAATGATTCTTTTTAATGGGTCGATGGCCATCATTTCTAGGCTGGACAATTGCTCGGTCGCTTTCATCAAGCCTATTTCGGCTGTAAGTGCAGAGCCCGCTCGGCCCGCAAACAGTAGCGCCGTTACAACAGGGCCAAGTTCACGCAACAAACTCAGAGCGACCATAGGCCCAAGGCTTCCCTCTGCACCATAGTCCACCAGTACTTGGTAGCCTTGCAACGCGATGACCATACCAATGAACAAACCCGACACCAGAATAATAAGCAAGGATTGCACGCCCACCACATACATTTGGCGGATTAAGTTGGGCACAAATACGCTCAACTTGGAAATGCCGAAGCACACTTTCAAAAAGGTTAATGTGGCCTTTCCAATCGTGGACAACATACAAAGCGTCCGTGCTCCTATGGCTTGCAACCAATCAAATAGCATTACTAACCATACTCCTTGAGTTGGTGTTCGAGAGAACCTGCCGGATAGTGAAATGGAACAGGCCCGTCTGGATTGCCTTTCAAAAATTGTTGAATTTGCTCTGATGTATCGGCTTGCAATTGCTCTGGCGTTCCCTGACCTATGACCTGCTTGTCGGCCATGATGTAGACGTAATCTGCAATTGAAAGCACTTCATGCACATCATGAGTGACCACAATCGATGTGGTTCCCAATGCTTTGTTGGTGGATTCAATCAAGCTTACTAACACCCCCATGGAAATCGGGTCTTGGCCGGTAAACGGCTCGTCATACATGATCAAGTCAGGATCCATCACTGTTGCGCGCGCTAAAGCGACACGACGCGCCATACCGCCGGATAATTCGTTTGGCATTAAATGAGAGGCTCCACGCAGCCCCACTTGTTCCAACTTCATCATCACTAAGGTATGAATCACTTCTTCGGGCAGTTCAGTGTGTTCTCGCACAGGAAATGCAACATTATCGAACACATCAAGCTCAGTGAACAAGGCACCGCTTTGAAACAACATGCTCATGCGAGTCCGCAGCGCATACAATTCTTTGCGCTTGAGTGCTGGAATATCAACACCATCAAACCATATATGACCGCTATCAGGCTCGAGCTGTCCGCCAATCAAACGCAACAGAGTTGTCTTACCAATGCCACTTGGGCCGAGCACCGCGGTGATTTTACCCTTTGGGATAGTCAGACTAATATTGTCATAGATCAGGCGTTCACCATGGCTGAAATTCAGGTTCTCAATATGGACTAAATGTTCGATGTCCGTGTCGATCATTGGCGCTCTCAAATGCCTCGGTGTTGAAGAAGGGCGAACTATAGCAGAATTGCAGCCATAGCTCACAGGTAATGAAATCAAAATTTCGATGATTGTTATCGAATATGGTGATGTTTTTTACTGCTTTCAATTCGATATAAGATCGCGCAGAATTTACGCCTCTAAATTATATTGGGATATAAATAAAAAAATGTTGCTCGCTACTGCAATGATCATTATCGGCCTCATTCTTCTGGGGTGGTCTGCTGATCGCTTGGTTTACGGCTCTGCTTCAATTGCGCGTAATTTTGGGATTTCACCCTTAATTATCGGCATGACCATCATTGCTATGGGTTCTTCTGCGCCTGAAATGATGGTCTCTGCAACAGCTTCCTTTATGGGACGCCCAGACACTGCCGTTGGCAACGTGCTTGGTTCAAATATCACGAATATTGCGCTCGTATTAGGTGTGACCCTGCTATTCAAGTCACTCTCCATATCCTCAACCATTTTACGCAGAGAAATTCCGCTTCTAATTATAGTGACCGGCCTTTCGGGTTGGATCTTGCACGATGCTTACCTTTCGTTTGTTGAAGGTATCATTTTGCTGCTTGGTTTCATCGGGTTACTCGGCGCTTTACTTCGACTGGGCATGACCAGCCGAGGCGATGACCCATTAGTGCAAGAACAAGCATCGGAAGTGCCCGACGACGTCCCCACAGGAAAAGCTATACTTTGGACCATTGTCGGCTTAATTGTGTTGCCTATCAGTGCCCATATTTTAGTCACCGGCTCAACTGAGGTTGCAAGAGCTTTGGGTATGTCAGATTTAGTCATTGGCCTTACAATTCTAGCCATTGGTACCAGCCTTCCCGAGCTAGCAGCCAGTATTGCAGCGGTCCGCAAAGGTGAAGATGATATGGTCATCGGTAACATTGTTGGATCGAACTTATTCAATATTTTAGCGGTTTTAGGTATTGCCGGCACCATTGCCCCAGCAGAACTTGATCCAGCTGCGTCTGGACGCGATTTATATTCAATGTTGGGTATTACCGGGTTATTAGTGGTGGTAAGTTACGCAGCCGCAAAAGCTAAAGTACTCGGACGCTGGTTCGGTTTTATATTACTTGCCGCATTCATTGCGTATGAGATTTTGCTCTATACATCCGAAGTTAATGTCTAGGATATTTATATGAATAACGATTACATCGCGTGGGCCAAAGAAGTCATTCAAACCGAAGCTGAAGCTGTCAGCGCGCTGGAACATTCATTAGACACTGAGTTTGTTGAAGCCTGTAAATTACTGCTCGCCTGTAAAGGGCGAGTCGTGGTTACGGGCATGGGAAAATCAGGACACATTGGTAACAAAATTGCGGCAACGCTTGCGAGTACAGGCACGCCCGCTTTTTTCGTACACCCTGGTGAAGCCAGTCATGGTGATTTAGGCATGATCACCGCTCAAGATGTTGTCATTGCGATTTCCTATTCAGGAGAAACCGATGAGTTAACCAAGTTGCTGCCCGTGATCAAACGTATTGGCACACAACTGATTGGAATCTCACGTTCCAAAACATCGTCCTTGGGGCAATACTCAGATTGTCACTTGCAAGTGAAGGTCGAGCGCGAAGCCTGCCCGCTCAACTTGGCTCCCACCACAAGCACAACGGCCACATTAGTGCTAGGTGACGCACTGGCCATTGCTCTTTTGCATGCCCGTGGTTTTAGCGCTGAAGATTTTGCATTATCTCATCCAGGCGGAAGTCTGGGCCGTCGCCTGTTGCTCACACTCAAAGAGCTCATGCACGGAGGCGATTCACTTCCTGTGATTCAATCGGGCGAAACGCTCAACTATGCGCTCAAAGAGATGTCTCGTAAACAGCTTGGAATGACTGCCATTGTTGACGCTGACGGGAAGATGATCGGCCTGTTTACAGACGGCGATTTACGACGTGTATTGAATAAAGGTAACGTCGACATTGAATCTGCCATTGATGAAGTGATGACAAAAAATGGCGTCACAGCCCAAGCAGAAATGTTAGCCGCAGAAGCCCTCAAATTGATGGAAGACAAACGAATTAATGGCCTTTTTGTGGTCGACTCTGACGGTCGACCTGTTGGCGCACTTAATATGCAAGATTTACTGCGTTCAGGAGTGCTGTAATGGGCATTTTTCACACCCTTTACGGTTCTTTAGATGGCGCAATTGAAGCACAACTCATACCCATCAAACTTTTAATTTGCGATGTTGACGGCGTTTTTTCAGACGGCCGCATCTATATGGGTAATGATGGAGAAGAACTCAAAACATTTCATACCCGAGACGGTTACGGTGTCAAAGCGCTTCAAGGCACAGGTGTAGATGTCGCTGTGATCACCGGCCGCTCTTCGAACATCGTCTCCGCGCGTATGTCATCGTTAGGAGTCGAGCATCTCTATCAAGGCTGTGATAATAAACTTGAAGCATTTCATCAGATCCTAACCAACACCAAACTCGATGCTCATGAGTGTGCATACATTGGAGACGACCTCATTGACTGGCCCGTCATGGCCGAATGTGGTATGTCGATTTGCGTGGCGGACGGCCACCCTTGGTTGCGCCAACGGGCAAAGTGGACCACACAAACCGCTGGAGGGTTCGGAGCCGTGCGCGAAGTTTGTGATACCATCATGCAAGCACAAGGCACTTTCAACACGACAATGGGACGTAGCATATGAATAGACTGACCTGGGTATCAGGTTTGTTTTTCATCACCTCACTGGTGATCTATGCTTTATTAGATACTGAGGAAAGCGATCCAAAGAAGGCTCTACAATGGGATACCTATGAACCCGATTACATCGCGGAAAACCTATTTAATCGTAATTTTGATAAAACTGGCAAATTAACCAGTACGGTGTTTGGCGAGCGAATGGAATCCTATTCAGCACTCGACATGACCATATTTACTAACCCAGAAGTCACAGTATTTAACGAAGAGTCTGGCGATGACCCCGCTTGGAAAGTCACAGCCAGCGAAGGCAGCTTGTATCAAGCGCTCGATCAATTGCAGCTCAAAGGTTCTGTTACAATTAAAGCAACCGATCCTTTAAGCCAAGTTCAAACAATTACAACACCTTATCTGGTGCTCGAAATTGACTCCAATCAGATGCATACTGATGAGAAAGTCATCGCCCTTGGCCCACACATTGAGATGCAAGGTGTTGGTCTTCAAGCAGATTTAAATAAGCAGGACATAGAAATTCTGCAAGATGTGGAAGCATTTTATGAACAAACTCCAGCGAATTAGTGCCGCAGCATTAATAGCCATATGTCCTTTTTCTTATGCCGTAAAGAGCGACTTCTCTGAACGAGTTGTGATTGAATCAGAGCGGCAAACCATTGATATGAAGTCAAATGTTGTGACGTATATTGGTGATGTCAAAGTGACTCAAGGAACATTGCAGATATTTGCAGATACACTGACTATCTTGAACGCAACCGAAGAAGGCCAACAAGTCTTGGTCGCGAACGGAAAGCCTGCAAATTACAGCCAAATCCTTGATAATGGCAAAGCAATGGATGCTCAAGCGTTGCGAGTTCGATATGAGCTTGGAGAACGTATTTTGTTGCTCACCGGTGAAGCTCAACTAACTCAAGAAGATAGCTTGGTAAAGGGTGACAAGATTCTCTACAACCTTGAACAGCAATTACTCGAAGCAGATAGCAAAGACGATGGCTCTGCTCGCGTGACAACGATCTTCATTCCAGATCAAGTCCAAGAACAACTCGACGACCAAAAGAAATAGTCTGCATGGCATTATTAGAAGCAAAAAATCTCGCAAAGTCTTACAAGCGCCGTCAAGTGGTTAAAGATGTTTCGTTGAAAGTTGAACCAGGGCAAATTGTGGGTCTTCTGGGGCCTAATGGCGCAGGTAAAACCACCACCTTTTATATGGTGGTGGGGCTTGTTCAAGCCGAAAAAGGCATTATTGAGCTCAACGGTGAAGATATTTCCTTGGCGCCCATGCATGAGCGTGCCCGAAAAGGCATCGGCTATTTGCCCCAAGAGTCGTCCATTTTTCGCAAGCTCAGTGTACGCGACAACATTATGGCTATTTTAGAGACGCGCAAAGACCTCTCTACCGAGCAACGAGAGGAAGCTCTCGACTCTTTGCTGGAAGAATTTAATATTGGCCATATTGCCCAAAGCAAAGGCATGAGCCTTTCTGGGGGGGAACGACGCAGAGTTGAAATTGCACGAGCGCTTGCCGCTGAACCCAGTTTTATCTTACTCGATGAGCCTTTTGCCGGTGTCGACC